>DUNI01000199.1 GCA_012839445.1 Bacillota bacterium
CTAAGTACACTATTAAGAAAGCTGCTCCACCATACATCCCAACCAAATACGGAAAACGCCAGATGTTACCCAAGCCAATAGCCGATCCTGCTGCCGCAAAGATAAAACCTATTCTACTGCCAAATGTCTCTCGGTTTTGTTCACCCATCAATGTAACCTCCTTGTGCTAATGTATTACCTTTCCCATAATTGCGACTACTTAATGCAACCCCCCTTTGTCTTTGGTATGCCGGATTATGGGAGCACAAAGGTTATTGCTAACTAACTACACCTGCATACCTTAATCGTGACTTATATTCTTTCCTTCAATTAATAGAATTAGTTAGTAATGCCGGCTAAGAATTACTTTGACATAACTTCGAAAATTCCTGCTATAATTAATGTCATTTTCCGTAAAATTTTCTCTTACAGGGCCAATAACAATGATGTACTATGATTATAGCATGATACTAATAGATTGCGCCGGCTTTATACAACAATCTTCATTACACGACAATTTACACGGTTGGTTGTTGGTGTATTAAGACTTGATTTATGGCATAAAGTATTCGAGATTACCCGATAGATTCTCTGCTGGCCATAAGATCATTTTTGGCAGTGTATTTTACCGGAATTCTAAGTACCATTATCTATGTGTCAGCAGTGATTCAGCAGGAATTGCTCTCTCAAATAGAGAAGCAACTGTGAGAAAGCAAAACTTACCAGACGACACCAGTTAGGTTGAAAAGCTACTGAGTTGATGGCAGGTAAAATGGCTGGTTTGCTTTAGACAAGGTGCTTTGATATCAGCTGTTTAAGTGTAAGAGGTTCTTGTGATAATCCCTTCAGAAAGGGTAGCAACTCCTTTATGGGCCCACACCAGATAAAGCCGGACCGGTGAAACATGTACTCCATTATCAGACCTCCTAGGGCTTATGGATTACTAAATGTAGTATGCCCTAAGGACAAAAATATGAAAGATAGGTGACAGGAGTATGGATCTAGACGAAGACACTCTGCAGACTAAGACTATTTATGAAGGTCGTATCTTTCGAGTTGAGCAGGCTTTAGTAAAACTACCCGATGGCAAGGTGACTTGTCGAGATGTGGTTAATCATCCAGGGGCAGTAGCTATTTTAGCTTGGCCTACTTCCCATGATATTCTTTTAGTACAACAATTTCGTTATGCTACTGGAGAACAGTTGTGGGAAATACCTGCCGGAAAGTTAGAACCAGGAGAGAAAC
Source organism: Bacillota bacterium (assembly GCA_012839445.1). Lineage (GTDB taxonomy): Bacteria > Bacillota > DTU030 > DUMP01 > DUMP01 > DUNI01. Next base: position 1,225 of record DUNI01000199.1, read on the forward strand.
CTGCTGCCTGTGCTGCCCGGGAGCTTAGTGAAGAAACAGGCTTTTGGCCTCAACAGCTTGAGCATATACATTCTTTTTATACCAGTCCCGGCTTTTCTTCGGAATTGCTCCATCTGTTCAATGCCAGTAATCTATCACCGGCACAAGGTACCACTGATGCAGACGAGTTTCTGGAATCTAGAAAAATACCGTTAACAAAAGCATTGGGCATGTTAAATCAGGGTAAAATCAAAGATGCCAAGACTATCATTGCACTCCTTTGGGCTAACCAAGAACTTAATGCATAGCCTCTTTACGACCTGCATATGGATGAGGGTAGACGAGCAGGGGGAGATGCGTATGCAATTACGACGCCTGGAAGAAGACGTAATCAATCACGTCCGTACGAACTTAGGTATATATTTCTTCGTAGTGTTGCTATTTCTTACCGGATCAATCTTTGGGGCCCTAGCAGTACGGACACTGGCTACTGACCAAAAAAGCGAACTGATGAATTATCTACAGATTTTTGTTGGTGATATTTCTTCTGAGGAGCTTCCGGCGGGGAACGAGTTGTTATTTCCCACTCTATGGGCCAACATTAAGACGACTATTTTGTTGTGGTTGGGAGGACTTACTGTAATCGGACTTCCGCTCACATTAACTCTGGTCTTTACAAAAGGCTTTAGCAGTGGCTTTACTGTAGCTTTCTTGGTACATGAAGTAAGGTGGCGTGGTTTTATACTGGCGGCCACCGCTATATTACCGCATGGCCTTTTTTCTATCCCTGCACTGTTATTCTTAGCTGCCGGAGCAACATGCTTCACCTTTTGCGTGTTACGGCAACGATTTTTAAAGCGTCACAGCCTTCGTGAGGCTGTTCCTTTTTGGAGCTACGTGCTATTTATTTTATATGCGGGGCTGGCTATGATCTTAGCTTCCATGGTAGAATCTTACATAACACCGGTGTTGGTAAAAACAACCGCTACTTGGCTACTTTAGTCTTATGTGCGGCTCTATTTACTTGGATGATAGTTTTTGTTAGAGGGGTGCTTTGCTTTGAAAAGCGAAACCAAGACGGCATATGTGGCCTTATCCCAGCAGGATATCCACCGTTTCTGTTCCTATCTTGTTGCTGAGCGTGGCCTATCTCTAAATACAACTGCCAGCTATCGCCGTGATCTGGAAACCCTAACCGATTACTTGGCAACCAATGGTTACACACTGCGCAATGCTACTCATGTTGTGCTCGTTGGCTATTTTCAGACGTTAGGTCAAAACGGCAAGGCACCATCATCAATAGCGCGTGCCGCTGCTGCCGCTCGTACTTTTTACCAGTTTCTAAAGGAAGATGGGCTGATAAGAGAGAACCCGGCTTGTAACATAGTTACACCGCGTCAGGATTTATACTTGCCCCGTTATTTGGGACAAGCACAAGTAACTACTCTCCTAGCTCAGGTAACTGGTAAAGAACCCGCCAAACTCCGTGACCGAGCCATGTTAGAGCTGATTTATGCCTGTGGACTAAGGGTATCGGAATTGGTCGGTCTTGATTTGGGTGACATCAATCTTAAGGAAAGATATCTCCGATGCCAAGGCAAAGGAGGTAAGGAGCGTATAGTACCCATGGGGGAAAAGGCTGCTGTTGCAATGGAAACGTATCAGAAAAAAGGCCGACGGGAACTGTTGGGTCGGCGTAAAAATGAACAGGCCTTATTTTTGAACTGCCAGGGCCGACGACTTACACGCCAAGGGTTTTGGCTCATTCTGAAACAATACATCCGTGCTGCTAAATTGCCCGAGGACGTAAGCCCACACACGCTGCGTCATTCCTTCGCCACACATTTACTTGAAGGCGGAGCTGACCTACGTACAGTACAAGAGCTTCTTGGACATGCCGACATTAGCACGACACAGATCTATACTCAGGTAACACCGCGACATTTGTTGGAAGTCTACCAGCGGTGCCATCCTCATGCAAAAACAGCATTACCCTCGCAGCAAGAGAAGTTGAGGTGATTATGGTATGTCGGTAATAGTTTTGGTAATCGACAGTGTTGGCATTGGAGCGTTGCCTGACGCTGCTTTTTACGGAGACGAAGGCTCGAACACTTTAGTCAATGTATCCAAGGCTGCAGATGGACTTGCGTTACCAACCTTGGAGTACTTAGGGCTAGGAAAAATTGTGTCCGTAAAAGGGGTAGCAGATGTCAGCGAACCAGCAGCTGCATATGGTAGGATGGCTGAGGCGGGTCCGGGGAAAGACACTACCACTGGCCATTGGGAGCTAATGGGCCTTGTACTGGATATACCATTCCCCGTTTACCCCCATGGCTTTCCCCGCTCTATCATCAGCGCCTTCGAAGCCCGGATCGGAAGACGAACGCTGGGCAATAAGCCAGCTTCAGGAACCGCTATTATTGCGGAGCTAGGTGCACAGCACTTAGTCACTGGCTATCCCATTATCTATACATCGGGTGACAGCGTCTTTCAAATTGCTGCCCACGAAGAAGTAATCTCCTTAGAAGAGCTATATGATATGTGCACAGAAGCAAGAACTTTGTTGACAGGTCCACACGCAGTTGGGAGAGTGATTGCACGGCCATTTGTTGGCAAGCCGGGAAGTTTTCGCCGAACTGCAAATCGTCGGGATTTTTCTTTACCCCCACCTGCACCAACAATACTGGACGTTGCTCTAAAATCAGGTAAATCGGTATTGGGTATCGGAAAAATTGGAGATATTTTTGCCGGCCGGGGTTTAAGTGATGTTTGGCATAGCAGTAACAATCAAGAAGGTATGGCGTTAACTAATGAAGCTGTAATGAGTGCAAAATGGGATCTTGTGTTTACAAATCTGGTTGATTTCGACATGTTGTATGGACATCGCAATGATCCGTTAGGATATGCACAGGCTCTAGAACAATTTGACCGCGACTTAAGCCGATTATTACCAAACCTGAAACCAGAAGATGTGCTAATTATCACTGCTGACCATGGTTGTGATCCAACAACGCCTAGTACAGATCATTCTAGGGAGTATGTACCGCTGCTAGTTTATGGACATCGGATTACTCCCCAACGTCTTGGCACCCGCAGGACCTTTGCCGATGTGGGGGCTACTGTAGCCGAAATGTTGGATCTGCCTTGGAAGGGTCCTGGTACTGGTTTTTCCGCATCGCTTTCTAATTCTAAAGGAGGTTGTACCCATTGCGAGAAATCAAGAGAAAGGTAGCTGAAGCAGTCGAATATATTCATAGCTTACGCTCTTTTTCTCCACAAGTAGGTCTTATATTAGGTTCTGGCTTGGGCCAGGTAGCAGAAGAAATAGAAGATAGACTGATGATTCCATATCAAGACATTCCCCACATGCCGGTATCAACAGTTAGAGGTCATGCCGGTCATTTGGTTATGGGTGACTGGGGGGGAAAACAAGTAGCTTGCTTCCAAGGGCGTTTTCATTATTACGAAGGCTATTCTATGGCTGAGGTTACTTTTCCAGTGCGCCTGTTGGCTGCGTTAGGGGCGAATGTTCTTGTTGTAACCAATGCTGCCGGTGGCATGAACCCAAGTCTTAATCCGGGGGATCTCATGTTGATCACAGACCATATTAATTTTATGGGTACCAACCCTCTAATCGGACCTAATGATGCTGAACTCGGACCTCGCTTTCCTTCTATGACTTCGGCTTATGACCGTGATCTTGCAACTTTGGTCTGCTCAGTGGCATCAGAGATGGGAATTGAGCTTAAGCATGGGGTCTATATAGGTGTTTCTGGACCTAGTTTTGAAACGCCAGCCGAACTCAAAGCCTTTTCTCTCTGGGGAGCCGATGCTGTGGGTATGTCCACTGTACCTGAAGTAATAGTAGCTAGCCATGCGGATCTTAAAGTTTTAGCTATTTCAGTTATCACCAATATAGCTCGAGGGGAAGCCCACGAAGCTCACCATGGACAAGTATTGGATGTAGCCGGTAAAGTGGGTCCCTCCTTAGCTCGGTTATTGGAAAAAACTTGTGCTCGCATCTGACGCATATGTATTGCCTGTTCCCATACTGGTTAAGCTACCTTTGAATGCCATAGGAAAGGAGATCCAGTATGGGCAAGAGCAACTTAACTCGGGTTTTGGCTTGCTTAATTGCTTGTCTTATTATGGTATCTATGGTAGTGCTTCCGGCTCAGGCCGAACCATTGGATACTTCAGCTGTCAGTGCTGTACTGATAGATGCAGCCAGCGGCACCATACTATTTGAAAAAAATGCCCATGAAAAGCGAGAACCGGCCAGTATAACTAAGATCATGACTATGTTGCTAGCACTGGAGACAATAGAACAGGGGCGCCTACAGCTAGACGAAGAAGTCGTTGTTTCTGAAAACGCTCATCGTGAAGTAGACGGAGATGGCTCGGTAGTGTTTTTGGAGTTAGGAGAAAGGCGAACAGTAGAGGAGCTCCTGATTGGTATTGCCGTTGGTTCTGGTAACGATGCTTGTGTGGCCATAGCTGAGCATATAGCAGGAAGCGAGGCTCAGTTCGTGGAGCTTATGAACAAAAGAGCACAAGAATTGGGTATGACAAACACTAACATTGCTAATGTGCATGGCATGCCTGATCCTAATCACTATACCAGTGCTTATGATATTGCACTTATGTGTCTTGAAGCTATCAGATTTCCACAGCTTCTTAAGTATACCTCTATTTATGAATATAGGTACCGTGACGATCCTCCTCTTATACTATGGAACACAAACAAGCTCTTGGCTTGGTACGAAGATGTAGTGGACGGTTTAAAGACCGGTTGGACCACAAAAGCAGGTTACTGTCTTGCAGCTACCGGTCAAAAGAACAATTTCCGACTTATTAGTGTTGTTTTGGGATGTCCTGTACCGAGAAGTCATTTCCAAGAAGCCATTAAGCTACTGAATTATGGATTTGCCAATTACACTTCTCTTCTGGTAGCAGACAAAGGAGAAGTCAGAGCAACGTTACCTATAGTGCGTGGAACAAAGCACGAACTCCCGTTATCGTGTGGCCGAAGGTTGGCGGTTACTGTACCTAAAGGAGAAGAAAGCAACGTTACCTGGGAACTAGAGCTGTCAGATGATTGGTTGGAAGCGCCCGTAGCCCAAGGAACTGTGTTAGGCAAGATTATTGCTAAGAAAGATGGCCAATCTGTAGGATTAACAGAGCTAGTGGCCACAGAAAACGTTGGCCGGCTGGGTTTCGGCGGTTTGTTCCGCCGAGTGCTAACAATTTGGCTGGCAAAATGAGTATTGGTATCTTAGCCGATACACCAAAGCCCAGATGAACAGTTAAAAAGAAGCACATTTAAGCAACCTTTTGTGCCTAATGCCAATGAAGAACCGGTTATAAATCTTATTAAGAGGTTGTCCTACGAAATATTTCTAGGACAACCTTTTTGATACCATTTTCTTTCAGCTAGCAGGTAAAAATAGTAAGAAAGAGAATAAGACAAGTACCTGGTAAATATTGAGAATCCCAAAGGAGGGGACGAAATGGGAATTACCGTGTCTTACCAAGGTTCATGGTTAGTGGCGAAACTAACTGGCGAGCTCGATGTGGCAACTGTCCCGGCTGTTCGGGCTAAGTTGGAACAAGCGTTGGTTGATAAAATACCAGCAGGTCTCATTTTAGACTTAACAGATGTAACCTTTATGGATAGCTCAGGTTTAGGCTTTCTGTTAGGTCGATACCAACGACTAGCTGAAAGCGGGGGAGCCACCATGATAGCTGGAGCCCAAGGTCAAGTTCGCCGTGTATTCGAACTTTCTGGTTTAACCAAGATCATACCGCAAGTGCAGACTTTAGCCGAAGCTTTGAAAGCCGTGGGAGGGGAGAGCTAACATGGCAGACAATACCATGTACCTAGAGTTTCCCAGTAAAGTGGAAAATGTTGCCTTTGCACGTACGGCGGTGGCCGCTTTTGTTAGCCAACTCGATCCAACTATGCCCGAACTGGCTGATATTAGTACTGCAGTTTCTGAAGCGGTAACCAATGTTGTAGTACATGCTTATCCCGACACAGAAGGACCCGTCGCTATTACGACAAAACTGATGGGACAACAAGTGCTTGTCGAGGTAAAGGATAATGGCTGTGGAATTGAAGATGTAGATTCAGTGCGTCGTTTTGGTACCACTACCTGCAGTCAAGAGCGAATGGGAATTGGGTTGTCTTTGATTGAATCCTGTATGGACCACATTGATGTTCAGTCCCAGGTAGGTCAAGGAACTCGTATTGTAATGTCGAAGCGTTTGGAACAACAGAGGGGCGGCTTCGGCAATGACTGATTATTTCCTCCGTTTGAATCTACCGGAGCGTGGCCAAGGACCACACAACACAGCTGAGTTGCTTGCTCGGGCAAGAAAAGGTGATATCGAAGCCCGAGAACAGCTGATCAACGAAAACTTGCGATTAGTTGTGGGGATAGCCCGTCGTTTTGTCGGCCGAGGATATGAGTTAGAAGACCTTTTTCAAATTGGCTCTATAGGGTTAATGAAGGCCGTGGACAAATTTGATCCCAGTTACAACGTGCAATTCTCAACCTACGCTGTGCCGATGATTATCGGTGAAATCCGGCGTTTTATCCGTGATGATAACCCAATCAAAGTTAGCCGAGCTCTTAAAGAAACTGCCTTCAAAGGTCGCCGGGCAAAGCAGATCTTAGGACAACACCTGGGACGAGAACCGAGTGTGAGTGAAATCGCCACTGAAATTGGTGTCAGTCCAGAAGATTTAGTTTGTGCTTTGGAGGCAATCCAAGTTCCCACTTCTTTGTCAGATCCAATATATAAAGACGAAACCAGTACAATGAAGTTAGAAGATCGGCTAAGTGAAAAAAATCATGACGACTGGCTAGAGCACGTTATGTTAAGACAGGTGTTAGAACAGCTGGCACCACGGGAACAGTATATTATCCACCAGCGTTTCTTCGCTGATAAAACACAAGCTGAAGTGGCTAAAGCTTTGGGCCTATCACAAGTGCAAATCTCACGGTTGGAAAAGCAGATTTTACTAAGGATCAAGTACTTCTTAGAAAGCGGGTAGGTACCCGCTTTTTGTATGTTTTTAGGGGGATAAGCCATACTAATAGCGGAATTAAACACGCCAAATATCTTCGGATTGTCTCAATGTTTTCTGTAGAGAGGAGGCATCAAAATGCCAGTAATTAAGGTAATAGAAGTAGTGGGTGAGTCACAAAGTAGCTGGGAAGACGCCGTGAAAGACGCTGTACAGCAAGCATCAAAAACGGTGCGAAACATTTCCGGCGTGGAAATTTATAATCTTACGGGCAACGTCAAAGATGGCGACGTCATCGAGTACAAAGCCAATTGCAAAATAGCATTCCCAGTGGACGGAACGGACTAAGAGGGCACCTGGAGGTGCTCTCCCTCATTTGGCACATGCAAAGAGGTGGTATCAAGTGGCTGCTGAAAATCAGACGCGCAAGCAGCAAAAATACCAACGACGGGTGCAGCAAAAGAAACCTAAGCCCCCCGTAGTGCGGAATGTGATTGCTGCTTTTGTTGTAGGGGGACTTATTTGCGTTATCGGTCAGGTTATACTCAACTTCTGTTGCGCTTTGGGATTGTCGGTGCAAGAAGCTGGCGCTCCTACGGCAGCTGTCATGGTTGCTCTAGGATCTCTGCTGACCGGTTTAGGTTGGTATGATGAGCTAGGCAAGTTTGCCGGTGCCGGCTCCGCTGTTCCTATAACCGGTTTTGCTAACTCAGTTGTTTCTCCTGCTCTAGAGTTTAAAAGAGAAGGTTTCATCTTGGGAGTCGGGGCCCGAATGTTCGTAGTGGCCGGTCCCGTATTAGTCTATGGCACACTAACATCAGTGATGGTTGGATTTGTTCACTGGCTAGTGAAGAGTAGGTGATTCAAATTTGAACCAAAAAAAAGTAGGCAAGCAAACTTATTTGTTTAGCCGACCGTTACCCATTTTAAGCTCAGCGGCAGTTGTAGGGAAAAAAGAAGGGGATGGCCCGCTGGGTAATTATTTTGATGAAATCGTCCTTGATCCACTGTACGGTGAAAGAAGCTGGGAATTGGGCGAGTCTAAAATGGTTAGGCGAGCTATGGATCTAGCCTTAGCCCAAATAAATTTGGCTTATGGTGATCTAGATATTATGTTTGGCGGCGATCTGCTTAACCAAATTATCGCGGCTAACTTTGCTGCCCGCCATGTTCCGGTACCGTTTTTTGGCCTGTTTGGAGCCTGTTCTACCTTTAGCGAAGCGTTGGCACTAGCCGGAATTGCGCTTGATGGGGATTTCGTCTCGCAAGTCTTGGTCACTGCATCGTCCCATTACCAAACAGCTGAGCGGCAGTTTCGGTACCCTACTGAACTTGGTGTTCAACGTAAACCAACTGCCCACTGGACAGTGACAGGGGCGGTAGCTACTATTGTTGGCAGCAGCGGCAGTGGGGTTGCGCTTACTGGAATAACAGTGGGACAGGTAATCGACATGGGAATAAAAGATGTAAATGACATGGGATCGGCTATGGCACCGGCGGCGGTGGATACCATTCAGCAACACTTGCAGGATACCGGTCGACAGCCGAGCTATTATGACGTAATCGCCACCGGCGATCTTGGTAGTTTAGGCAAGGGCTTAGCACAAGATATGCTAGCTGAAGCCGGTTACGACGTTGAAAATAATTATACTGACTGTGGGGTTCTTATTTTCAATCCAGACCAAGATACACATGCAGGAGGAAGTGGCTGTGCTTGCTCAGCAGCAGTATTCTCAGGCTACTTTTATCCTCGTTTAATGAACGGAAACCTTCAACGAATGTTACTGGTTAGTACTGGGGCTTTGCTTAGCCCAACTTCCTATCAGCAAGGAGAATCTATCCCCGCCATTGCCCATGCCGTGGCGATAGAAAAAGTTTAGGAGGAGCTGCTTTGGAGTACTTACTAGCTTTTTTGGTCGGCGGCGCTATTTGTTCGTTAGGGCAATTGTTAATGGATCTTACACTTCTTACCTCTGCTCACGTGTTAGTGTTATTTGTTTGCTTAGGTGCCCTTCTTAGTGGCTTGGGTATTTATGGTGGCCTAGTAAAGTTAGGTGGAGCAGGTGCTACTATACCACTTACAGGGTTTGGCCATGCCATGGTTCAAGGGATTCTGGAAGAGATAGAAGCTAAAGGAGCCATAGGCATCTTAAGCGGTTCTTTCAAGAATACCACTGTTGGGCTTGTAGCGGCTATAGTTCTTGGGGTAATCATGGCACTTGTTTTTGATCCCAAGGGCTAGGGCTTTACGGTCTTTTGGAAAGGTCCGGTGATCTCGGGTGAAAATTGGAGTTCCACGAGCCTTGTTATTCTACCACTACTTCCCTTTGTGGAAGAAGTTTTGGAGTTATTTAGGGATGGAAGTTGTAGTTTCACCTCCGACCGACAAGGATATATTAGATCTAGGGGTTATGGCAGCAGAACAGGAAACCTGTTTGCCTGTAAAAGTCTGTTATGGTCACATTTTAACCTTGGCAAAAAACGTTGATTGTCTTTTTGTTCCTCGACTTATTAGCTGCCAAAAAGATACCTATATTTGCCCTAAGTTCATGGGTTTGCCTGATATGATCAAGCACAGTGGCTACAATTTACCCCAGTTGATTACTCCTACACTCAATGCCCGGGAAAGAAGAAACAGTTGGCCACATTCCCTTGTTCGTGCAGCTCGGGAATTAGGCTTTAGTCGCCGAATGGCCGAAGCTGCTTGGTACCAGGCACGGCAAGAATTATCTTTGTATCGCAAAAAGCTTCAACAGGGTCATACGCCTCTTGATATTCTGTTTTCACGTTGTCAACCAGATGTGGCTTCAGATCATAACTTGTTGTTGCTGGGACATCCCTACAATATTTTTGATGAGTTCGTTAACATGAATCTTATCAATCAGCTTTATCGGCGTGGCTATCGTGTTATCACCCCGGAAATGTTACCTCCAAGGTTAATAGAACAGAAGGCGGCCAAACTACCAAAGCACCTATTTTGGAGCCTAGGACGATTACTGGTTGGAACCGCTAGCCACTATCTGGAAGAGGGATCTGTAAGCGGTATTATCCATGTAGTTTCTTTTGGCTGTGGGCCAGATTCATTAGTTGGTGAACTACTAGAAAGACGGGCTAAAAAGGTAAGTCAAATGCCATTTCTTCTTCTTACACTGGACGAACATACCGGGGAAGGAGGATTAATTACACGCGTGGAAGCTTTTCTAGACATGATTGAGTGGAGGCACGTATCTTGAAAGTTACATTTCCTCACATGGGCTACCTATACGTACCTGTAAGATCCCTCCTAAACAGTTTGGGAGTTGAAGTTATTGTACCTCCTGCCATCAGCCAGGAAACAATTACCCTAGGTACTCGCTATGCTCCTGAATTTGCCTGTTTGCCACTTAAGGTTAATATAGGCAATTTTCTGGAGGCTAAAGAGCTTGGGGCCGATACTATTTTGATGGCAGGCGGGGTTGGACCCTGTCGATTTGGCTATTACTCTCAAGTTCAAAGGGAAATATTATCAGATCTTGGTATTGACCTAGATATGATTATACTGGAGCCCCCACAAGGGCAGTGGCGCTTATTGTTGCGCGGGTTAAAGCGTCTAACGGCTAAGGCAAGCCCATTGGCTGTGTATCGTGCAGGGGCATTAGCGTGGGCTAAGTTAAAGGCTTTGGATTTCATGGCTAAAGAGATGCATCCTATTCAGGCTCGAGAGGCTGTGCGCGGGCGTACTATGCGTGCTTGGAAAGAAATGGTAGAACGGATTGACGACGCTGACAATACAAAAGCTGTACAGGAAGCCACCCAACAAGGGCTGGCGTTACTAAGAAAGATTCCTCTCCAAACAGCCAAAGATACACTGAAGGTTGGATTAGTAGGGGAAATATACACCATACTGGAGCCAGCGGTAAACTTGGACATTGAACGTTCTTTAGGTGAAATGGGTGTTGAGGTAATACGGTCGGTTTATCTTAGTGATTGGGTGGTGACCAATCTGGTTCTACATACACTACATCTTCGGGATGACACTGAACACTATCGATTAGCTGCTCCATATTTGAATCATTTTGTCGGAGGGCATGGGCTAGAGAGTATAAGCAGCACTATCGAGTATGCCAGAGCAGGTATAGACGGAGTTGTGCACGTAGCGCCCCTAACTTGTATGCCAGAGATTGTAGCTAAAAGCATCCTACCGCAAGTTAGCATGGATGAAGATATTCCGGTGCTTACGCTTATGCTCGACGAACATTCAGCTGAGGCAGGGATAAAGACTCGGTTAGAAGCTTTTTGCGAACTGTTACAGGCACGAAGAAACCGACAGCAGACATGTCATAAAAGAAACTGCGATGTACCGGCACAATGTAGGGAGGGTTTTACCTTTGAGGGCATATCTCGGAATTGATTTGGGATCAGTAAGCACAAATTTTATTGTTCTAAGCCAAAATGGCGAGGTTTTGGCAAATATTTACTTGCGTACCCAAGGCAATCCTATCCAAGCTGTAAAAAAAGGATTGCTTAGAACTAAAAGCGAACTGCCTTCAAACATAACTATTTCTGGAGTTGGCACTACTGGAAGTGGTCGTCAGCTAGCAGGAATCATGGTGGGAGCCGACATAGTAAAAAACGAAATTACAGCCCATGGCATAGCTGCAGCCAACGAAGTGCCCGGTGTGCGTACCGTTCTTGAAATTGGTGGACAAGACTCCAAGATTATTATTCTACGAGACGGTATGGTAATTGATTTTGCTATGAATACTGTCTGTGCTGCCGGTACAGGTTCTTTTCTTGACCGTCAGGCTGAAAGACTGGGATTGCCCATTGAACAGTTTGGGCAGTTAGCTATGAGATCGCAAAATCCGGTTCGAATAGCCGGGCGCTGTGCTGTTTTTGCCGAATCAGACATGATTCATAAGCAGCAATTGGGACACTCCATGGAAGATATCGCTCGCGGGCTTTGTCAAGCCCTGGTTAGGAACTATCTTAATAATGTAGCTAAGGGAAAAGATATCTTTCCTCCAGTTCTATTTCAGGGCGGAGTTGCAGCCAATGTTGGTATGAAACAAGCATTTGAAGAAGCTCTGCAAATGGAAGTTTGGGTTCCGACACAACATGCTGTTATGGGTGCCTTGGGGGCTGCGGTGCTAGCTCGCCGAAAAACCACTGACAGTGCCAAGAGTAATTTTCGTGGGTTTAAGGTAAGTGACTGGAATTTCGATGTTAAGGGCAAGCAGTGTCATGGCTGTAGCAATTGTTGTGAAGTAGTAGAAATACAAGGAGAAGGACAAACCTTAGCTCGTTGGGGTGACCGTTGCGGCCGTTGGAGTGAACAGATTCCCATGCAAACAGCTTAAAATAACGAGCCGCCTGATCCGACTTTTTTTTAATGGGTTATTATGCTATAATTGCGGTTAAGTGGCAGCATCCCCCAAGAGGCTGCTAGAAGGGAAGATGTACATGCTGTCCTCCGGCCGCGAGATGATATTTCGCATACCTGCGTTACTGCTCGCCATTTCCGTTCATGAATATGCTCACGCGAAAACAGCCGATGCTCTGGGGGATCCCACAGCACGGCTCAGCGGCAGAATGACCTTAAATCCATTGGCTCACCTGGATCCTCTGGGGTTACTAATGCTCTGGCTTCTACGTTTCGGTTGGGCCAAGCCCGTACCAATTAATCCCATGTATTTACGACCACGTCGCCGAGGCATTATTCTAGTATCCTTAGCCGGTGCCGTAGCTAATATCATTACCGCTACCATCTTACTGATATTGTTAAAACTACAGTTTATTCCTTTTAACAGTGTACTGGCAGGAATTCTTGAGCTAGCTATGTGGTACAATCTCTTCTTTGCTGTATTTAACCTTATTCCCATACCACCTCTAGACGGATCTAAGGTTCTAGCCGAACTGTTGCCACGCCGAATTTCTTATCAGCTAGGACAATATGAACAATATGGGCCAATATTGCTCATAATTTTACTTTACATGCGTGGTCTTAATATAATCCTGATACCGTTGGCCAGCGGTATTTATGATATTTTGTACCGCTTAACTGATTTCTTAGTGTTTGGTATCATATATAAAGTCCTATTACACTTCTAGTATTACCCTGCAAAGGAAGGCGAATCTAGTGAAAGGTCGAGTTTTAAATGGTATGCGCCCCACTGGTAAATTACACTTAGGAAACTATTTGGGATCAGTAGTAAATATGGTAGATTTACAAGAAGAATATGACTGTTACTTTTCTATTGTTGACTGGCATGCTCTTACCACTGGTTACGAAGACACTTCCCAGCTACAGGACAATATCTTAAGCATTGCTATCGATTGGCTAAGTGCAGGTGTGGATCCGGACAAGAGCGTTGTGTTTGTTCAATCCAACGTGAAAGAACACGCTGAACTTCATCTTTTACTATCCATGGTTACTCCGCTAGCATGGGTAGAACGAGTGCCAACATATAAAGAACAGCTTCGTCAATTGGAGACTCGTAACATCGCCACTTACGGTTTTCTTGGCTATCCAGTGCTTATGACAGCTGATATTTTGGCTTATAAGGCCGATACTATTCCGGTTGGGGAAGATCAGCTTCCACACATAGAAATTGCTCGCGAAATTGCCCGTCGCTTCAATTTTCTCTACCAGTGTTCAGTTTTTCCTGAGGCAGAAGCAAAGCTGACTAAATTTGCCTGGCTACCGGGTATCGATGGGCGAAAAATGAGCAAAAGTTATGGCAACGAGATTCATATGTCCTCTACACCGGACGAAATCCGAACCAAAGTTTCCCAAATGATTACTGATCCTGCGCGGATTAGAAAAACTGATCCTGGCCATCCAGAAGTCTGTGTGCCTTATCAGTTTTATAAAGCATTTGCCTCAAACACAGAAGAGAGCGTAGCCAACGAATGCCGTGGGGCCAAAGTTGGCTGTGTGGCCTGCAAGAGAAGATTGGCAGATATTATTGTTGAACGAATGGCACCGATCTATGAACGACAACAAGAATTGAAACGTCGACCGGATGATGTCTTTGATGTTTTACGTGAAGGAGCCAAGAAAGCTCAGATAGCGGCTAATAACACGTTAGTTGAGATGCGTGAGGCAATGAATTTGCGTGATTTTTGACGCCAGGAGAATTATATATTGGCTTATCAAATTAAGTTAGATAACTTCAGCGGACCTTTCGACCTTCTGTGCCATCTAATAGAAAATGCTGAGTTAGACATTTGTGCTATTTCTTTAGCACAAGTAGTGGATCAATATGTGTCTTACGTAACTTCGGCTCAAGATTGTACCGATTTGGATGCAATCGGCGAATTTCTTATCTTGGCAACACGGCTCTTGTTAATTAAAGTCAGGGTTCTATTGCCGTCTAACCAGCATGTGGATCCGGAACAAGATGAGCTTGGTTCTGACCAAGATACCCAACAGTTGGTACATCACTTGAGACAATACCGGTTGTTCCGAGACCTTGGACGTAAATTTGGCGAGATTATGGAAAAGGAAGCTGCCTATACCGCCATAACTTCAGTGCAATGTGAAGACGGCGAGCTTATATCGAAGCCGGAACCGTTGTTGTTGGAACTAGACACAATTGTTTCTGCATGGGTGCGCATGGCACCTCTATTTGTTCGACCGAGTCCAATGACGTTTATGCCTAAGTATCATACTGTTGAGGAAGAATTGTTAGATTTGAAGACCTATCTTGATTGTCGCCAATCGCTCTCTATAAAGCGATATTTAGGTAACAACCCATCACGTTTGCGTCTGGTTACAGTGCTACTGGCTGTGCTGGAGCTTTGGCGGCAAGGTAATGTTAGTGTTTGGCAAGCCATACGCTTCGGTGATATACTGGTGGCGCACAAGGAGGGACCAACGTGCAAGAGCAATCATTAATTGCTCTACTGGAGGCAATGCTGTTTGCAGCAGCTCGACCAGTAACAGTTAAGGAATTATCCGCTGCTGCCGAACTATCCGAAGCGAACACCGAACTGGCTTTAGCTGAACTCAAACGGCAGGTGAACAATAGCTGTCGGGGTGTACTGTTAAGAGAAGTGGCCGGCGGCCTACAATTTTTTACCCGTTCTGAATACAGTCAGTATATCCAGCGCCTGCTTCAACCTCCCGAAAAGCCTCGCTTAAGCCAAGCAGCTTTGGAGACTTTAGCTATCATTGCTTATCGCCAACCTATAACCCGCATGGAAATAGAGTCTGTTCGCGGAGTGCGTGTGGACGCAGTTTTATCGACCTTACAGGAACGGGGACTTATTACTGAAAAGGGTAGAAAAGACAGCCCAGGTCGCCCGATAATATATGGAACCACCACCACTTTCTTAAAGTGTCTTGGCCTAAATAGTTTAGAGGATTTGCCTCATCTGCCATCAGAAGAAACAAATACACACAAATCCCCGGAATGATTTTCCGGGGATTTGCATGTATCTAGTAAAGCGGGAAAAAATAGGGGAAAAGATCAGTTTAGAGGGTGACAACCATGATATGGGTGCTCTTTTCCCTAGTTGTTATTCTTGCAGTTAGTCTGGTTTTAGTTTTGGTATCCGACCTATGGTTGGAACTACATATTACCGGTCCTTTTCAAGTAGATATTCGTTTTGGTTTTTGTTGGCATTGGTTTAAGCACAAATTATCAGTACCTTTGTATCGGTATCGCCCAGGAGCATCATTGTCACCGAAAGAAATAGTGGACAGTAATTCAACTAAATTAATAAGCCTAATCCGGTTCGCACAATTGATTAAAATCTTTTTATGCTCGCTACTACCCCATAGTCACATACATATTAGGGGGCATGCAATTGTTGGTACTGGCGATGCGGCTGAAACAGGATATTTAATAGGGATCATGTGGCATGTTTTGGGACTAGTTAACGCTTTTACTCAATTGCTCGTTAGTGTAAGCACAATAAACCTTACAATTCGGCCTGAATTTAGTGCTATTTGCCTGGATACTGATATCAGCTGCATAGTCTATCTCCCGGTGCTTCATATTATTAGTGCTGCAGTGAAAACTGTTAAGCACTGTAATAAAACTGATTTTCAGCAAGGGGGTAGAAAGGTGTGGCAGAACATCCCATTCAGGGCCTAATGAAAACAGCAATGGAAAGCATCAAAGACATGGTTGACGTAAATACGGTGGTAGGGGATCCGGTTGAAACTTCTGATGGAAGCGTGATCATTCCAATATCACGTGTGTCTTTTGGGTTTGCTGCCGGCGGAGGAGAATATGAATCTTCCCGAGGCCAAACCAGCATGGGAGATGAAGGGAGCAACGCACTTCCGTTTGCAGGTGGGAGTGGTGCCGGGGTAAGCATTCAACCTGTTGCTTTCCTAGTCGTTGGTAATGAACAGGTTCGTTTGCTGCCAGTAGACAGTCGGGCTTTTTATGATCGCTTAATTGATTTGGCACCTCAAGTCCTAGAGTATGTCAACTCTCTCCTCGGAGGTGAAAAGAAGGTGTTTGTTGACAGACGTGAAGACAACCATGTCATGAATCAAAGCCAACCCAGGCAAGATGCCCCACAGTACAATCCACAAGGTCGTAAATAAGAGGAGGTGAAATCCTCCTCTTTGTTCTTCCATCAACTAATGAGTCATAGCCTAGACAGTAAGGGAGGGGAGAAGATGCTAGATTTCATTTGGTTCGCATTTTTGTTTGGCGGCGTGACATTATCTTTGATAAAGGGCGAACCGGCGGCCGTAACTATGGTCCTTCTGCAAGAAGCGGAAGCAGCTGTAAAACTGACGCTTAGTTTAATTGGAAATATGGTTTTTTGGCTAGGCATTTTGAGTATTGCCGAGGCTGCCGGGCTCGTAACTATGTTGGCTCAAGTATTCAAACCGATTTTTACCTTTCTATTCCCGACAGTGTCGGCTACAGATACGGCAGCCGGTGCTATTGTGCTAAACCTGGCCGCTAATATGCTAGGGTTAGGAAACGCGGCTACGCCCTTAGGTCTACGAGCCATGCAACGATTACAGGAACTAAATCCTGACCCTAATAAAGCTACACCGGCCATGTGTACTTTCTTAGCCTTAAATACCTGTTGTATTACATTTATCCCTACTGCTGTTTTGGCCGCTCGCACGGCTGCCGGTTCAGCAAAACCAGCAGCAACAGTGGGGATAACATTTCTTTCTACGGTAGTAGCATCTATGGTAGCTGTAATTGCTGATCGCTGTTGCCAACAATGGTGGGGGAGGGGGTAACCATTGGTTTTGCATTTGATTAGCTTAAGCGATAACGTGGTACCGCTATTCATTGGGTTGATTTTGTTAATAGCTAAATTGCGTGGGGTAAAAGTATACGAGGTCTTCATTCAGGGTGCTACCGCAGGCTTTGAACTAGCCGTAAAAATGATCCCCTATCTAGTAGCCATGCTAACGGCTATCGGTGCTGCTAGGACTTCCGGTTTACTGGAGTTGGTTCTTCGACCCATACAAGGTCCGCTGGCTGTTGTAGGATTTCCCCCTGAATTATTACTTATGGCTTTAACACGCCCTCTTTCGGGAAGTGCCTCTTTTGCTCTCATGGTAGATGCTCTCCAGACTTACGGCCCCGATTCATTGTTAGGCCTTATGGCCTCGGCACTCCAGGGAGCCACAGATACAACATTTTATATTTTGGCCGTCTATTTTGGATCCGTAGGAGTAAAGCGGTTTCGCTACGCCCTACTTGTCGGGTTGCTGGCCGATGCGGCAGGCATAATGGCTGCTGTGCTATTCGCTCGGATTCTGTGGGGCTAATTATTAGTTAGTGTCGTATCTGCAATATTAAGACAACTCTTTTCCACTAGCGACCCCATATGAATAACAAGCCGACCGTTCCCAGTATGCTCTATCATTTTCTGATCACATGTTATTATCTCTGAACCTTTTTCGGTTACAATATTTAGATAAAAGTCTCTTGCCAGTTGCGCAGATGTTAGCGACATTGAGGACGAGATAAACAAGTGAAAGCCTTCCCGTCCTGACACAAAGTTGGCAACATCTACTATTTCTGTCGGGCCAGCCTGATGTAGAGACGCGGGTCTTTGGTGGTTAAGAAACAAACATTTGCGACCAGTGGCAGCTACCCTGCTATGAGGTACCAGTACTACCGAACAAGCGTACTCGTCTTTGCCAAACGAAGTTGAGATCACATGCTTTCCAGCTGACAAGAACAGCTCAACATAAGCTGGAGCAATTAGTGTTAATGGTGCCAATGTTAGCAATTCAATGCCCAAGTGCAATGTCTATCACCTCCACATGGTTTTTGGGCACTCTTGCCTATGTTATTCTAGGCTCTTAGATTTAGTGCCCTGACACCATTTCTTATTCCAGTTCATAGTCTGGGTAAGGAGGTGGTATCTCATGGAAGGGCAGTGGTCTTTAACATGTGTCGATGCCGGTAGCGAATATTGTCCCTGTCACCTAGCTGAAAATGGCACGTGTTTAGCTTGCTCACTTTTATCAGGCGAAGATTTTTGCGATTGTCGCTGGAGTGGTAGCTGCAGTTATTTAAATTATCAATTTAGCCAAGGTGTAATTAATAAACGAAGCGAATGCACAGTTCTTGTTAATAAGAAGCGCTTGACTCCTAGCCTGCTAGACTTACGTTTTCGCCCAAAGACAAGCTGGCTTCCGAAGTTTGCTCATGCCGGTACATTTTTATTTCTACGTCCAGCTGATGCACCGTATTATGCTGCTGTTCCCATCAGTATTGTGAATATTACAGCGGACGAAGTGTGGTTAGTAGTTAATTGCATCGGACCCAAGTCGTCCCTCTTAATGAGAACAGACAGTCAAGTAATTATTAGAGGCCCTTATTATGGGGCCCTAACGAACAGTCATGTCCTAAAAAAAACACGTGATGCCAACGTGATAATGGTAGCAGGTGGAACAGGACAGTCGGCTCTTGTATTGGCCGCTAAAACTTTGTTGCGCGGTGGGAATAGACTCTGGGCTTGCTTAGCACCCGGAAGCACTGACTTAATTTATGTAGGACAGACTTTGAGAAAATATGGCGTTGAAGTTAACGAAGTCTCCAGCTTACGTCGATATGGTGCGAAGATAATTATGAACCAGTTGACACAGTTAGAGCCATCACTAGTAATTTGTGCCGGACCCGAGGAGCTTCAGACTACCATCTTGACTATGCTGTGCAGCATCGGCAGTAAAGCGGAATTTGTACACACAAAAAATAATGTTATGTGCTGCGGAGAAGGCTTGTGCGGTAGTTGTCTTACCAACCATTTCGGTCAAAAACGTGTTCCGCTATGTAAGGCTCAGTATAGCTTCAGAGGAGGCAACTGAACTAATGGCTAAGATACCGAGAATAGTAATAGTGGGCGGAGGTTGGGCTGGCTGTGCCGCTGCTATATCTGCCCAACAGGCTGGCGCTGAAGTCATATTACTGGAACGGACAGACATGCTCTTGGGTGCAGGTTTAGTCGGGGGTATCATGTTAAATAACGGAAGAATGACAGCGGCCTTAGAAACTTCTTTTCTAGGCGGTCACATAATGTTCGAAGCCCTTGAGAAAACATACCGCCATCGGAACATAAGTTTTCCCGGGCATGATCATGCTAGCTTATATGATGTAATTAAGGTAGAATCGATTATCCGCCATCTCCTAAAGCAACGAGACGTACAAATATATTTTAGGAGCCGGGTAGCAGGAGTAAGTCAAACAAAAGAACAAGTCGAAAGTGTGATTTTAGAGTCTGGAGAGGTTGTGCCGGCTGACACTTTTATTGATGCTACAGGTACCTCGGGTCCACCAGGTAATTGCTGGCGTCATGGCCATGGATGCGTTTTGTGCATACAACGTTGCCCAGCTTTTGGTCCCCGAACATCTTTGGTAAAAATGGCAGGCGCTGAAGAATACTCCCTATTAAAGCTAGATGGTAGCTTTGGTGCCATGAGCGGATCGTGTAAACTGTGTCCTGAGTCTCTCTCCCTTGAAATTCAAGAAAGGCTGAAACAGTGCGGAGTAGTTGTAGTACCATTGCCGATAGATCTAGTTCGTCCGCAAAAACTAAAGCTCAAAGTATGTCAACAGTATGCACAAAATGAATTCGCCGCCAATATTATTCTTCTAGATACTGGTGCGGTCAAATTAATGACACCCTTTTTCCCATTAGAGGCACTTAGGCAGGTTCCTGGTTTCGAATTGGTTCGTTATTCTGACCCGCTAGCGGGCGGCCAAGGTAACTCAATGCGCCTGCTAGCCATGGCCTATCGCGACTCTACCCTCAAGGTAGACGGCTTGAGCAATGTTCTTGTAGCTGGGGAAAAACAAGGCCCAGCCGTTGGCCATACTGAGGCCATCGTCACTGGCTTCCTAGCAGGGCATAACGCTGTTTGCTATGCATTAGGAATAGAACCCTTAATTTTACCCAAAGCTCTCGCTTCCGGGGCGCTAATAGCAGCAATTGGCGATGATTTAGAGCGAAACCGTCCTGGTTATCAAAGTTATACCTTTTCTGGAGCAGGATTTTTCCAAACCATGCTAGAAAATAACCTGTATAGCACTGACCCAAATCAAATCGCCGAACGAGTTGCCACCAGTAACCTCACCGGGATTTACAATCAAGCCCTGTGCTAGCCTAAAACTAGATATAACTAGTTCCAGTTTTGTCCTGGTTAGTGCCACCTAGTGGCATTTATGATTAGCGAAGAGGAGATTATTGTGAAAGAACGGCTGCAAAAAGCCATCGCCCGAGCCGGTATATGTTCGCGTCGCCGAGCAGAAGAACTGATTATTTCCGGCCGGGTTAAGGTGAATGATGTTGTGATTACACAATTAGGACAGAAGGTAGACCCGGAAAATGACATAATAAAGGTGGATAATAATGTTTTAAACTTAAGAGTTCCAAAAGTATATCTCTTACTTCACAAACCACCTGGCTATATTACCACTGTTCATGACCCTCATGGTCGTCCCACTGTGATGGATTTAATCCCCAAAAAGGTGCGTCTATTTCCTGTTGGGCGTCTGGATCTCAATAGCGAAGGCCTATTGATTCTTACTAATGACGGCAGATTAGCTCACATGCTAACTCACCCTAGATTTGAGGTAACAAAAACTTATGAGGTTTGGGTAAAAGGGCAGCCTCAAGCGAACAAACTACTGAAGCTCACAACAGGAATCGTATTGGAAGACGGATTGGCACATGCTAAGAGAGTATCTATAGTAGGAACCTGGACCCAAGGTACCCGCTTGGACGTTGTTATGGCAGAAGGACGGAAACGGGAAGTGCGCCGCTTGTTTCAAGCCATTGGCTTCCCGGTACAACGTCTTATTAGACACAAATTAGGCCCATTATCATTAGGCCAACTTCCATTAGGTCACACAAGATCATTAACGAAAGAAGAGGTGGCTGCTTTGTACCGAGCAGCCGGACAAGCTTCCTCATAGCTACCAGTCCCACTTACAAGCTTTAGAAAAAAGTTACGTATGGTGGGTGTGGAAATAACTTAACTATGATGCCAAGGTAGGTGTTAATGTTAGCTGTGAATAAAATGCAAATAGCCATTGATGGGCCTGCCGGCTCAGGTAAAAGCACTGCCGCCCGTAGAGTAGCACAAGCTCTCGGCTATGCTCATATAGATACCGGTGTCTTATACAGGGCGGTGGCCCTAATTGCCCTAAGACAAGAAGTTGACTTTAAAGACAATAAGACCTTAGCTATTTTAGCTGAATTGCCAGATTTGGAAGTAAAACTTAAATCTAATGGTAGCCCCGTTTATTTTATTGCTGGGGAAGATGTGTCTGCTGAGCTCCGCTCGCCGGACGTTAATCGTAAAGTGTCCCAAGTAGCTAAGATACCGGCAGTACGAAGCAAAGTTACCCATAAACTAAAAGACTTAGGACGCCAGGGTGGAATAGTAATGGATGGGCGAGACATAGGAACTGTAGTATTACCGGCTGCCGACGTTAAAATATTTCTTACTGCTGATCTAGCTACTAGGGTAGCCAGAAGACAACAAGAGCTCTCAAACAAAGGCTTTTCCTTATCAGTATCTGCCGTTGAAAACGAAATGTTACAACGCGACCGAGAAGACTCTGGCCGACAAATAGCGCCCCTTAAGCCAGCACCTGATGCTTACATTCTAGACACCAGTGATCTCACTGCTGAAGAGGTAGTCCAGAAAATCATATCGCTCGTCAAACAACGAGAACAGAAATACAAAACGTAATAGGGAGGGATAAGACCTGCTCTATTCAATTATCGCCATAATAGTACGAATATACCTCAGCTTATTTAAGGGTTTAAAGGTTGAAGGACGTGAGTATGTTCCCGCCAACGGACCGGTAATAGTGGTAGCCAACCATGTTAGTAACTTAGATCCGCCTGCGCTAGGCGTAGCTTGTCCACGACCGGTATGTTTTATGGCCAAGCAAGAGCTATTCGTTAATCCAGTGGTAAGTTGGGTTTTTAGAACTATGGGAGCTTTTCCCGTTAAGCGAGATTCTCCTGACCTAAGAGCTTTTAAGCAGGCGTTGACTATTTTAAAGAATGGCCTTGTTTTAGGAATGTTTCCAGAAGGTACCCGGAGCAAATCCGAAAACCTAGGACCGGCCGAGCAAGGGGCAGCAGTGCTAGCCCTACGTACTCAGGCTACATTGATACCGGTAGGTATAAAAGGAACGGGAGGTAAGGGGCCAGTGCAGGTAAGATTTGGGCCAGCAATAGCCTTTGATGATCTGGATCCTAAGGATCGGTCCAATGGCCGAATACTGGCCGACCGCATCATGGTCCATATCGCTCAATTACTAGAAAACTAAACAAAGAATTGAATCTGGGAGGGGATAAGAATGGCGGAACTCCATTTTTTAGGTGCAGCCGGTACAGTTACCGGATCATGTTTTTTGCTCAATACCGGGGACTGCCAGTTACTTGTGGACTGTGGGCTTTTTCAAGGCAAGAAAGAAATTCGTAAGTGCAACTATGAACCTTTTTCTTTTTCTCCTACTGATATAGATTACGTTATTTTAACTCATAGCCATATCGATCATAGTGGTTTGCTACCGCGCCTAGTTAAAGAGGGATTTAAGGGTAAGATTATCGCCACTCGTCCCAGCGTTGATTTAGCCCGTATCATGCTACCAGATAGCGGACACATTCAAGAAATGGAAGCTGAGTGGAAAAATAGAAAGCGAGCCCGTGCCGGTAGGCCTCCTGAAGCACCACTTTACACCGTGGCCGATGCCGAGGCTGTGCTACCCTTATTCTTAGGCGTCAACTATGATGAAATCATCTCTTTAAGCTCATCGATTAAGTTTAGGCTTCGTGATGCCGGTCATATTCTAGGATCGGCTATTATTGAAATGTGGCTTACAGAAGATAATGAAACTATTAAGTTGGTGTTCTCTGGTGATTTCGGTAACAGTGGACAACCTATCATCCGTGACCCAGCCCTCATTGAAGCAGCTGATTATCTAATACTTGAGTCGACCTATGGCAACCGCCTTCATGAACCACGCGAAGAAAGACGCCCTCATCTGGCACAAATTATCCGTGACACAGTTGCTCGCCAGGGAAACGTGATCATTCCTGCCTTTGCCATAGAACGAACGCAAGATTTGCTATACGAATTAAGTGCTCTTTATCGTGAGGGAGAGATACCGTCTAGAGTAATCACGTATGTGGACAGTCCTTTGGCTACAAAAGCCACTGAAGTTTTTATTAGAAATCCCGGCTATTACGACCATGAGACTTGGCAGCTGTTACAGAAAGGCTTTAAGCCACTTTCCTTTGATAATCTGGAGTTTGTTAGAACAGTAGAAGAATCAAAGTGGCTTAACACAGAAGCTACCGGTAGCATAATAATTTCGGCCAGCGGTATGTGTGACGCCGGACGGGTAAAACATCACTTAAAACACAATCTTTGGCGTCCAGAATCAAGTGTTGTATTAGTAGGTTACCAGGCCGAGGGAACACTTGGACGTAGACTATTGGAAGGTGCTAGCAAGGTTCGTATATTTGGAGAAGAAATAGCAGTCAAGTCACAAATTTACAGCCTCAGTGCCTATTCTGCACATGCAGATCAGAATGCGTTGATTAATTGGGTTAAAGCTTTCCACAAATTGCCCCAACAAGTATTCCTGGTTCATGGTGAACAAGATGCACTTTCAACACTAGCCGAGCTTTTAAGAAAGGATTTGGGTGTTACAGTTAGTATTCCTGTTTGGAAACAGAGCGTTCAAATTACAGCAGAAGGTATAGCTTTGCATCAGCCAACTGTTTTAACCCCGCCAACTGAGCGTGTTACCTTATCAGATTTAAATCGTGAATTACAGCAAATCACTACAGAGTTATCACCGGAAATGGAAGAAGCGTATGCCCAAGAAATAGAACAACTAGCCCAGGCTGTCCATACACTGCGACTGCGAGCAGAAGTTGCTGCGTCCTCGGAAGACTAAGAATCACAATGACCAAAGTAAAAACCTGTCAAGTAAAAGCGAATATGTCCCAAAAAACATCAAACATTAGCACTGGAAAATCCAGCGCTAAATTCATCAAGCATA
>DUNI01000024.1 GCA_012839445.1 Bacillota bacterium
AACAGTGGATAACTAAGGGCGCTGCTTCCAGGAAAAGCGCCAGGGAAGTTGTGCCCATTCATCGGCGTAATCCACGTTGATTCTAGGTCCAGTGGTAATGTCCTGTGGTGATACTGTTTCAGCAGGAGCTATGAAGAGGGTGTCTCCTGTGAGATCATGACCATATTGTTTTTTGGTGATTGCCAAGGCTTGGCAAAGTTTTCCGGGACCGTTTGTGAGTTGATGCAACCTCTTTGTTTTAATGTGCTGGTGATTTGTCTTAAATTGGCGCCTGGCTAACATAAGATCAATACCGTCTTTTGGTTTCAGGGCACGGATAAGTACTGCTTGGGGCTGGCCTTCGGTTGCTGTTACTACGTTAAAGCAATGGTACATACCATATATGAGGTAAATGTAAGCGTGCCCAGGCGGACCGAACATAGCCTGGGTACGTTTTGTCTTCCGGCCGCCGTATGTGTGAGCGGCCTTATCTTCGGGTCCCATATAGGCTTCGGTTTCAGTTATGTAGCCAGAGGTTAAACCTTCCGTAGTGATATGGACGAGAAGCTTTCCCAGTAGATCGGGGGCTACTTCTAGAGCTGAACGGGCGTAGAAGGTACGGGGCAGTCGATCCAAAAGCATTTCAGAATGAACTCCTTTCTTAAGCTATCTTTATGAAAAGGGACATAATAAGCTATCAACATTATAACCGATACCGTTGCTGGAATTATGGTATATAATAACAAGAAGCCAAGGAGCAAATAAGACAGGTAATAAAGGGACACAACCATGTCAAAGAACCTGCGAAGAAACAGGAGGTATTCTTTGTGGACTTTAACACACAAGCATTGATGCTACATAAGGAAAATCGCGGTAAGATCAGCGTGGAAAGCAAGGTGCCCCTTAAAAATAAGGATGATTTGGGGCTAGCATATACACCGGGAGTAGCGGAACCATGCCGAGTTATAGCTGCAAGACCAGAGGAAGTATATACTTATACTTCAAAAGGGAATCTAGTAGCAATAGTGACCGACGGGAGTGCGGTACTTGGGTTGGGCAACATTGGACCTCATGCGTCTCTTCCGGTTATGGAGGGCAAGGCGGTATTATTCAAAGCTTTTGCACAGGTAGATGCATTTCCAATTTGTTTAGACACTCAAGACGAAGATGTCATTGTAGAAACCATAAAGCTCTTGGCACCGACTTTTGGTGGTATTAATTTAGAGGATATTAGTGCACCCCGGTGTTTTGCCATAGAAGAACGGCTGAAGGCCGAACTTGATATTCCTGTGTTTCATGATGATCAACACGGGACAGCTATTGTGGTGTTGGCTGGATTGGTTAACGCACTCAAAGTTGTAGGGAAGAGACTGCGCGATTCAGCAGTGGTAATCAGTGGTGCTGGGGCGGCAGGTGTGGCTATTGCACGCTTATTGCTGCTGGCCGGTGTAGGCGATGTGGTGTTGTGTGATCGGTCAGGTGTTATTTATCCAGGCCGGCCTGAGAACAACATCGTTAAGGAAGAGCTATCAGTTCAAACCAATAAAGAAGGCATTAGGGGTGATCTTCGGACAGCTATGCGCGGTCGAGATGTATTTATAGGTGTTTCGGCCCCTGATACGGTGGATGGTGAGATGGTGGCTTCCATGGCTAAGGGAGCAGTGGTGTTTGCTTTAGCGAATCCGGTGCCTGAAATTTTTCCTGATGAGGCGCGGGCCTTTGGCGCAGCAGTGGTGGGAACAGGACGATCGGACTACCCCAACCAGGTGAACAATGTTCTGGCTTTTCCCGGCGTTTTCCGTGGTGCTCTCGACGCACGAGCAGTTCAGATTACCGATGAAATGAAGCTGGCAGCGTCTCGTGCGTTGGCTAGCTTGGTGGGGGAACAACTTTCACCGGAGTTTTGCTTACCGGATGCTTTTGATGTACGAGTGGCACCTCAAGTTGCACAGGCAGTACAAAAGGCGGCCAAATTGTCGCCACTATAATTTTATAAGGAGGAAGTAGACTTGCAGGCTACTTTTGGACGAACGAAGTTAGTGTTGGTGCAAGGGGACATTACAGAGCAGAAAACAGAGGCTATTGTTAATGCAGCTAACAGCAGTTTGTTAGGTGGTGGTGGAGTAGACGGAGCTATCCATCGAGCGGCGGGGCCCAAGCTGCACGAAGAGTGTTTAGCTATTAGGGCAAAACAAGGCGGTTGTCCTACAGGGCAGGCAGTGATTACCGGCGGTGGTAACTTGGTAGCCAAATATGTTATTCACACAGTGGGGCCTATTTGGCATGGCGGGACCCAAAATGAACCGGATCTATTATATCAGGCATACAGCAACAGCCTTAATCTAGCCCAGGAGAACCAGATTCGCACATTGGCCTTTCCGTCTATCAGTACCGGTGCATACAGGTTTCCTATTCGAGAGGCAGCAACCATTGCTTTAAGAGCGGTAAAAGAATTTGTGGAAAAATACCCGGATGCATTGGATGAAGTCAGGTTTGTACTTTTTTCTTCCAATGATCTACAGGTCTATGAACAGACTTTACACAAATTTATTAATACCAATTAGCTCATAATAGTCTCTGTGCCAACGTAGAAGTTAGTATCCGTTTTTCATAGATTAAAATGCAGTTAATTTCACAGAAAGGATGATAGTAATGATGCTAAACAACAATATCGATAATATACGACTTGGGATTGCTAATTTAGAATCAGCACACCATAATTTGCCGGTAGCTAGGCTGGTGGAGATGGCTCTTTGTCGAGGTGAAGGGGTATTGTCTTCTACCGGTGCTTTGAGGGTAGCTACAGGTAAATACACTGGACGGTCACCACAGGATAGGTTTTTGGTGGATAGACCTTCTATTCATGACCAGATTTGGTGGGAAAACAATCAGGCCATTACTCCGGAACAATTTGACGGATTGTATCATCGCTTGCAAGCCTATCTCCAAGGAAGAGAATTGTTTGTTTTTGACGGCTTTGCCGGTGCTGATACGTCCTATCAACTGCCTATCAG
This sequence comes from Bacillota bacterium, assembly GCA_012839445.1. Classification (GTDB taxonomy): domain Bacteria; phylum Bacillota; class DTU030; order DUMP01; family DUMP01; genus DUNI01. The sequence goes on from DUNI01000024.1 coordinate 2,994, forward strand.
AGTGGTTAATGAGTTCGCCTGGCAAAACCTATTTGCTCACCAGATGTTTAGACGCCCGTCGGCGACTGAGTTACAGGAACATGTACCGGAGTTTACTATTATTGCAGCTCCTGGATTTAAAGCCCACCCGTCAATAGATGGTACTAACTCCGAAGCGTTTATTGTTCTTGATTTTGAGGAGCGGCTGGTGATAATTGGTGGGACTTCGTATGCAGGCGAAATTAAGAAATCGGTTTTTAGTGTAATGAACTACCTTCTGCCTTTACGCGATGTAATGTCCATGCATTGCTCGGCCAATACAAGCCGAGATGGCAATACGGCTTTGTTTTTCGGTTTGTCCGGAACTGGTAAAACTACGTTGTCTACTGATGTAGAGCGGTTTCTGATTGGCGATGATGAACACGGTTGGTCGGATAACGGTATCTTTAATTTCGAGGGTGGCTGCTATGCCAAAGCTATTCGGTTGTCAAGAAAACATGAACCTCAAATCTGGGATGCTATCCGTTTCGGTGCTGTATTGGAAAATGTCATTCTAGATCCTGTTACTCGAATTGCTGATTATGAAGACGATACTTTAACAGAAAATACTCGCGCTGCTTACCCTTTGGAACATATTCCGGGAGTGGTGGCAAGCGGTACCGGTAGCCATCCACAGACTGTTATTTTCCTTACGGCTGATGCTTTTGGAGTACTTCCACCTGTGGCCAAGCTGACTAAGGAGCAAGCCATGTATCATTTTATTTCAGGCTATACGAGCAAATTGGCAGGTACGGAGCGGGGTATTACCGAGCCCCAAGCGACTTTCTCCACTTGTTTTGGAGCACCGTTTTTACCACTACATCCCACTGTCTATGCCCGCCTTTTGGCTGAACGGATTGATAAGCACGATGTAGACGTGTTTCTCATTAATACAGGGTGGTCGGGTGGACAATATGGGGTAGGGCAGCGGATAAACTTGGGTTACACCAGGGCGATGGTGAGGGCTGCAATTAACGGCTCTCTTAAGAATGTTAGCTGTACACCTCACCCAGTGTTTCAGGTTCTTATTCCAGATACTTGCCCCGGTGTGCCGGCTAAGATATTGGATCCAGCTGCCACCTGGGAGAATAAAGATGAGTATCATGAGGCGGCTGTGGCATTGGCAGCAAGATTTACAGCTAACATGAAAAAGTTCAGTGTGCCGGCTGAAGTATTAGTAGCGGGACCCCAACAAGGAGCATGATCAACAACGTGAGTACCTTGTGCTATCGTCTTAAAGATAAAGCCAGACAACTAGGTCTATCCCCGGTAGGGATTACTAAAGCTGCACCTCTTGAAGAAACGAGAACTATATTAGAACAGATATCTCGGACCGGGGGCAGAATTCCATTCACCGTGGACTCAGTGTCTCGGCGAACGGATCCTAAGCTGGTATGGCCAGAAGCTGAGTCTATAGTTATGGTGGGCTTTCCTTACCAAGTGCCCACCGTAGGTCCGAGCACAGGTAGAACGCTAAAGGGATATTTCGCCGCAGGTACTTACGAGCTAGACTATCATAGAGTGCTGATAGACAAATTGTCCGAGTTAGGCACCTTTTTACAGAGTCAAGTTCCGCAGGCGGAGGTATTTCCATTTGTGGATACCGGACCGCTGGTGGAAAGAGCTTTGGCCTATCGGGCTGGGCTGGGCGTTTGGGGAGAAAATAGTTTTCTAATCCGACCCCAGCATGGCCCGGCTTTTTTTCTAGGTGGCTTAGCCACCAATGCAGTTTTGGCTCCGGATCACCCATTAACCGATAGTTGTTTAAGGTGCAGGAAATGCCGGGATGCTTGTCCAACAAATGCACTTGCGGTCCCCTATCGGCTAAATTACCGGCGTTGTCTATCTTACTGGACTCAGGCTAAGGAGATTATGCCTGACGAGTTACGTTCACAGCTAGGCAATCGTCTCTATGGCTGCGATAGTTGCCTTAGAGCATGCCCGTTGATAAAAAAGTCACCCCGAGAAGGGGTGACGGTGGATCTTATAAAATTTGCAACTTTAACTAATAGGGAATTTAGACACCAATATGGGTCAAGCAGCGTTGCTTGGCGCGGTCGGACTGTGCTTCAGCGCAATGCAGTACTAGTTTTGGGCAATTCCGGTCAAAAAGAAGTGATTCCGATTTTACTTCGGTTATTGTTAGACCCACGGGCATCGATTCGGGCTGCAGCAGCTTGGAGTCTTGGTTGTTATGGTGGTTATCAGGTTCAGTCAGCGTTAGAAAAACGCTTGGATCTAGAAACAGAACCGAGCGTACAGGCGGAAATAGTGTCTGCTTATGAACGAAGTTCTACGTAGATGGTAATAACCTCTTCGCGCAATTCACGGGCTGTGTTCCAAGCTACAACACGGTAGCGGCCGGGTTCCACCTGTCTGCCGGCACTATCCACTTGGGGCCATTGCTCGGTGAAAACCAGTGTTTCTCCAGGCCGAGCATGGATACGTTGGACGGCTTGGCTAAATGCGCGACCATCTGACCAACGCCAGATGAGACGATTGTCCTGCCTAATTTCAAATTCATATCGTTGCCCGGTAAGATAGGTGAGGGTTTGTGTCCGCCGGCAAGTATTGGTTTTGGTAAGTTTCATGGTGACCGGTGTACCACGTGGGTAAGAGGTGCGATCGGTGGACAAGGTGAGCCGAAAGCACTCTGTTTCGAGGTGTTCTTCAGGAGGTCTAACCGGTCCGGGTGCAACTTCCGGCACGCGCAGACGAAGGCCTGGATAAACCAGACCGGGATTGGCTCGCACCAGTTCTTCTAAGGAGATTCGGTAGCGACGGGCAATATCACCCAATGTTTCACCTCGTTGAACCACATGAATAGTGTAGCCGGGAGGTGCAGGGGTTATTGGAGGTGCAGGTTTTGTGGGTTCTTCTACAGCGGCAATAATCAACTCTTGGCCAGGAAAGATTTCACTGGTGACGAGATTGTTAATACTCATGATTTCCTGTTCTGATACACCGAACAGGCGAGCTATGCTCCACAAGGTGTCGCCTGGCTGTACGACGTAGATAGCCATGGCAAGGCCTCCTTTTGTAAGGTTTTCTCGTTCATTGTATGCTGATAAGGCTTTAGTTGACTAACCGTAAAGCCGAAAAGATATTAAAGGAGTGTAGATTGATAATGGAAGTATATGATAACGCTCATGCTTTGGCACGTAGCCTACGTAATTCAGAAAGTTTCCGACACCTGTTGAAAGCACAAAAGGCTCTGTCCCAGGATCCCACGAAATGGAAGAGATTGCAGGAGGTGCGACAGA
>DUNI01000250.1 GCA_012839445.1 Bacillota bacterium
ACAATCGATGGAGAGAAGATCCAGGAGACAAACCATAATTAACGTATACAAATACCTAAACAACAATTGGCATGGAATTAAGGCCAGCAAGGAGCATCGGGAATACATTGTAGGCTGCAGTGCCGAGGGGCATGTTAGCCATGTACTTTCAGCAAGGCTAAGTAGTCGCCCCATGGGCTGGTCATACTTGGGCGCTAATCAGATGGCCCATTTAAGAGTCCATCGTGAAAATGGTATGGATATACACAAACTTTATATCAAGGAGCACAAAAAAGAAAATAAATTCTCTGCTCGAAAACGCTATTCAATGCCCACCGCCATACCAACCGTAAAGGCTGCAGGTGGCAGTTTTGAAACACTAGATAATATTCCATCCTTCCGGGATGGTTCTAACGCATTTGCCCGGCTTTTAAGAAGGATTGCCAACTATGGGGATAATATTTAGCTGGCTTATAATTCTGGCTTGCTTTGGCGGAACAGAGGGGACTTCTTATTTTTTCCGTACTACAGTAGATTGACACGATCGAGATCAACTGGATTATTGGCTTAATCCCCAGGACTTGTGGTATAATAAGCTGGAATCTAATGGGAGTTAGTTTTAAGGAGGAGAAAAGATGGAAGGTCATACCTACCATTTCTACAACTTGGAAAATCAGCTGCAGGAGAGGTTGTGGGAGGTACTAAAGGCTGAATATGCCCTTTTCTTGGCCAAGGAAGAGATACCCCTGGAAACCCCTCCCCAACCCGAATTTGGCGATCTATCCTCTCCCCTTCCCTTGAAACTCGCCGGTACCCTGCGCCGCCCTCCCCTCAAAATTGCCGAAAAAATGCAGGGGGCCCTCCAGGAGGATCTACCACCCTTTATTGAGGATATAACGGTAACCGCCCCGGGCTACATCAATTTTCACTTTAACTACACCAGCCTGGCCCGGAGTTTCTTTGACGCCGTGGCCGTGGAAGAGGACAGGTATGGTGAAGGCAAGGGCGGTAAGGGGAAGAAAATTGTCATTGAACATACCAATATTAACCCCAACAAGGCGGCCCACATTGGTCATCTGCGCAACGCCTGCTTGGGGGATACCTTGGCCCGGATGAAGCGGAAGCAGGGCTATGATGTGGAAGTGCAAAATTATATCGATGACACCGGGGCCGCCGTGGCCGACATTGTCGTTGGCCTTTACCATTTGGAAAGGGAATGCCCCCGGGATGTACCCTTTGACAGATTTTGCTGGGACTTGTATACAGAGGTGAACCGCCTTTATGAGGAGGACCCGGCCCTGAAGGAAAAGGAAAGGGAGGTACTCCACCAAATTGAGGCCGGTGACAACGAGGTGGCCCAACTGGCCAAGGAAGTGGCCAACAAGATTGTCAAGCACCATCTGGATATCATGTGGCATATGGGTGTCTACTACAACCTCCTCACCTGGGAGAGCGATATCCTCCACCTGGGCTTTTGGGAACATGCCTTTGAAAGGTTAAAGGAGGAGGGCTCCCTAGTATATGAAACGGAGGGCCCCAACGCCGGCTGCTGGGTGGTTAAGCTGGGCGATCTGGAGGAATTTCGCGATCTGGAAAACCCCGATAAGGTATTGGTCCGCTCCAATGGCACCGCCACCTACACAGCCAAGGATATTGCCTACCAGATGTGGAAGTTTGGCATCTTGGGCAAGGACTTCCTCTACGATCGCCATGGGCTGCAGCCCGATGGCACAGTTTTGTGGACCACCGCCCCCTATGGCAACAAGATGACCCGTTTCGGCCAGGCCGATGAGGTCATCAATGTCATTGATCTGAGGCAAAAGTACCTGCAAGACGTGCTCCGCCTCTCCCTACACAAATTAGGATTTGAGGAAGAGGCTGCCCACTCTATCCATTTTGCCTATGAAGTAGTATCCCTATCCGCTGCCACCGCCCGGGAACTGGGGGTAGAGGTGGAGGAAGGGAAAAAGGAAATATACGCCATGTCGGGCCGCGATGGCATCGGAGTCAAGGCCGGGGACATGCTGGCCCGGATGACGAAAAAGGCCACGG
>DUNI01000025.1 GCA_012839445.1 Bacillota bacterium
AATAGCCCCACCGGCCTCCATGTTCAGCGCACCAGCCAGTTCCGACACCGCCTCCTGGGCCTTAATAAGCAGCCCGTGCCCCTGTTCCATCTCCTTAGCCTTAAGAGCAGCAGCTCCCTCCCTGGCCCACCGAATCCCAGCATCATACAGCATCAACACCAGCTGCCCCGGCGACGCCGTGTTCACCTGCATCTTCTGATATTGGCTATAGGCATTAGCTCCGTACATAGACATTCTCCTAACTTTCCTTTAATAAACAACACCCAATCAGGGCCTTTACAAAGTGTAGGCTTCGGCCTTTCGTGCCCGCCCACGCATATACACCGCACCTTCTCGTAGGGGCCGTGCCTCCGTGCCGGCCCGTTCCCCACACACCGCACCTTCTCGTAGGGGAGGGGCTCTGTCCCCTCCCGAAAAACATAACGTACAGTCTCTTAGTGTGGTGCCACATCTCCGCGCCGGCCATTCTCTGTTGACGGTTGCCGGGCCATCCTCACGCTCCGCGGCGCCCCTCAGAACGAACGAGCTCGGCTCATTCGGGCCGCCTCTGAACTCGCCCCTTCGGGGCTCGAACATGCATCGGCGGTTTTCCCTCTTTCGCCTCGCTCTCTTGAATGAGGGCTAAGCTGCGCTTTGGGGATAGCCCTGCAACCAAACTTATTTGCGTAAAAGGGTGCTAACTGGATAACCGTAAGTACGAAAACAATGGCTACCTTTTACCTGTACACTGCCTGTACTACGCGTTTATGGCCGGCCAGATCCAAAAGCGGCGGCAAGACAGACAGCCCCACCGAGGCCAACATTCTGGAAACAGTGTCGGCCTGATCAGATCCTACTTCCAGTAGCACCCAGCCGTTTGGAAGCAAGTGCTCCTTGAGACCGGAAACCAAGCGCCGGTAAATATCCAGCCCATCGAGACCGCCGTCTAGGGCCAGCTCCGGCTCCTGCCGTACTTCCGGTGCCAGCTTTTGTATGTCCCCAGATGGAATATAAGGCAGGTTAGATACAATGAGGTGAAAACCCTGCTGACCCCAAGCATACTCCCAGTCACTTTTCGGTTCCGGCCACAGATCAGCACTGCAAAACCGTACCCGCTGCTTCACCTTATGGCGTATGGCATTTTTACCGGCTATTTCCAAAGCCGCATCAGAAACATCGGTTGCTGTAATAAAAGCCTCGGGCAGGTTTACTGCCAGCGCTATGGCAATGGCACCACTGCCGGTGCCAATATCCAAAACCTGACACTTGGCCAGAATTTGTTCTTCGGCAACCAGTTGTAGGGCTCGCTCTACCAGTATTTCTGTCTCCGGCCGTGGCACCAAAACTGCCGGTGCAACCTTCAACGATAAGCCGAAAAACTCTTTTTCTCCCGTTAGATAAGCCACCGGCGTGCCCAGGGCACGCCGGTTTATTATTTCTTTCCAGTTAGATGTTAGAACAAGCGGCCATGGAGCCGTTAAGTCTCGGTAAAATTCTTCTCGGCTTTGCCCTGTTAAGTGCCGAAGCAAGATCTCAGCGTCTAAGGCCGGAGTCTCTACCCCAGCTTGGCGCAAAATGTCAACCCCCTGGCACCATATTTCACGTAGAGTAATCATGAGTTATCCCACCTGCCGCAGCTTCTCTGCCTGTTCAGTGGTAATCAAAGGCTCAATGATGGGATCTAAATCGCCTTCTAACGCTGCTGTCAGTTGGTGCAGCGTGAGCCCGATCCGGTGATCTGTTATTCGGTTCTGGGGAAAATTGTACGTGCGGATACGTTCACTACGATCCCCGGTTCCCACCTGGCTCCGCCGGGCCTCCTCTAACTCCGCCTGCTGCTCCGCCTGAGCTATATCAAGTACTCTAGCCCTGAGTACCCGCATGGCTTTTTCCCGGTTCTTGATCTGGGACTTCTCATCTTGACAGGTCACTACCAACCCAGTGGGTATATGAGTAATTCTTACCGCCGAGTAAGTGGTATTAACACTCTGTCCCCCGGGCCCACTGGAACAATAGGTATCAATCCGTAGATCGTTAGCATTGATCTTGACATCCACTTCTTCCGCTTCCGGAAGCACAGCCACTGTCACGGTAGAAGTATGGATGCGTCCGCCGGACTCAGTAACCGGAATTCGCTGAACCCGGTGTACACCGCTTTCGAACTTAAGACGGCTGTATGCTCTCTTACCGCTGACAGCAAAAATTACTTCCTTAAAACCGCCTAACTCCGTAGGATGAGAAGACAAAATCTCTGTCCTCCAATTGCGGCCTTCAGCATAGCGCTGGTACATACGAAAAAGTTCGCCTGCAAACAAAGCTGCCTCATCGCCGCCAGCCCCGGCACGGATTTCCATAATGACGTTCTTTTCATCCAGCGGATCTTTAGGAATCAGCAAAACTTTAAGTTCCTGCTCCAGCTCTTCTTTTCGAGCCTTTAAGGTCTCAATCTCGCTTTCCACCAGTTCGAGAAAGTCCGGCTCCAGCTTCTCGTTGAGAAGCTCCTCATTTTCCGCCAGTTCCTTCTCCACCTTTTTATGCTCCCGATAAGCAGTCACAATGGGCTCCAGACCGGCATGATCCTTGGCAAGCTGCTGCCATTCTTCCTGACGGGCTAGCAGCTCTGGATCAGCCATTAATCGGCCCATTTCTTCATAATTCTGTTCTATTTCAGCCAGTTTGGCAAAGATAGTGCTCATATTCTCACCTCAGGTTCTCTTAGAGCAACTTCCTGCAGCGCTGCCAACGCCACTTCAATTTGTGATTCATCCGGTTCACGGGTGGTCAACTTTTGGAGCCATAATCCCGGCCTGGAAAACAACCTTACAAGTCGAGAATTAGAACGTCCTGCAAACCGCAACCATTCGTAAGATAAGCCAGCTACTAAAGGCGCTAACAACAACCGTGATAACACTCGCAGAAAAATTCCCGGCCAACCTAAGAATGAAAACAATAGTATGCTTACAACCATTACGTAAAGCAAAAAACTAGTACCACAGCGCGGATGCAAGGTGCTAAGTGGCGTTATATCAGCCATCTCAAGTGGCAACCCTTTATTTTCAAATGCATGAACTACTTTATGCTCTGCCCCGTGGTATTCAAATATACGCTGTATGTCCTTCATGAAGGAAATGCAAACAATATAAATAAAAAATATAACCAAGCGCAAAAGCCCTTCGCCCAAGCTCAATAAAAAAGGATTGCCGCTCTTTCCTAGCCAACGCATAAGAGTTGTGGGAAGTAGGATAAAAAGGCCCACAGCAAATAACATTGCCGCTCCAAAGGTTAAAACCAACTCCTTGGTGGATAGTTGTTCCTCTTCACCGGCGAATTGGTTAGCCGAAAAACTAAGTGCCCGAATTCCTACTATTAATGAGTATACCAGCCCCACGGCGCCACGCACAACCGGCCAACGCAAGAAACTAAGATGATTGGGCGGTGACCATAGCCGGTGCACATCGGTAACTATGTTTCCATCTTCGCGGCGCACGGCTGTTGCAACCCAAGATTGCCCCCGCATCATGACACCTTCCATCACCGCTTGCCCGCCTATTTGACGACTCACGTCGCGTTCCCTCCCTGCTCTTTACATAGAGCTCAGGGCAGAAAAAAGCGACTCTGCTCCCTAGGCTGTGGCCAAATACGCCCAGCACCAAGAAGCAGAGTCGGTACTCTGCTACTTAAGCCCAAATCTTCTTGTGAAGCGCTCCACTCTACCGCCGGTGTCGATAATTTTCTGCTGACCGGTGAAAAGTGGATGGCACTGAGAGCAGATCTCCACCCGTAGATTCTCTTTCGTCGAACCAGTTTCAAAAGTTGCGCCGCAAGCGCACCTTACTACAGTCTTATAGTAAGGAGGATGAATGCCGCTTTTCATTACTGTCACCCTTTCTATATACCACCTGAAAATGCCAAAATTACCTGAGACCAAGCAACAACCGGTCTTTCGGGTTGCCAGGCAGTTCCCTAATGCCTGGAGTCTAAAGAGAGGCTTTTTCCTCTTACTAACCACGTTATTATAGCATGATCTCCTATGCCATTGCAACAGTTCTTAGCCCCCAATAGTCCTCAGGTATACTCTTTTGGGCACAAGCACTCTGACAACAAATAAGAAACAGGGCACACCCTTACCGGAAGCGCCCTGTTAATAAAGCTGTTATTCGTTAAAATAACGTTTTAGTAGCCCGTTAAAAGCAGCACCGTGACGAGCTTCGTCCTTGCACATTTCATGAACAGTATCATGGATGGCATCGTAGCCTAATTCTTTGGCCTTTGTGGCCAATTTTTTCTTGCCTAGGCAGGCACCATATTCAGCCTCAACACGCATTTGTAGATTAGTCTTAGTACAATCCGTTACCACTTCGCCTAGAAGCTCCGCAAACTTAGCAGCATGCTCCGCTTCCTCGAAGGCGATTCTCTTGTATGCTTCAGCCACTTCCGGATATCCTTCTCGGTCGGCCTGACGACTCATAGCCAAGTACATACCTACTTCGGTGCACTCACCGGTAAAATTGTTTTTCAATCCTTCTACCACTTCCGGATCCAGACCCTTGGCAACGCCAATCTTATGTTCATCAGCCCAAGTTAATTCTTGATCTTCCTTTTGCTCCACAAACTTGTCACTAGTAGCTCCGCACTGAGGACATTTTTCCGGTGGAGTATTCCCATTATGAACATAACCGCAAACTGTACAGACAAATTTCTTCAAAACGTTTACTCCTCCTTGTTTTTATTAACTTATTTTGAACACCGGGAGGCTTTTGCATGGTAAGGCCACCTGGTGTTCCCTAGGCCTCTTGCTATTAATTATAATTACCAATAACTATTTTGTCAAGTGATGATCCGCTACTAACTATAAAAAGAATGCGCTTTTATTGTTAGATCTAACTTATCGCCATATCAGGTTAAAAAATCAGCTACTGTATCACTTCGGCCCCTAACACTGACTTCATTTGGGACAAGGCAAAGGTATGGGCATCCTGATCAAAACTAGCCATGCCTTGGGCATAGACCTTAGTAGGCACATCGCGATTGGCCAGCTCTTCAGCTGTAAAAAAGCAACAGATATTAGTACATACGCCTACCAATTCTACTTCAGCTACTCGCTCACGCTCAGCGCCTTCTGTTAAACCCAGGTACTCCTCTAGATCTGTTTGGTAAAAACCACTGTAACGGTTCTTCTCTACTAGGTGCACCTGACTCTCTCTACCCTCAGTCAGAGCTTTAAGTTCCGGTACCAATTGCTGACCCCAACTGCCCTCCAAACAATGTGGAGAAAACTTGTCAAATTCGGCATCGTCTTCTTGATGGGTGTCTAAGGTAAATACCACCTCTTTACCTGATTTTAGTGCAGCCCGGACTTTATCTTGTACAAATGGTAGAATCCTCCTGGCTGCTGGAGAGCTAAGCGCCCCTTTTTCCGCTACAAAATCATTTTGCATGTCCACCACTATCAGTACCTGTCGCATGTTACGCACCTCCATTATTAGGCTTCTCTTTGCCTTCATCATACTATAGCCACTTAGATGGAACAAGTTTCCACATCTGTTAACCGTCACTAAAGAAGCAATTATTGCGCTATTGTACCCAAGCTATACCTAGGAAACAATCCCTTGAAAAAACCGGTTTCAACAACATGCTAATAGTGGGTAACAATTATTGGTAGTGGGTGAAACTGCCTAAAATCATGTGAGGAAACTCA
>DUNI01000200.1 GCA_012839445.1 Bacillota bacterium
ACCTAGCTGTATACCCACATTGGATATATAGCCAGGAGAATTACAGGTGGCAACCGGTTGACCTTCGTAAAGCAAGGGGAACGTTACATAGGTGTAGGAATCGTTGTCGGCCCCAGGCAATACTTGGCCTTCTCCCACCTGGCCCGGTAAACTAGGCAAACGGCACACTATGTCGGTGGCCAAAGCTAAGGCTTCTTCCGGTGGCAACTTAGCTTCTGGTTTTCTTTGCCCTTTAAGCAGCCCCGGTCCACGATACATCCAGCCACCGTCCCAACTGGTGGCCGATAAGGTTTGACCGTCGCCCACCATCTCATCATCTTCCCAGTTGTTAGGATCGAGGCCGAAATGGGCGGCAATAACAGGCAGTTCTGCTTCCGATACTGAACGATCCCGTTCTTGCAGCAGAGGCAATGCTTTCTTGTCGGGCGGCAATTGGGTTTCCAGGAGGAAATTGCCGCTGTTTTTGTTAGTATACGGCGGTAGCAAGGAAACCCAGGCGGTAAAATCAGCCCTGCTTTCGCCCACAACGTGCTGCCCACGAAAGATAGCCACCGGTATCAGGTAAGGAGCCTTATCCAATGAGTAAACCAATTGATATCCCTGCTCGGCTTCAGTTACTACAGCCCTCCCCTGCTCAAAGGGCTGATAATTGGCAACTTCAAAGCTGCCCTCACCCCTGGCCAAAGCGTCCAGCGCCTGCTCAAAATCGGCCAAGGGCAAGCTAACTTGTTCGCCGTCCTCGGGCCAAATATAGGATACACCTAGTAACTGCCCGTCAGAGTTGACCACAGCACTGATTTCCGGTCCTCTCCCCATAATAGGTTTTCCCTCGGGCCCACTGACTGGACGGATAGTTACTTCAAATTCCACATCGCTCGGTCGCACTTGAACCTGTAAATCCTTTTCCGAAGGAAAAAGTCCAGCTTGCTGCAACCATCGGCTAACAGCATGTTCCACGCTACTTTCATCTATTCTATCTGTTGTAATCAGCTGCTGCTCAGTTTCTAGGAGCCAATGACTCGGACCTAGCCATACATACAAGCGGCCGTTGTCGGCTTCTATAAAAGCCGGCCCCAGTGCAGGTGACGGTTCTTCTTCTCCTAACCGCTTCGGATTTTTTAGCCCCAAATTGGTAGCCAATTCCAGAACCTCATCCATAGTCCAAGAACTGTCGGCATACTTTACAGCCGCAGCCTCATCAGGTAAAGACGGAAGTGCACCTTGAACCGTAAACTCCACCTGGCGTACTTGATCTAAGCCGGCCGAAGCTAAGAAACCACTGCTGCCACCGGGGCTGGCTTGGACGGTGGGCACCAGGAACGGTCCAATAGACGGTGTGCTGGGATCGGGTTCAGGTGCCAAGCTAAATTTGACCATTGCCAGTGCCAACAGCAAGCCGGCTGCCAAAGCACCTACCCTAAGCCATGACCTTCTCGCCGCTTTCGGTCTTGGCCGTCGTGTTGGGGTTGGAGCCATTTTGGCACGTAATTCTCGCTCCAAACGCTGCTTGAATTCCTCATCCGGATCTATAGACGGTAACTGACGTAATTCTTTGCCGATGGTTTGTTCCAGTTGGATGAAATCCGCTTCCCAGTTATTGTTTTTCAAAGCTGTTCATCCTTTCACGCATGTTCTCCAGGCCTCGAAACGCTAACTGCTTGACCGCGCCTTCTGATCGGCCTATTATTTGGGCCACTTCTTTTATACTCAAATCTTGAATGTAGCGCAGAACCAATACTTGCTGCTGGGCATCGGGCAGAGTCTGTAGAGCCTTTTGTAAAGATATTTGCTCGGGCAAGAACTCGATACTCATATCCCAGTCAGCATCAAATTTGTCTCCAGGACAAGACAATTCACGACTCCTTAATCGATGCCTTGTCCGTATAATGTTGCCTGCTATTTGATATAACCAGCAGCCCAAAGAAAAACCACGGTCTTCGTACCTAGATAAAGCCTCAATAGCCTGTAAGAATGTCTGGGCCACCACATCTTCGGCCACCTGTTTGTTTCCCGTTCGGTAATAGGCAAAACGATACATTTTCGGTAAATAGTACTCGTAAAGATCGCCGAAAGCATCCAGATTAGATCTGGACTCCTCTACTAGTTGACTTTCTTGATCTCGTGTAAGAGCCAGCACATGGTTTCACCCTTTCCCCTAAAACACCCTTCATATGTAATAACTGTTTAAGCCGGGTAAAGGTTACGGTAAAACAAAAATTTGATAAATACGAAAAACATTTTTAGGCCATAATAACAAAGCGCAGGCTTGTATGCCTACGCTTATCTTTATTGGATTCCATCTCAAGATTAGTCCTTAATATAGCCTTTCTGCAACAAAAAGTCCGCCAGAGCAACGCTGTCGTCCCACCCAAAGCCAGGCAGTGTATCCGGTACGCCGGCACTTCTGGCAGCCTCAACATCACCGGCTACAGCGATTATGTTTTTGGGCCAGGGAGAAAGTTTCTCCGATACGCCATCACGATAAACCAGTACTTTGGGAAAAGGTCCGCCCTTAAAGCCTTCCACCAGGATAATATCAGTATCGGGAAACCACTGCTTAATTCTACGGGCTGCTTCGTTAGACGGAAGTTGGTAAAAGACCGTAGCCTGACCGCTGCTGATAAAAGCCGCTCCCTTAGCTCCGGCTAACCGAAAACGCCAGCTGTCTTTTCCCTCACTATCCAATTCTATCAGGGAATGGCTATGTTTTACCGCTGCCACCTTAATTTGGCGTCGAGTAAGTTCAGCAATAAGCTCCACTAGCAAAGTAGTCTTCCCCGAGCCGGATGTGCCTGCAAAACTTACCGGCAGCGGCCTTTTTGTATCCGCTGCTGTGGAAATCCGGTCTGCGGGTTCTTTATGGTCAGTCCCGCTAAGCTTCAACACCGAGGCCTCACCGCCGGCGGTATCCAGATAAAAGAGCCGGCCTCTTAGAGGCTCACCGACACCGGTAAGAACCTTAACGACTTCTTGTGCTTGTAGCGATGCCACTAACGCCGGGGTAGCCGCCAGATTGCCCGTCTCTGTTTCTATTCCCCGCTCTATGTCGCCCGGTCGGCCATAGATTTCGCGCAAACCTGGGTCACCGGGATAAATAGTCATTACCTGGCCTAAGAACCCGGCAATTGCGCCATGAACCATGGGAATACCAAGCTCTTGCGCCGCCTGCTCCAGATCAAAACGGCTGGGCAGATTATCTAAGGCGTCTACAACTACATGCGCCCCCTGCAGCATCGGCCGAGCGTTTTCAGGCCCCAACCGCTGCTGGTAACAGCGAATATCCACCGCTGGGTTGATAGTGAGGATGCGTTCATAAGCAGCTGCTACCTTCGGTTTACCCAAATCCGCCTCCGTGCATAGAATTTGGCGGTTAAGGTTGTTATCCTCGAATACATCATCATCCACTAAAATAAGTGTGCCTACACCCATTCGGGCCAGCAGTTCCACCACCAACCCACCCAGCCCACCACAGCCAATAACAGCCACTGTAGACTGCAGCAAACTAAGCTGGCCTTTCACGCCAATGGTGCCTATGTTACGCAAGTAGCGTTCAGGTACAATTTCTGACTTTAGGGCCGACTGCTGAAGATAAGCACGCCCAACCCCAAGTTGAGCCGCTACCTCTACTTCTGCTGACTGAGGTAAGACCGTTATCTCCTGGGAGTATATCTGGGTAGATATTAGGTGTTTTTCTAAGCGCGGGACAATATTTCGATAATTTTCCATAACTTACCATCCTTTATCGTAACCCGTTGTAATAATATCAATGTTAAACTGCCATAGTATATATGGACATAAAAAAACGTCGATTAAGCTATAAAAGCCATCTCGCTAGTTATGTTCGCCTGAGATAAGCTAAAAACCTGCTTGCAAAACAGTAAAACACTGGTAAGGAATAAAGCGCTCCTTCTTCCTGAAATTTTGCAGTAAGTTTGCCACCTCTTCGGACACACTATACACAGGAGGTGGCGCAAAAATGGCGAGAGGAAGTTGGAACAAACGCGCACACGTGGTTCCCGAAGCACACCAAGTCATGGACAATATGAAATATGAAATTGCTGGCGAATTGGGTATACCTGTTTATCAAGGTTCCGAAGACTATTGGGGTGACATTTCTTCCCGTGACTGCGGTGCTGTGGGCGGGCATATGGTGCGCCGAATGATCCAGATGGCCCAACAATCACTGCTTACCCAAGGATAAATCGCAATGACATTCAAAAACCAAAAGGAAGAAGGCTTGCAAGATTAAGCAGGCCTTCTTCTTCCGGATACCGAGAACGGGACAGGCTGGCACAATGTTTTCTTTTTGATCCCTGTGCCTCACCTGTCCCGTACCGAGTTCAGTAGAAAACTAACATCCAATAAAAATTGCGCTGAAAGGAGCACGCCGGTGCAATTACTGATACTAGGCTTGGCCGCTGTAGCTGGACTGGCCATGGCGGTGCAGGGTTCACTCAATGCCGCTTTAGGAAAAATAATTGGTTTATTCCCGGCCACCTTGGTGGTTCACGTTATAGGTACCGTTCTTACTGCGGCTGCTGTTATTTTGCATCTAGGCAACGGTAGTTTAGTCAAAATTGTAGCCGCCCCTTGGTATACTTATTTGGGCGGCGTACTTAACGTTATTATTATAGCCGGCGTAGCTATGAGCATACCGCGGTTGGGTGTTGCCAGCGCCACCACTGCTATTATTGTAGGACAAGTCCTCACAGCTCTTTGTATCGATCATCTTGGTTGCTTTGGGCTGGATAAAGTACCGTTTACCTGGACCAAGCTACTGGGATTAGCACTACTGGCAACCGGCGCCTGGCTGTTATTGTATGTCAAGAAATAAGTAAGCCAGCCGGTCATTTTACCTTACTTATCTTTTTTCCCTTGTACTAACCGTCCCAGCATCGTTTTGCCGGTGGAAAAGGCTATCGATAAGAAACTTTTTTGCTGACTCAAAATATCGTCCAAGGCTTC
>DUNI01000201.1 GCA_012839445.1 Bacillota bacterium
ACCTCCTCCTAAAGCACTGCTTAATACACCCTGCTACCATCAAAATTAATCAGCTTTCGGAGTTACCAACACTTTCCCGCTTAATTACCCACGTGTTCCCGTTGGAGAAGATGCAAGAAGCTGCCGACGTCTTTTATTCGGGTCAAGCAGTGAAAGTGTTGGTAACTCCGAAAGCTGATTAATTTTGATGGTAGCAGGGTGTATTAAGCAGTGCTTTAGGAGGAGGTTCCCCTAGTGAAAGAGATTAAATGGGCTGCCGGCAGTTGGGTTATCGGTGGGCACCGGGATCGTTTTGTTGACTATCACGAGGCGCCTGCCATTGACGAGAAACTGACACGGTTGGCCAAGGATAAACGCATCAAAGGGGTAGAGGTAATTTGCCCCTATGACAATATAGACGCAGCTGCGATCCGGCCCCAGCTGGCAGAATTGGGTCTTAAAGTGAGCGCTGTCTTGGCCAGCGGCATCAACGATTTCCGTTTTCAGTTGGGCGGGATATCAGCCCTGGCTGAAAACACGCGGGTAGATGCCCTGGGTGAGCTTAAGAAAGCAGCCGAGTTGGCTCAAGCACTGGATTGTGATCTGGTAAATGTTTGGCCGGGACAAGATGGCTTCGACTATGCTTTTCAGTCAGACTATGCTAACGCCTGGGATAAGATGTTGACTTCTTTGCGGGATGCAGCTACCAGTTATCCGGATGTTCGGTTTGCTTTAGAATATAAGCCTTACGAGCCGCGAGCCTCGTCTTTGTTGCCCACTGTTTGGAGTTCAATCGTGGCTTGCCAGGAACTTGATTTGCCTAACGTGGGTATTACCATGGACTTTGGTCATGCTGTCTTAGCCCATGAGAACCCGGCTCAGGCAGCGGCATTGGCTGCCCGTTACGGTCGCTTGTTTAATGTACACCTAAACGACACTTTCGGCCGTTTCGATGATGATTTCTTACCGGCAACCAAACATGTTATGGAGACGATAGAACTACTGTGGCAACTGAAGCAGCTTGACTACAACGGATGGGTATCATTGGATATGTCCCCGGCTCGCCAGGTACCGGAAGAGGCCGTGACTTATTCCCTGGATGTTTTGGAAGCATTGTGGGAAAAGGCATCTTCCTTAGACAAAGCGGCTTTGAATGTTGAAGGCGGCGACGTAATTTCTTCCTGGCGTTACCTGTGGCAACATCTGTTGGGCTAGGCAAATTAAGTGGCACGAGATGAAGGAGTGTTGGCATCGTGAAAATCCTTATTACTGCTCCCTTTTCTGATGAAGGTATTGCTCTTCTTGAGCCCTACGCTGAAATTGAACGCTGTGGCTGGGGTGTTACGTCGGAGGCTTTAAGTGAAGACGAACTCATTGCTAAAGCTAAGTCATGCGCGGGGATTATTACTGAGGTGGAGGATGTAACGGCTAAGGTAATTGCATCCTGCCCCGAACTGAAGTTTATTGGTTGCACCCGGGCGGTACCTCGAACCGTTGATGTAGAGGCGGCAACCAAAGCTGGTTTGCCGGTGTTTTTCGCACCGGGACGAAATGCTCAGGCAGTGACAGAATTGACGATTCTTCTTCTTATTGGCGTTGCTCGCAATGTTTTTGCGGCGGAGCATTTTGTGCAAGATAAGAAATGGCATGAGGACGGGGAAATGCCGTACCTTAAGTTTCGCGGCGTAGAATTGGCTGATAAGGTGGTAGGCATTGTAGGCCTGGGGGCCATCGGTCGCAAGGTAGCTGCTGTCTGCCAGACTATAGGGGCCAAGGTTATTGCTTTTGATCCTTATGCTAAGGAAGGCTCAGCACCGGATGTTGAACTATGCAGCCTTAAAGAGGTTATGCAAAGAAGTGACTTCATTACCGTTCACTGTGCGGTGACACCGGAGACAAAAGGGCTTATCAGCCGGGAAATGATTGCGCTTATGAAACCCACTGCTTTCTTTGTAAACACCTCGCGCGGTGTGGTGGTGGATGAGGAAGCTTTGATTGAGGCGCTAGAGGCAAAGCGTATCGGCGGTGCAGCTTTAGATGTGTTTACAACAGAGCCTCTGCCTTTGGACAGTCCGTTCATGAAGCTGGACAACTGTATACTGCTGCCGCATATCGGTGGCGCCAGCCATGATGTGGTCCGGCATCACTCGCGTATCGTTGCCAAGGCTATAGCCAGCTACCTTAAAGGTGAGCCCGTGGGCCGGATAGCAAATCCGGAAGTTCTAAAACAATAAAGGCAGGTGGCAGTATGTCCGGTAATTATCTAGTTGTTTTTGATGCTGGAACCGGCGGCGGTCGCTGCACTGTTTTCGACGCTACCGGACGTCAGCTAATCTCGGAATACCGTGAGTGGCGTTACCGGCAGCCAAAAGTTGCGCCGGACGCCCGGGAGTTTTCTCCCGATCAGTTTTTCGCTCTCCTGGCGGATGCGTGTCGCACCGCTTTGGCCAAAGCTGAAATTGCGCCGGCTGAGGTAGCAGCTGTAACTGCTACCAGTCAGCGCGAAGGATGCGTGTTCCTTGATGCTGCCGGGCAGCCGCTTTATGCCGGTCCCAATATGGACTGGCGGGCCCAGGAGGAAGCTAACCGGTTGGCAGAATCAGCCGGCGAAGAGATTTATCGGTTTTCCGGGCACTGGCCCCACGCTATGTTCCCTGCGTGCCGCTTGTTGTGGTTTAAGAAGCGGGAACCGGAACTGTTTGAGCGTATTGCCCGGGTGCTGATGATTAATGATTGGGTTTTATATGAGCTATCTGGCAGTCAGTATTCGGAGCCTTCTAATGCCGGGGAAACGTTGCTCTTTGATATTACCCGCCTTACTTGGCACTGGGACTTTATTAGTGAACTGGGCCTTAAACCCACACTTTTATGCGATGTTGTGCCCCCTGGAACCGCAGTGGGACAAGTGACATCTGAAGCGGCGGCAGCTACAGGGCTCCTAGCCGGTACGCCGGTGGTGGTGGGTGGAGCCGATACCCAGATGGCTTTGGCCGGCAGCGGAGTTGTAGATGACGGGGGCTGTGCTGTTTCCGGAACGTCTACGCCTCTGCAGGTGGCAACAGATAAGCCGGTTCTAGATCCTAAGCACCGTTTGTGGAGCGGATGTCACGTATTTTCAAATCGCTGGGTGCTAGAAGGGAATGCCAAAGGAACCGGTGTTATCTACCGTTGGTTCCGGGATGAGTTTTACGGATCCGACGTACCCTTTGAGCAGGTGAATGAAGACCTGAAGCTGGTCTCTCCCGGCAGCGGTGGCTTGTTAGCCTTTTTGGGTTCAGGGGTAGGCTTACCGCCCCAGATGCCGTTTCCGCCCAGCGTAGTGTATGGCTGGAATGCATCTTATGAGAAGACCGGTCGGGTGAAGGCTGAACTAGGCCGCTCTATTTTAGAAGCTATTGCTTATGCAGTGGCCGGGAATGCCGATATTTTGGCCCAAGTGTTAGGTAAGAAAGATTCTCTTATTATGTGCGGTGGCGGTACCAGGGGTGGATTCTTACCGGCTATAACGGCCAGTGTTCTAGAGGAACCGGTGTCAGTAAATCCGGTGGACGAAGCGACGTCTTTAGGTGCAGCTATTTTTGCGGCCGCCGGGGCCGGCCTTTATCCAGACGCACGCCAAGCAGCCGCACAAATGGTACCGGCTCCGATCACGATCGACCCTGATCCAAAAGCCAGTGCTGTTTATAAGGAAGCAAAAGAGCGTTGGCTCAAAATATTTATGAAATTAACGGAACTATAAAGCGGAGGTGTTTTGATATGGCTTTAGAGCAGATTAAAAAAGAAATGATCAAGTATGGCAATCTACTAATCGAAAAAGGTTTGGTCACCGGTACCGGTGGGAATATCAGTGTGCGGGTACCAGGAAAAGATGCTTTTCTCATTACTCCCAGTGGTATTCCTTACCCGGAGATTAAACTGGAAGACATTGTGATGATGGACTTTGACGGCAATAAACTTTCGGGCGAACGTAATCCGTCCATCGAGCGCAACATGCACCGCTCTATCTTTATTGCACGGCCGGATGTAAATGCTATTATTCATACTCATGCTATTTATGCTTCGGCTATTGCTGCTACCAGGCAGGATTTCCCCGCCATTTTAGATGCTTTTGTGGCTGTTTTCGGCGGCGGACTAAAGACGGCCAAGTACGCCAGTATTGGTACCGAAGATTTGGCCAAGAATGTGGTGGAAGCTTTAGGACCACGTAACGGTGTTTTATTGGCTAACCACGGTGCTCTTTGCACAGGCGCTAACTTAGCGCAGGCTTTTGATAACAATGAGTTCTTAGAAGCCAGTGCCATGACTTACATCTTTTCTCATTTGGTTGGTAAGCCAGTGGTTCTTGATCAAGAGACCATCGATAAAGAAGCCAAGGATTTATCTGTCCGCTATGGTCAAGGGGCTAAGAAGTAGGTTATGGTGTAAGGCGGTGCAACTAAGTTGTGCCATTGCTACGGAATGGATACCATTTCCACTGCTGCAAGGGCTGTTATTGCAGTAGAATGGTTCAGGAAGGCATCATGATATTAGCGGAAATATGCCTGACTCAGCCGCGCCTAAGCGGCGGCCCTCCTATGTTTCGGCTACTGTGGCTGACATGTGGGGCCGGAAATAGGTTGGGTTGCCATAGCCGATACTTGAGAACGTTTGTTATTAGTTAAGGAGGCGACGGCCCTTGACCAGTGAGTATGCCTTGCAGATGCTAGGCGTTACCAAGACTTTTGGTTCCGTGGTAGCTAATAAAGACGTAAGTTTTAGAGTGCGAAAAGGCGAGGTCCATGCCCTCGTAGGCGAAAACGGGGCCGGAAAGTCAACATTAATGAAAATATTATTTGGCGTGTATCAGCCTGATGCCGGTGAGGTTTATATTCAAGGAAAGCGTGTAGCTATTGCCAGCTCAGCCGATGCCATTGGGCTCGGCATCGGTATGGTGCACCAGCACTTTATGCTGGTACCGGACTTCACTGTGGCCGAAAACATGGTTCTGGGAGTAGAGCCTGTAGCCGGGAGACACCTGGATATGGCCACCGCGGAAGCAGATGTGCGCCGGTTGGCAAAAGAATGTGGCTTTGATATTGATCCCCGGGCGCGGATTCGTGATTGTTCAGTGGGGATACAACAACGGGTAGAGATTATGAAGGCGTTGTATCGGGGCGCTGATATTCTGATTTTGGACGAGCCTACTTCTGTCCTTACTCCTGACGGTGTCCAAGAACTGTTTGCTATTATGCGTTCGCTGACCAGTCAAGGTAAAACCATAATTTTTATCAGTCATAAATTGCCGGAAGTTATGTCCATTGCTCAGCATGTAACAGTGCTACGTAAAGGCGAGACAGTAGCCACTTTGGACATCAACGAAACCAATGAAGAAGAGTTGGCTCTGCTGATGGTGGGGCGCAAAGTTCAGCTTTACGGTAGTAAAGACGAGGTTACTCCAGGCAAGGCCGTCCTGGAGGCGAAAAACCTTTGGGCTTTGGATCAATTCGGCAATGAAACCTTAAAAGATGTGAGCCTGACCGTGCATGAAGGAGAAATATTCGGCATTGCTGGTGTGGCTCAAAACGGCCAAGATGAGCTGGTAGATGCCCTGATGGGGCTTAAGCCACCGGCACAGGGAAGCATTCGGATTAGTGGTGTTGATTGTACCGGCAAGTCTCCAGCTTTTGTTCGCTCATTGGGCGTGGGTTACATTCCTGAAGATAGGTATGAACGCGCCATTATCCGAGATGCTTCCGTGCTGGAAAATTTGCTTCTTGGTTCTCAGCGAGATAAGAACTTTAATGAAATGTCCTTGCGCTTTGACCGGATAGGAAAGTGGACTCGTAAGCGCATTGAAGATTTTTCGGTACAACCACCGTA
>DUNI01000202.1 GCA_012839445.1 Bacillota bacterium
ACAGCTTGTCCGGTAGCTCCACCTAAAAACACCGCCGGCCCTTCCCGACCTAAAGACAGGCCGCTGACCAAGGTAAAGAAACTGGCCATAAACTTTGCCGGTAGCTGAGGCCACCAGCTTATTGGGCTTTCACCGGCTAAGGCCGCCCGAACCGGATAAACACCGCCCCCAGCTGTTTTCGGCACCCAACGGGTAATAATCCCGCCCAGCGCCGCCAGGGCAGCTACCAACAGCGGCCCTAAGATAACACTGCCGGCACCGGTGATAGTGATAACGTCCCAAACCTTGACCCGCCCAGCTTCGCCGGCAGCTACTGCCAACCTAAAGGCAGCAATCAGTCCCCCAGCCAAGGCACCGGTAATTATACTTAGCAGTAATCGCCGCCCCCAGCCGGGATGAAAGATGCTGGGGGTGAAGCGTTGTGGTTGATCTTGATCAGTGGAAGAAGATGATTGTAGCACGATTATTGCTCCTTTGTGACAAGTAAAATCGCAGCCTGCCAAACTAATCATAAATTCTCTTCTGCAGCCACAAACTCCTTCCTACTCGATTGGCCTTGGCGGCGGCCGGTCGCCTTCCGCCGGCGGGTGGTAAGGCGCATGAACGACAGAAATGCTGCTTAAGATCCGTCTTTCTTCCACCAGCTTCCCATCCTGGTAGGTACGAATTTCTTCGGCCCGCGGCACCACAATATGAACCTCATGCGGCCAGTTAAAGCCCAGTTCCCTCTCCAGGCATATAAGTAACCCGTCTATAGTTAATTTTATTCTATCATGCAATCCCTGACGAAGAGCCGTAGACTGCCGCCGTCTTAACGACGGCATTTTTATTAATCGGGCGAACATAGGCATCGCCTCTTTTTGCTTAGCTTTACCTTAGTATATGATGCCTGCCCGGCTATGGTCCAACTGGGAACCGTCACCGGAAGACCCTCACCAAAATACAATAAGGTAGCAGGTTTAGAAAGGAGGGCCCTTCTTGCCTCCGTTAGAAAAAAACTGGTTTTACGTAAATACCCCAGACGCACTGGCAAACCTAAGGCTGCATGCCGGCGAGATTAGCGCTGTAATTCCCTTTTGGTTCGGTATTACCGCCCAAGGAAGCCTGGTGGATCAAACCGATCCTGAGGCTTTGTCCGTAGCCCGTACTTTTGGCATTCCTATTCTGGCTATAATTCACAACTTTGCCAGCCCAGAGTTTGGGCCTCTTATTCATCAAGTACTAATAAGCCCCACCGTCCGGCGGGCGTTGGTGGATAATATACTGGCGATGTTACAGCGTTACCGGTTTGCAGGGGTCAATATCGATTTTGAGTTTGTCCCACCAAAGGACCGTCCCTATCTCACTGCTTTCATGACTGAACTGGCGGCCCGACTGCGCCCAGCCGGGTTCTTGGTTACTATTTCTGTTCCGGCCCAACTGGAAGATAACCCCCGCCATCCGTTTTCCGGTGCTTTTGACTACTTAGCCCTGGGAACGGTCAGCGATCAAGTTTATGTTCTGGCCTACGACGAACATTTTGCCCTACCCGGCCCTGTGGCCTCCATTGGCTTTGTCCGGCAAGTTTTGACTTACGCTCTGTCGGTAATTCCGGTGAGCAAAGTCAAATTAGGAATGCCGGTTTACGGTTACGACTGGCCCAAAACCGGCGGTATACCCCGAACATTAGCCTATGACCAAGCCATTGCCTTGGCCCAGCGCACCGGCGCCACCATCCGCTACGACGAAGAAGCTCAGGCACCAACCTTTGAATATACCGAAAATGGACTCCGGCATATTGTCTGGTTTGAAAACGCCCGCAGCTTTGCTGCCAAATTACGTCTGGTTCGTGAGCTCGGTCTTCCCGGAATCGGCGTGTGGCGGCTAGGTTTGGAAGACCCAGCCGTATGGGATCTGCTGGCCCAGGTCCCAACCGGCTGAAGAAGGTGATAGCGATGAGACAGCCCAAAGTAGGTTTAGCTTTAGGTGGCGGAGGGCTGCGCGGGGCCGCTCATGTAGGCGTGCTCAAGGTTTTGCAAGCAGCCGGCATAAAAATCGATGCCGTGGTGGGTAGCAGCGGCGGCAGTATGGTGGGGGCCCTGTGGGCAGCGGGCTTAAGTCCAGTGGAAATAGAACACATTTATCATAACTTGCCGACCAATCTTTTTCCGGCGGCCGGTTGCTACATTAATCTTATACTATATATTCTACAGCGATTAGGATTTCTAAGGCGTTACGAACTACAAGGTCTAACGCTACCGCGCGGTCTCTTGCGCAACGATTTTCTGTCTGCGTTTATCAACCGTCACACCAAGGGGGATTCCTTTAATCAGCTGGCTATTCCCGCCGCCTTTCTAGCTTGCGATCTTCTGTCAGGGAAGGACGTGATCTTTGCCCCGGAAGCAGCCCGTTCCTCATTATGGCAAGATCGAAAGAAGCAGTTCTTCTTCTCTGACCAAAGCCTGGGTACAGCGGTAGCATCCAGTTCGGCCATTCCCGGCCTGTTCTTGCCGGTAAGAGTTGCCGGCCGGGATCTAATAGATGGTGGTCTTAAGGCCAATGTACCGGTGCATCTTCTCCAAGCCTGGGGAACCAAAGTAATCATTGCCGTGGACCTTGGCTACGCCGTCGAAGACAGCAGCGCCGACACCATTATCCAAGTACTCCTTCAGGCCAGTGATATTATGGGGCAAACCATCAGTGACCTACGTCTGGAAGCAAGCGGAGCAGTGATTATCCGCCCTCAGGTGGGAACCATGAATCTGTACGATTTCCACCGCATCCCCGAAGTTATCGATATTGGCGCCCAGGCCGCCGAGCAAGCCCTGCCCGAAATCAAACGGGCATTGCGCCAACTAGGGTGCTTGCCCCCGCCTTGGTTCCGGTTGCCAGCCGGTAACTCTAAACAGGAATAACAAAACAGGCAGTTCTGGAGTACTCGTTTGAGTCCTCCGTACCTGCCTGTTAGATCAACATTCGGGACAGCACAGAGGCCGGCAGGAAAACCAGCCTGCACAAGGTGATGCGTTGGTACACGGATTGGGGGAGCGGGACGGCACTAAGGCCGTCCCCTGCGGCCACATCTACTGGCCTTACGTAGGGACAGGTCTCTGTGCCTGTCCATCCCCGGTACTGCAAGGCCAGTCTCTTGAGTTCCGGTACCAGGGGCGGCGCTAAAACCGCCCCTTGGGCTACACCTGGAGGTTTTCGTTACATGGTGTAAGTTCCATCGGGACTTTCGATTACCTGCAGGACCTTTTCTTCGTCTCCGGTTTCGGCATTGTAGTAGATGAGGAAGGTTTGGTCGTTGGCCCGGCCTTTTACTTCCCAAACAAATCGTTCGCTGGCATCGCTCATGGGGATTATCGCCGAACGGATCCGGTCAACCGTTAGCCTGGCTGCTGCTTTGTCATGGGCATCTTCAGCCGTAAACTTGGGCTTTGGCAAATCGCGGCGTCGGTGAGCCGTGAGATACCCACGAGCGTCAAAGGCTGTGATTTCTCCTGTATCTAAAGCCACTGTTACTTTAACGAAATCAGGGTAAGCCACTGTATCCCCCTGCTGCCACACTTGAGTAACCATCAAATTCTTTGGATGGCGAAGAGAACCGGTCGTAATCATATTATCGTAGCCCGCTGCACGACAAAACTCTTCTGCCTTCTGCACTGCTGTACCTATATCTAAAGTCGCTTCGCCCGGCTGGTACGGATTTAACATGTGGATTACATGACCACCGGTTTGGCTTACATCCACTGTGATATCCGGCCGTCTACTATCGCCCTCTGCCTTCATGATTAATGAATAGGCAGGAATGTTACCGCTTACCCGTCTGGCACTGGTCACCCGGTAAGTCTGCTTTTCTTTTGTCCCCAGCTTATTGGCGAAATCCTCAGCTATCATCCCGGCTCGCTCAATGGTGATATTCCCACCACTGACAGCCCGCGGCTTGATGTCTTCCACGTGCTCCGAAAAAGGCCCATCATAGGTTATAGACGGCACTTCATCTTTGAGACGGCCATCCACCTTCCCTAAGCCATCAGCAATGCTTCCGGCCGGAGCCACCGGTTGTCCTTTGACGCCTACGGTAACTCCTTTCGTTCCCCAGGTGGGTTTAGACTTAATGCTGCCGATCATTGTTTGTAGGTCACGGTTAAGCTTGTCCGTTTCTTGTGAAAGTGTGGCCAAGGTTTCTTGTTCTTTATCTGTTAGGGTTTCCCCTCGGGACAGCTTGCGCGCTAAGCTATAGGAATAATCGCCCACCTGAGCCAAATACTTTTGTACCGATGTTAAATTAAAGCGTCCCAGAGGCATTTGCCCCAGGGAAGAACGGGCGCTTTCAGCCTCATGCCAAGCACTGGCTAACGTAAGTACTCCTTGACCGCTATCTTGTATCACTTGCCCTTTAGCCAAGAGAGTATTTAGATTTTGCACATGATCTACCATGGAAAACAGTGCTCGCTGATAACCGGATTCTAATGAGTTTCGCACGCGTGTGTTTTCTTGATTATAATTCCACAACCATACTCCTGCCACTAATAACAACCCTACCGCTGCAATCGATAGCAAACGCCTGTTCTGCACTTTTCATCCCTCCTAGTGGCCAAAAACGTGGCGCCCAATAGCGGTAACAATGTTGCGGCTCCAGATCCAAGGGCTAACGTCTTTAGCCGGATTCCAGAAAAACAGGGCACCATAAGTAGGATCCCAACCGTCTAATGCCGCCTGGGCTGCAGTCATATTTTCGTCACTGGGTGGTAGGGACCACATGATGCCATTTGAAACTGATTCAAAGGCATCCGGCTCAAAAACCACTTCCGATACCGATTGTGGGAACAGTGGACTTTTTACGCGGTTAAGTATTACTGCCCCCACACCTACCTGCCCCACATAAGGCTCGCTATGAGCTTCACCGGATATTACCCGTACCAGTAACCAATAATCATCGTAGGTGGGATACCCGATCTGGGGAGCCAGAGTCTCAGCTGCCGTGGCCGTGCGAAAGCGCGGCCAATCTTTATTGTGCTTAATTTTGGGGCCCACAACAATAACCGTCAAGATTAGAAGAAATGCTGCCACCGTCAACAACATCCTTTTTTGTATCATTTAGGCTGCCCTCCTACAATTTCCGCTGTTATGTATATCTTTAGCATGTTCTTCTAAAGCCAGTGTTATTCGCTTTATGAGTTTCACCTTACAAGGTCTTTGAATATAGTGGAGTAGTTGGGATCCATGTTACCTAACTCCCCTATTTTCTGGAGGTGAAACCATGCGAAACTACCTTGCTGCTGCACAACGTGCCTGGTCCCATTGCGCTAAGCTGCCCAATGTGGTTGGGGTCGGACTGGGCTTTAAGGAAAAAAATCAGTTTCGCACTGATCGGCTAGCCGTAGTGGTATTCGTAACCGAAAAACTGCCGCCGGAAGAACTTAATGCCCAGACATTAGTCCCCCGTACCATCAGTGGCTTAGAAACCGATGTGGTTGAAATCGGAGAAGTTCGACTGTTGACATCCAGAACAGCCCGCGTTCGCCCAGCACCGCCAGGAGTTAGTATCGGTCATCCTAAAATCACTGCCGGTACCTTTGGCGCCTTGGTAAAAGACGCCCATACTAAAGAGCCGCTTATCTTGTCCAACAACCATATCCTGGCCAATGCTTCAAACGGGCGTGACGGGCGAGCAACCATAGGTGACCCTATCTTTCAACCAGGAACCTACGACGGGGGCAAAAGCGAAGATACCATAGCCCATCTGCTGCGTTTTGTACCGGTGGCTACGGAATACCAGCAATCCAGTTGTCCTTTTAGCCGGCGCACAGCCTCAATGGGCAATGCGATGTTAAGCGCCATTAGACCTAATTACCGGTTCCAGTTCATAAAAGCAACTAATGCTCCTAATCTAGTGGATTGTGCTGTAGCCAAGCCCATATCGCCGGGAGTGATAACATCCGAGATTCTTGAACTGGGGTTAATCCGAGGTGTGGCCGATGTCAAGCTAGGGGACATCTTAAGGAAAAGCGGACGCACCAGCGGACTTACCACCGGTCCAGTTACTGCTTTAGCAGCTACACTGCGTATTCAAATGCATGAGGGTGTCTACGCTCTGTTTAGCGATCAAATTGTAGCTACATTGGGTAGTCAGGGCGGCGACAGCGGCTCCCTGGTGGTAAACGAAAACAATGAAGCTGTTGGTTTACTCTTTGCCGGTTCCGACCGTTCTACTATTGCTAACCGGATCCAAAACGTAATGTCTGAGCTAGAAATCACTTTTTAGCTCAGTGGAAAGGAGGCCCAGTTATGGTGGACGATACTATTTTAGGACCGTTTGCGATCCTGCCGGTCAGGCCTATCAGCAGCAAAAGGCCACCCGTCCAACCCTTTAAATCACAGCCTCTTACACCTGCGTCTACGGCCGAGCCCTCTCCGCCGCCAGTCCGGCGAGCCAATCCCTACATTTTGTTCTTAATTTTGATCCTGCTTTTAGCCAGTCAAGGACAATTGGCATTTCTACGCGGGGCAAAATCGAACCCTCCCCGTGATCCTGGCATAAACTGAGACTATGAGGGTGTTGGAAAGAGAGGTGAACCCTATGGCGTTACTGTCGCTTACAACCCAGGACACCCAGATGCTATTGATGTTAAAACCTTATTTAACTTTATCCAGCCAAGCTTGGCTGGATGGGTTACTCACCTTAGCTCTTTTAACCGACCGCGAACTTAGAGAGGAACTGTCACCGCTGCCGGTGCTGCAAATGTTAGGCCTAGCCCACACCAGATCCCGTATACAGGCTGAACATGCCCGAGCCCGCGCTTTAGGTTTAACCAAGGAGGGACAATATATGCCCCAGCCATTGGATCCGAAGGATGTCTCCCTGATTTTGGCTATTAAGCCATTCTTGTCCGACAAAAGTCAGACGTTGATCGACACTCTAGTTAATCTATTGGCCGTTATCAGCGGGCCGCCGGAAAGGAAGATAGATCCGGAAGCAGTGGCCAACCTGATAAATCTTATCGCCCAGGCCAATACGCCCCCACCCGCTTCCCAAACTGAATACCAGTTGCCGGTCGGCCCTGCATGGCCATCAGTACCGGGTTCGGATCCCACTAAGGATCCCTTCCCTGTTACAGATTCGGATCCGGCCCAATAACCGTACACCATATAGCACGCCCTTTAGCGCAAACCCCGCGCCCGGCGGGGTTTTCTCTCTTTGAATGGGTCTGTTTTGACCTACTTTGAATACCATTGAATAGAAAGGTTTTGGAGGTGCAAATGCATGTTCAACCTGGGATCCATTATGGAACAGATGCAGAAAGAGTTTGACGCCCTACAGCGACGCCTACAAAGCACAACTTACGAAGGGGCCGCCAGAGACGGTAAAATTCGTGCCTGGGCCAATGGTTTGCAATTGTTGGTAGCGTTGGAGCTAAGCCCTGATCTGGACAAAACCGGTCTAACCGATGATATCCTAAAGGCATGCAATGCTGCCCTGCGTCAAGCCCGGGAGGCTTTAAACCAAGAGCTGGCACAGCTCACTGGGGGCGGCATTGATTTTAGCAGCAGCGAGAATTGGCTATAGGGGGTTATTATATGAGTGCTGAAAAAGAACGAACAGAAGTATCGACCGATTACAGTTTTAGGCAAGTATTAGATTTGTTGGTTGATCAAAAAGAATTAAGTCCCCAGCTACTTTTAGCTGCGCTGAGCCTCACTAATCTGCTTGGTATTGTCAACTACCTTAACCACGTGGAAAGCCCCTCTACAACTGCTACAGCGGCCCGTGGGGCCGATAAGCAGGCCTTAACTAACACCCTGTTGTCGCTGCTGGCTGCTGATGGATCAGGGGACAAAAAAGAAGCACTGCTATCTGGACTTATGAACACACTCGGTGGCGGCGGTGGGAAAAAGATGGACCCGGCAGCCTTGTTAAGCTTGGCCACTTCTTTGGCCGGACAAATGGACAAAACGCCGGCTACACCGGCCCAGTATGCCACCGACCAACCAAGCACCGTTAAAGGACAACAGGCGGAAGTTCGGGAGCTGAACGCACGTAGGGGGTAGGCAGATGCCTACCCCCTGATTTGAGTTACCGGCTGCTAAAGAACAGGTGTTAGAAATGATCCCCGAGGAGAAGCAGAATCAACACCAAGAAGATGATGAAAGCCCACCGATTTTGACCTCCGAAGCCAAAGCCGCCCTGTGTTTCCGCCATATTAAGCCCTCCTTTCCCCCAGACAATGCACCTGGATTTCTGATCTTAACGACTTAGCGGCTGTCGCCTAAGAACAAAAGGTGCACCCTCTTTGAGCTTAGGCCATACCAGGATCCCCCTTAAAACAACTCTTGGCTGGGAGTCTCCTAATTGCTATATTATGACCTCGTGCCTTGGGGTGTTACTACTGCCCTAATTTTTTTGTGCCTGGGGAAGATAGAATACTTGGCCTTAACCGTCGCCCAGTAGAAGCAGAATCAACACCAAGAAGACAATGAAAGCCCACCGGTTATCATCGCGTCGGCCTGCGCCAAAAACGCTCCGTAGAATATCAGCCATCGATAATCCTCCCTTTCAACAGCAAATTAGCCCGTATTCAGTTCATTCTATTGTCGCAAGAAGAGAAATGTTCCTTGCTACCCTTGGAGGCCTTTGGGAGGTGTAGTATAATGTAAAAAGATTGTGATTTACTTTTATTTAAGCGGGAGGCAGTAGTCCATTGCAAACAGGCAAGCTGTCAGCCGAACTTTTACAGCAAATAGTCTTTCCTTACTTAGGGGCTAAACGAGCCGATGTATTGGTACACCCTGGCATAGGACAAGATTGCGGTGTTGTAGATTTGGGCGGAGAATTAGCTATCTTATCCAGCGATCCCATCACCACTACCGGGCATAACCTAGGTTATCTGGCCGTACATATTTCTGCTAATGACGTGGCTGCCACCGGGGCAGAACCGGTTGGTCTGTTGTTGACACTGTTGCTTCCGCCTGGCACCTCCACAGCCACTGTGGAAGCAATTATGCAAGAAGTCCATTTGGCCGCCGTCAGTCTGGGCATATCCGTGTTGGGAGGGCACACGGAGTTTACCGCAGCCGTAAATCAGCCCTTGGCCGCCATGACTGCTGTCGGCAAAGCCAAAACCGGTTGCTACGTTACCGCCGGCGGTGGACGCCCGGGAAATACATTAGTCCTTACCAAAAGCGCCGCCTTGGAAGGCACAGCAATTTTGGCCGCCGATTTTGCTGATCGGCTGGAGCCCCTGCTGGGCCCGGATCTTCTTAAACGAGCCC
Source organism: Bacillota bacterium (assembly GCA_012839445.1). Taxonomy (GTDB): domain Bacteria; phylum Bacillota; class DTU030; order DUMP01; family DUMP01; genus DUNI01. Next base: position 9,256 of record DUNI01000202.1, read on the forward strand.
AATCGTTTATTGATCATGTAAGCGTGGTTCCCGAAGCCCGCATAGCAGTTGAATCGGCTACCGCCATGCACGACGTAACCGAAGGCGGAGTGCTAGGGGCCACATTCGAACTGGCCCATGCCTCCAGGTGCGGTCTGGAGTTGTGGGCCGATAAAGTGCCCATAGCTAAAGAAACAGCGGCTATTTGCCGTATTCTCGATCTAGATCCGCTCGGACTTATCGGCAGCGGGTCACTCCTTATCGCCACTGCTAATCCGGACAAACTGATAGCTGCCCTAACTGCAGCCGGCATAGCAGCCACCGCCATCGGCCTCCTGTTACCAGAAGCCGAAGGTTACTGGCTTAAAGAAGGCCAAGAGCGCCGGCCGTTGGTAGTGCCTAAAAGAGATGAGCTGTATAAAGTGCTATAGGCGACGTTTGGCCCCGGAAAGGCCGACACTAAGGTCAGCCTTTACAAGTGAGCCCACAGGTTATGTATTTCGGGCCGGCACAGAGGCCGGCCCCTACTCGAACGCCCTGGTTTGCGATGTTAAACCCCAGTAATATACAAGGTTGTGAGGCCATCTTCAAAGCGAAGCTTAGCCCTCATTCAAAAGAGCGCAAATTGACAGGGACTGATTAAAGAGGCGGCCTGCCGAACAATTTGCCAAAAACCTAGCAAACGAATATGCCAATGATTTCCAGGCCAGCGACTTTGAAGTAAAGGTACAAGCAGTAAACCGAGCCTTAGACTGCTCCCTGAACTTCGCGGGAGCGAGCCTGGAAACCTGGCATTACCGCTTAGAAACCCAGCGCCGAATAATCTACCACTCGTTCGTTCTGGGGGCGCCGCGAAGCGTAAGGATGGGCCCGGTAATCATCCAGCGCCGTCGGGGAAGACCCGAGGTCATAAAAGCAAAAAAGCGAAGAGGATTTGCTCCTCTTCGCTTTTTACATTTTGCCTAAAGCCTATCATAAACGAGCACTAAATTATAAGCGTCGAAATTGTTTAGGCGCCGATACCCGGCTTCTCCTGCTTCATTTTCTTCAGTACATTATTAGCCTCCACAACCAGGAAGATAGCCAGTATAAAGAGCAGGATACCAGGAACACCAAGTACCAGGTTACCTTTAGCTAAATTGTCTCTGATAAGAAAAACCAGTGCCGTTAAGGTAGCAGCAAACATGAAGAACATGGGGTACATGGTGGGTCGACTGTCGCGATTTAAAGATGTCAACCAGACTGACACCGTTAACAACGCCAGTGCTGCCAGCAATTGGTTGGCGCTGCCGAATATGGGCCAAATTTGTGCCCAGTTACCCGATAGAGCCAGCGCACCAGCTAATGCCACCGTCACAAATGTAGCGATATACTTGTTAGCCAAGCTGGGAACCCGGGTGGAGAAGAATTCTTCCCATACGTACCGTCCCAACCGTGTAGCTGTATCTAACGATGTTAAGCAAAAAGCATTGACGGCCAAAGCGCCGAAGGTGGTTCCAAAGGCTACCGGGATACCGAAATAACTCATGAACTGACCAACACCGGCAGAGAACACACCTGTGGGCCCACCTAAGTCGGCCAGAGCTGTTGCATATCCCTCTTTGCTCAGAAAAACCACTGTGGCTAAAGACACTAGCGCCAGCAGCCCTTCAATTAGCATGGAGCCATAACCGATTAACTTGGCGTCCTTTTCATTGGCTAGCTGCTTAGACGTAGTACCGGAAGATACCAGCGAGTGGAAACCGGAAATAGCACCGCAAGCCACCGTTACAAACAGCATCGGGAATAGCGGTCCCGAACCGGTTTTCCAAGTTATGAAAGCCGGAAATTCCATCGCCGGATTGCCAATTATAAGACCGACAAGTGCACCAATTAAGCTAGCATAAAGCAGAAAAGAGTTTAAGAAGTCACGCGGCTGTAATAAAATCCATACCGGTAGAATTGAAGCTACAGCAATATAAATTAAGCAGAACCAAGTCCAGAAGGTAGCTGAACCTTGAATTGGATATTGAACCCCAAGCCAAACACAAAGGAAAAGTAAAATAACACCGATGACAGTAGAAATGCCCAAAGGAGCCTTATAGCGGGTAATTGCTAATCCAAAAAACACAGCCAGTACGATAAATAAGATAGATGTAGTGGCCACTGCCGGAACGGCAACAAATGTATTCACTACCAAAATAGCAAACACCGCCACCACCAGGACTAAAGCTAGATAAGAAAAGCAGAGGAAAAAGAACTGTCCCTTTTCACCGATATGGGCCCGGACAACTTCACCGATAGACTTCCCTTCGTGGCGAACTGACGCCACGAGCGCAGTAAAGTCGTGGACACCGCCGAAAAAGACACTGCCCAGTACAACCCAAAGAAATACTGGCATCCA
>DUNI01000203.1 GCA_012839445.1 Bacillota bacterium
AGAGCGGTCGTAAGCCATGATGGCTACCTGATCGGCTGCTTTACCCAGGGCGGCATAATCATAAGCTCGGTGCCAGCCGTTTACGGTACGAGCTGGCAGCGATAGGGCTAGTTTCTTGCCTTCGGCATGAACGGCTTTGGCCAGCTGCTCAACAAAAGCGGTAAGTGCAGGCCCGTCAGCCTCGCGTACCATTTCGAAGTCCAGATTTACGCCGCTGAAACCTTCCTTATTAATAAGGTCAATAATATCCTGACAAAGGAGCTGTTGCTTAGTCGGATCACTTAAGACTCCATGAAGCTTGTCTGCATTATTCTCAAAGAGCAAGGCATAAGATTCAACGCCGGCTGAGTCCGACAGTTGAATTACTTCTTGGTAGCCTTCCGGAGCAAAGATTCCCCGCCTACCGGCTTGCCAGGTTAGGCGAGCGTCATCATCTAAGGTATACCACTTGGTTGCTACTCCTGATAAAGAATGATAGTTCTTTAAGAAATCTTGGTATGAATAGGAATAGTAATAGCCTAGAATGTAAGCAGCTTTAGGGCCGGTGTTTATAGTTACAGTGCGGCTGGCGTTGTCCCAATGGACGCCGGCGCCGAAGGCCTGGCTGAAGAAGCGAAGCGGCACCAAAGTGCGGCCTTGGCGGATAGTGGCCGGAACATCGAGTTCTACCGATTGGCCGTTAACTTTGGCACTGCGCTGTGCCACTGGCAGTTCGATAATGGAACTACCTAGCTGGGCGATTACCCGGCGGTTGGCGTTGTCCCAATGAACCTGCACGCCTAAGGCTTCACCAATGGCTCGAAAAGGGACCAATGTACGCCCGTTTTCGATTGTAGGTGGAACATCGAAGCTCACAGCTACTCCGTTGAGAAGAACCTTAATCGGTGCTGCTGCCAGGGCAACGGGACTAATGACTATACCGGCCATAATACAAATAGCAACTGTTAGGGCAAGGGGTTTTAAGTGTTTATACATAAGTATGTACTCCTTTCTAAAACCAAATCTTTAATAACAACCCACCGCTAAAATTAGATTATTTGTGTCGAAAGGTGCGGATGTTCCTAGCTTGTGCTGGCATTGACAACCTTTACTGCCAAAGTTATCATTAACCTAAGCTAAGAAGACTGTTATAGGGCATCTTTGGATAATATAGGACGGGATATCAACAAGGAGGAAGAATTATGCTTGAAAAGGCTATGCTGCTAGGACTGGGAGCACTTACAATGACTAAAGAGACGCTGGAAAAGTCTGTAGATGAGCTGGTGAAAAAGGGAGAAGTAAGCCAGGACGAAGCTAAAGAAATGTTTCGGGAAATGTGGGCCAAGGGACAGCAGGAACGGGAGAACCTAACAAAAGTGATAAAGGAACAGGTGGATAAGGCGATGAAGGCCTTCGGTGGTGGCGTATCAAAAGAAGAATTTGATGCCATCGTTGCTCGGTTAGAGGCTCTAGAGGCAAGACTGGCAGCCCAGGAAGGAAAGACACAACAACATAAGGAGTAACGCAACTATGGAAACAGTACATCTTGTTACTGACAGCACCTGTTATCTGGCACCAACAATAATAGACGAATATGAGATCAAAATTGTTCCCCTTCGTGTAAATTGGGGTGAGGAGTCTCTCAGGGAAGGCATAGACATCGGGGGACCGGAATTTTTTAAGCGACTGCGCCAGAGCAAAGAAGTACCTACCACCTCTCAGCCACCGGCGGGGGAGTTTGCTTCCTGTTATCGGGAGTTGGGAGAGCTGGGCGGTAGCATCATTTCTATTCATATTTCCGGAGACCTTAGCGGTGCGGTGACCGCAGCTGAAGCAGCACATCGAATGTTACCGGAACTGGATATCCATATTATTGATAGTCGTATTACCTGTTTAGGGTTAGGATTCATGGTTTGGGAAGCTGCCCGAATGCGGGCGGCAGGTAGCACAGCCGAAGAAATTGTTGCCCGCACCAAGGAACTCGTGGCCAACATGACAGCGTATTTTATGGTGGACGATCTGAATTATCTTCATCGTGGTGGGCGTATTGGAGCCGCCCAGGCGACGCTAGGATCCTTACTGCAAGTGAAACCCATCCTAACGATGAAGGAAGCCCATGGTGTCATAAATGTACAAGAAAAGGTTCGAACTCAAAAGAAGGCGTTGGCCCGGTTGGTAGAGCTGACTGCCGCTGACTGTGCCGGAGCCAAAAAAGTTTCTGCCACCGTGCTTCATGCGGATAATCTGTCTACAGCTAAAAAGCTGGAGGCGTCATTGCAAGCGGCTTTACCTCAGGCTGAAATCGTGTTGTCGGAGTTTGGAGCGGTTATTGGTACCCACGTGGGCCCTGGGGCAGTTGGCATTATCTTCTATACTGTCTAGGGGCAGGTTGCCCCTTTTCTTGTTTCCGGAAGAAACACTGTTCTGGGTATTCAACGGGGAATAATTGGACCCGTTAGTTTTTGTGCCTTTTCTTAGAACTAAGCATCGCTAATATGATTACAATAATGGCCAGGGTAATAGTAACCGGGCCCAGGTAGTTGCTAATAAAGGCGGTGGCTTGATCGCCCCATAAAAAGACAGCCAAAGCTTCCATAAAAAAGCGCAAGCCCCGACCGGCCAAGGAAGCGGTAAAGACAACCCATATTGGCACCTTAAAGACTCCGGCAGCAATGGTAAAGACTTTGTAAGGGATCGGTGTCAGGGCAGCCAGAGCTACGGCCCAGCCACCGTAACGGCTAAACAGCCGGGCCACTTTATTTACTCGTTCTTTGGCAGCGAAACGCTCCAGAAGCGGACGTCCCAGGACAAAACCAAGAAAAGCCCCAAAAACTCCTCCAAAAGAAGAGGCTATGGTGGCTAGTGCCGCATACAAAAAACTTAGTTTAGGATTTAGTAAAGACAAAGGTACCAATATTACATCCGGTGGCAGCGGGAAGAAAGATGCCTCAGCGAAAGCAGTTATAATTAGGCCAATGACTCCGTGATCGAGCAGAAATTCATTGGCGGCCTCAAGCCATAACAACAGTACACCCCCAACACGCTGGGTTTTTCCATACATTCTGCCTTATACTATAACATAGAATGGCCAGTTCAGATATAAGGAAGGTGTGTAATGCTAGAAGCTTATTTGGATAACAGTGCCACCACCTGTGTCCATCCCCAGGTGGTACAGGCTATGGTGGCAGCTATGCAGGAGAACTATGGTAATCCGTCCTCCGGCCACAGACGAGGACAAGCAGCGGAGCAAGCGGTGAAAAAGGCGCGGGGACAGGTGGCCCAGGTGCTTCAGGTTAACCCGGAAGAGATCTATTTTACTTCTGGAGGTACCGAGAGCAACAACTGGGCGTTAAGGGGGATAACCCAGGCACGGGCCAGACAGGGACGGCATCTTATAACTACCAAAGTGGAGCATCCGTCGGTGCTGGATGTCTTTCGTTTGTTAGAGGAACAAGGATTTACCGTAACCTATATACCGGTGGATAAATACGGATTTGTCGACTTAGACGCTCTAGAAGCGTCCCTTACACCTGAGACTATCTTGGTTAGTACCATGTATGTTAACAATGAGGTAGGGGCCATCATGCCGTTGCTGGAGATTTCTCGGCTTCTCAAACAAAAGGCCCCTCAGGCAGCATGGCATGTGGATGCAGTCCAAGGGTTTTCCAAGCTTCAACTTGAACCCCATAAATTAGGGATTGATCTTGTTTCCTTGAGCGCCCATAAAATACAAGGACCCAAAGGATCGGGGGCCTTGTTTGCCCGTCATGATCTTCATTTACCGCCCCTAATTTTAGGTGGTGGGCAGGAAGATGGACAGCGTTCAGGAACAGAAAATGTTCCCGGAATTGTAGGTCTGGGCTTGGCAGCATCCATTATGTGGGAACGACGAGAAACGGCCATTTCACACATGGCTCAATTGAAAGAAAGGCTAAGGCAACGAGTACTGACAGAAATTCCAGACACCTTAGCTAACGGTCCTCAAGATAAAGGTGGAGCACCGTACATCCTTAACATGTCGTTTGCAGGCGTAAAAGGAGAAGTGTTGTTGCGTGCCTTAGGAGACAAGGGGATTTATGTATCTACCGGATCGGCTTGCTCCAGCCATCATGCTCATGGGAGCCATGTACTGAAAGCCATGGGGCTATCACAACCCATGCTTGATGGAGCCTTGCGTTTCAGTTTTTCTCCGGACAACACCTTGAGTGAAATCGACTATGTTGTGGACTGCTTAAAGGAGATAGTGCCTAAGTTGCGAAGGATTATAGCAGGTAGGTGAATCAATTTGGAGCATCTGATATTAGTCCGTTATGGCGAAGTGGGCTTAAAGGGCAAGAACCGTCGCTATTTTGAAAACAAGCTGATGCGACGTATGGAACAGGCGTTAAAAGGTCTTCCTCTCAGAGGTATTCATCGTACCTACGGCCGTCTTTATGTGACCATGGATGGAGAAGTGGAAGAAGCTTTGCACCGACTGTCGCATGTGTTTGGGTTGGTGGCGGCAAGCCCAGCGCAAAGTGCGGCGCTGGATTTAGAGGAAATAAAGGTGGCTGCTGTTCAAAATATGCAAAGAGCAGCAGCGGAAGGTTATACTACCTTTAAGGTGGAAACACGGCGGCCCAACAAGGCCTTTCCGATAAAATCGCCGGAAGTGAACCGGGAAGTAGGGGCGGAGATTTTAAGGCAGGTGCCAAATCTAACAGTAGATGTGCATTCCCCGGAGGTGACACTTAGGATAGAAGTGCGTGAAGAACGGGCTTATATCTATTGGCAGGAGTTGTCCGGACCGGGGGGCCTACCGCTGGGAGTCAGCGGCCGGTCGGTGTTACTTCTTTCCGGCGGTATCGACAGCCCAGTGGCAGGGTGGATGGCTATGAGTCGTGGCTTGGAAATTGTGCCGGTTTATTTTCACAGTTTTCCTTTTACCAGCGACCGAGCTCAGGAAAAGGTGATAGATTTGTGCCGCGTGTTGGCAAGATACAGCGGTATGATTAAGCTATATGTAATACCGTTTACCAAGATCCAAACGGCACTGCGCGAAGGTGGCCCCGAAGAATTACAGACTATTTTTATCCGGCGCATGATGATGCGTCTGGCCGGTGGTGTGGCCGAAAAAGAAAGGGCCGAGGCACTGATAACAGGGGAAAGCTTGGGACAGGTAGCCAGTCAAACTGTGTCTGGCCTAGCAGCTACTGAGGCTGTGGTAGACTTACCGGTATTAAGGCCTCTTATTGGTCTTGATAAACAAGAAATTATTAAACGGGCAAAAGAATTAGGAACGTACGATATTTCTATTCGTCCATATGACGATTGTTGCACTGTATTTGTGCCACGTCATCCTGAAATCCACCCCAATCGTGAGGCGGTGGCGAAAAAAGAAGCCGGCTTAGTGACGCCGGAGCTCTTAGAGCAAGCAATAGCGGAGGCTGAAACACTGCTAATAACAAGTGATTAGGAAGGAAGCTTATAATAGATGGCTAAAAAAAGATATAGAAGATGGAAAAGGAGGGACAAGCGAGTGCCCAAGTCCCCAGTTACGCTAATACCGCTTGGCGGTACCCGAGAAATCGGGAAGAATATGACAGTGGTTGAATACGGTGATGACATTGTGGTAATTGACGCCGGTATAGCGTTTCCCGACGAGGAACTTCTGGGAATCGATTTAGTGATTCCCGACATTGACTATTTGCTGGAAAACCGGGAGCGAGTCCGGGGTATCGTTCTCACTCACGGTCATGAGGACCACATTGGGGCCCTGCCCTACGTTCTCCCTCGCTTGAATGTGCCTGTTTACGGCACCAAACTTACCATTGGCTTAGTTAGGAAGAAGCTGGAAGAGCATCGCTTGGTGCGGCAGGCCAAACTGAATGTAGTTAGTACGGAAAGCAGACCAATAAAACTTGGGAGCATTGCTATCGAGTGGATTCGTACCAACCATAGCATTCCTGACGGTGCTGCCTTGGCTATCCATACGCCGGCTGGGGTTATTGTTCACTCCGGAGACTTTAAGATCGACCCCACACCTATCGATGGCCGACGTACCGATGTAAGCCGATTGTCGGCTCTGGGCGAGAAGGGAGTATTGGCGTTTTTCTGTGATGCTACCAACGCTGAAGTTCCTGGCTACACACCGTCGGAGAAAGTGGTGGGGGAAACCTTTGACCAGGTTTTCGAAGAAGCTGAACAGCGCATACTGATTGCTACGTTTGCCTCCAATATCCATCGTATACAACAAGCTATTGACACGGCGGTTGATCATGGACGCAAGGTGGCCATTGCCGGCCGCAGCATGCGTGAGAATACAGCCGTAGCTGAGGAGCTTGGGTTCCTTAAGATACCCAAGGGGACTTTGGTGGAGCTGGAGGAATTAAGTCGCTTGCCGGATAACAAAACTGTGCTTCTTACCACTGGCAGTCAGGGTGAACCCATGGCTGCGCTTACGCGCATGGCCAACAACGATCACCGTCAGGTACAGATTCGTGCCGGTGATACCGTTATTATCTCGGCAACTCCCATCCCAGGTAACGAGAGCTTGGTAGGACGTACTATCGACAATTTGTTCCGTTTAGGGGCCGAAGTTATATACAAGGAAGTAGCTCAGGTACACGTTTCCGGCCACGCCAGCCAGGAAGAGATTAAGATGATGACTAATATGTTACGGCCGGAGTATATCATTCCCTTCCATGGTGAATACAGGCACTTAGCAGCTTTTCTAAAAGTGGTCGAAGAGATGGGTTACAACCGTGATCGGGTGATTATTCCGGAAGTGGGTGACCGCATTGAGGTTAGCCGAGGGCGAGGCGTTATAAACGGCCAGGTTACTTCAGGTCCGGTATTCATTGACGGTTTAGGAATCGGTGATGTAGGACATATAGTACTCCGCGACCGCATGACACTGGCTAACAATGGTGTGCTGGTAGTTGTGGTGGTTATGGATAAGCAAAAGGGTAAGTTTTTATCAGGTCCTGATATTATTACCCGGGGCTTTGTCTATGTACGCGAGTCAGAGGCGTTGTTAGAACAAGCTAGAAAACAAGCTGTTGGCGTTCTTAAGGAAATTGAAGAAAAACATATCACTGAGTGGTCAGTGATTAAAGCCAAGATCCAAGAGACCCTGGGTGTTTATTTCGATGTAGTTACCGGGAGGCGACCCAATATTTTACCCATCATAATTGAGGTATAACAGAAGACTAAAGGGCGAGGCGAAAAAGATTGCCTCGCCCTTAGTTCGCTCACCCTTTACCTGTATTGCTCATAGTATGTGGGTAGGACGGGTGAAGGAGGTATGGTCCATGGAGACCATCAAGCAAGGGGATATTGTCGCCCGTCGTTCATACCAAGGTGACATCTTCTTTAAAGTTATGGAGGTACTGTTCGAGGACCGGGGCAAGGCGGTAGCTATTCTCAAAGGGCTGGATGTCAGACTGTTGGCCGATGCCCCCTTGTCTGATCTAAGAAGGGTGCAACCGAAAGAACTTAGATCCTACAGGGAGAATTTACTAAAGCGCAATGCTGACTGCTTTCGTCGCATAAGCCAGCGCCAACACCTGGTTCGTCAACAGGCGGTACATGAAATAGCGGTGAACGACGGAGACCGCGATTTTTTTGAATTACCGGGGAAAGTGCTTCATTTGGACGGAGATCCCGATTATCTGGAATTTTGTCTCAGCGCCTACAAACAGCTTGGTGTTATAGCTGAAGGGGTCAAGGTTCCGGAAGAGAAGCAATCTGAGCAGGTGGGCGAACTGATTCGGGGGCACTCCCCGGATATTCTGGTGTTAACAGGGCATGATGCTCTGCTAAAGGAAGCTCTCACCTTAAGTGATCCTGCGAGCTATCGCAATACCCCGTATTTCTTGCAGGCGGTAAAGGCTGCACGCCGGTTACAACCGTCTCGGGATGAGCTGGTGATATTTGCTGGCGCCTGTCAATCTAATTTTGAAGCCATCATTGACGCCGGTGCTAATTATGCCAGTGCACCTAAGAGAGTGTTGATCCACTGCCTGGATCCGGTTTTTATTGCCGAAGCGGTAGCTTTTACTCCAGTGTCACAATTCATTGACCTGCCAGAATTAATCAGTAGCACTATCACAGGAAAGAATGGAATTGGCGGTGTTGAAACACGCGGTAAATTCCGTTTAGGTTTTCCCAGAGCAGGTTAATGTGGGCGGTCGGCGACAGTTAATGCCGCCGACCTATTTTTATTTGTTTATTTCCTTGACTCTGGTGAGTGCCAGAGGTATAATATATATTTTCCTTGACATCTATCAGTAACCATGATAAAATATCTACGTTACGGATGTAAATCGCCTATTTTGCGGTAAGGGAGGTTACGCGGTGGAACGAACCACTTTAGCTGAGATCCGCCAGGATTTAGAGGCTAACCGCGGCCGGCGACTTCGACTGACGGCTAACCGTGGCCGCCAGAGGATAATCGTCCGGGAAGGGGTCTTGGAGCAAACCTACCCTAATGTTTTCACCATCAAACTACTAGATAGCAATTCTGTAAAGAGGGTATCCTTCAGTTACTCTGACGTACTCACGAAAACTGTGGAAATTAGCCTTTGCGACCAAGACGAACGGAAAATAGCCTGCAACTAAGAAACCCCTTGGGCCGAAGAAGCCAAGGGGTTTCTTCTTTTTAAGTGCTTGGGCCAGCCGGTTCCGGGCGATACCAACCGCGTTTTTCCATAGCGGTAAACAATTGTTCAGCACTTTCTAGTTCCTTGTTATGCAGATCTACCATATTGCTTCTTATGGTAGGGGTGGCTGCTTCCAGTGCTGCACTGTGGTAACTGCTGGCCACTCCTTTGGTAAGAAGGAGCATGTCTGTTAAGCGGTCGCGATCGGTTAGTCGGTGATGCACTTCATGATCCTTCCTTTCTTAATGTGGCTCTATGCTAAGTCCGGTATGGCGCATAAGTTCTTCGATCCGGCTTCGGTGCTTGTTACTTTCTTTGGCTAAGCGTTGGAACAGACTTTGTAACTCCTTGTCTTCGGCAGTTGATGCATACAGAGCGTACTTCTTCTCCTTAAGATGCTCGGCAGCCAAAGCATCTTGTAAGTATAGTTTTTCCCGTTCTGTAACCATGGTTACCGGTGCCACAACATCACCCCCTTGTTTGTTAGTTCTATTATCTACCTGGACAGGGAGTAGCTATGCAAGAAGTCCCTGTGTTAGCTTCACTTTGTACTCTACTTATTTATTGTTTGCCGGCCCTAGGGTCGGTTTTTTTGTTGTGGTGTCTTCTTTTCCATGAAAATGGGCACACAACCGGCATTGGTCGCATATATTTAGACTGAGATTCTGGGCAAGGAGGGAGGAGAATATGGCGCCACAATTGGTTGTGCGCCGACGCCTGCTGCGTGTTCAGCGGGTGATAGGGGAACAAACCAAGACCAAGACAGTGCAGGCAACCGTTACGCTACCTGTGCAGGCTATTAAGGTGTTTGAAGTTCAGGCTACGCTTAAACGTACCAAGTGTGAGATAAAGCGTGATGGGGTTTTCATCCAGGGAATCATTCACAAACAAGTGTTTTATGTGGACCAGGGGGATTTAGTTCGTCATGTGGCCGAGGATGTACCGTTCCATTTCTTTGTGGATGTAGACGGTGCCGAAACTGGCATGACTTGCCAAGCTCATACCAAGATTGTCAGTGTAGATTGGACCCTATCGGCAGATGGCAGAGAAGTTGTTCAAGATGTTGCTGTGCAGGCCTTTGTTAAAATAACTGAAGTAGAGCAGATGGAAGTGGTTGTTGACGTTACCAATACTGATCTTGTGGTAACCAGAGAATTGCTCCGGGTAGAGAGTGTGGTCGGTGAGGATACCGTTCGCGAGAGCATCACTAATACCATTACTTTACCCATGAATGCCATTAAGATTTTTGATGTGAAGGCTAGCATTAGAGACCTTACAACCACCATTAAGGAAGATGTAGTTACCATTAAAGGTATCATCCACAAACAGATTTTCTTTGTGGATGAAGGTAACCTGGTTCGTCATGTGCCGGAAGAAGTGCCTTTTGCCATTACTGTAGACATCCCTGGGGCTACCAAAGATATGGAGGCCTTTGTGGATGCCGATGTAATCGTGGATGAGTTTAAGCTTAAGCACACGCCGGGACGGGAACTTAGGCAGACCATGATTGTGGAAGCTTTTATAAAAGTTGTGGAGCCGCTGCAAATCCAAGTGGTTACCAATGTTACCGGTCCTAATATCATTGTAGAACGTCGCCTACTAAAGGTGGACCATGTGGTTACAGAGGATACCAAACGCGAGTCCATCGATAGTGAAGTCTGTCTACCTATGCAGGCCTTGAAGATTTTCTCCGTTATGGCGCGACTAGAGGACGTCACCGCCGAAGTTAAGAAAGACTCGGTAATTGTCCGCGGCAATATCCACAAGCAAGTATTTTTTGTAGATATGGGCAACCTGCTGCGACATCATTCCGAGGATGTTCCTTTCCGTATGGTGCTGGATACCCCAGGCTCTGTTCCTGATATGTCAGTCCATGTCCGGGCTAACATCATCGGCGACGTGGAATACACCCTAAAGGACGGTCATATGCACCATGATCATCATCACGACAAAACGTGTCCACCACCCCCTCCGGGCCCTGGCGGGCAGGTACTGTCACAAGCGGTGATTGTGGAAGTTTTTGTTAAGGTGACGGAACCAGTACAGCTGAATGTGGTTGTTGATGTACGGGAAGAAGCTGTGCCTGCACCGGCACCGCCTCCTATTGCGGAATGCCCCAGCATGCGTTTCCACGTGGTGCAGCCAGGCGAAAGCCTTTGGAGCATAGCCCAACGTTACGGTGTCAGCATGGAAGCTTTAATGGCTGCTAATCCCACGCTTAAGCATCCGGAACTACTGTATCCGGGACAAAAGGTGTGTATTCCTACCAAGGTGATAGGTCAAGGGTAGGCATTACTATAAAACCACGGTTCGCCGTGGTTTTATTTTTTGGCCATAGGAATCTCTTCCCAGGCACCTTGTTTTTGGCAATTAAGCTTAGACTTTTCCCTTAGGTTCCTCCCAACCGGCGACAACTTTCCTCCTGGTAAAAAGGGGACTTTTTGGTCCCAATTGGGGCTTTGCACATAAACTGGAGCGGCTGGTATAATCAAACTAACAACTTTATTAAAGTTGAAATGTGGGAGAGGTGAAAGATGTCAAAGAAAATCGCCGCTTTACTTATCACGCTAGTATTGGTGCTTAGCTTTACCACCGCTGCTTTCGCACAGCCAAAGCCATGCGCTGTAGCCAATAGCAGCTGGTACGAGCAGGTGTATCAACAGATTCGGGGACAATTGGACCGGCAATTAGGAAACTTTTTCGAGAAAAATGTGCTGGATGATCTAACCAAGCAACTTACAGTTAAGATTTTAGCTCAGCTTAATGAACGGTATCAGATACCCCCCAAGGAGGAATCACCGGCTCCCGAACAAAATACTCAGCCTGAGCCTGTTACCCCTAAGCTGGATCCAAAGCCAGAGCCTCAGCCAGAGGTGGAACCACCTACGACTTCTACACCGGCGAAATTGGCAGCTGAGGAAGCGCGGTTGTTGGAACTTACTAACCAAGCCCGAAAAGAAGCTGGTTTAAAACCGCTGCAGGTGAATATGGGCTTGGTTGAAACAGCACGGGCCAAGAGTGCAGACATGGTGGCCAATAATTACTTTGGTCACATATCCCCTAATTTGGGTTCGCCGTTTGATCAGATGGGGCGAGCAAAAATCTCTTACCGTACGGCAGGGGAGAACCTAGCCGGTGCTCCTACGGCCGAAGCAGCCCATAAGGGCCTGATGAACAGTCCCGGCCACCGTGCCAACATCTTAAATTCCAACTTTACTGAGATTGGTATTGGGATGGCCAAGGGCAGCCAGTACGGGATTATCTTTACTCAGCAATTTATCGGTTGATTGTTTACCGGCTTTAGCTAAGTCCGATACCGTATAGAGTATCTAGTGATCGACTTTGCTACGTTAACGGCTAAATGAATATAATTTATGGCCTTAGTAGGCAGGTTAGTGTAGGAGCCGCTCTTAAAGGAACGGCTCCATATTTTTTGCACAGAGCCCGTCGCTCTTGCATATTATGACGGCAGAGACTATATGTGAAGGGAGTGGGAAAACTGTGCCATACAACCTGCGGACGGTGACGGAAAAGTCGTTTCGCGTTACCTGGCAGCTTCCAAGCTACTCTGGGTCCAGTTTGGTAGCCTGCGGTGCTGATATACCGGCTTTGCATTGTTGGCAACAGGCAGAGGATCGGATCCTGATATATGGCAAGGTGGAACTTACGGCCTGCTATGAAAGCAAAGAAAAGCCCAACCGGTTTCATTTTGCCAGCGCTGTTCGGTACTTACATCTACAAATAACTACCCAACAAACTATTGAGACCGAGTCCGATATCAAGGCTAATCTAGCGGCAAGCCCGTCCTGCAGTATCCTTAGCGGCCAAGAACAGAAAAATGAAGTACAGGTGGAAGGCGTTATTCGTTTGACAACACCGGCAGTACAAGAAAGAGTAATAATGAGGAAGATGGAAGCTGAACAGATTTCAGCCCCGGTTGAGAATCAGTTGGTGGATAGGACATCGCTCCGTCTGGAGATAGATCAAGCCCAAGATAAAGAGTCGTTGCCCAATTCTACTGAATCAGTACCGGATCAAAGGCAGAGAGTACCGTACTTCCCCCGTGGGGCCGAAAGCATACCGCCGGTGATTTGGAGCATGCCGGAGCGCGGCTGAGTAGATAACCATAGCTCCCGTCGGCGACCGGGAATAAAAAGAAAACAATCATAAAGAAAACCCGGAATTCCCGGGTTTCTTTATTCGGTCTCCAACCGAATGCTGCTTATCCTCAGCAGTTTTTGGGCGGTGTGGTGGGGGTAAAAGACACCTTCTGATTGGCAATGTCTTTTGGTAGCGAGTGTAAGAGTGCATGCACAGCAGGAGAGCTAAAGCCGAATTGCAGGTAATATTGAATGACGGCTTTCGGAATCCGAGACTCCATTAATTGAGGTATAGTCTGGATTTTACATTGACCTGGCGGTGGGCAAGGTGTAGCGGTAGTAATTGGGTCAGCGTCGGTAGTTTCTTGGGGATCTAACTCGGGAACTTGTTCGTCGAGATCGGCGTCAGCCGCTTGATCCGGGATTGGTTCTATTGTTAGTTCGGGGGCAGTCTCCAGGGTTTCTTCATTGGTATTCTCTTCTTGACAGCAGACTTCTATTGGCTCCGGACTGTCTACTGTAGCGGTGCACAGTTCTTGTTCTTGGTTACTGGACACAGTTCTATCCCTCCCATGAATTCAGATGTTCAAGATAGAGTATGCAGCAGGGAGGGAAGTTGCTAAATGGTTGCAGGCCCATCTTCACGCTTCGCGGTGCCCCTTGGAACAAGGTAAATGTTTTTGCCGTATCTTTTCCCGCTCTTTTGAACAAGGGCTAAGCTTCGCTTTGAGCATTGTGCCTGGTAACCTTGCGTATTTTGGTGGCCAGACATCCAGAACTAGCCGCCCCTACATCAGACCTTTGTCACGTAGTTGTCGTGTAGGGGGGTCTCTGTGCCCGCCCGTGCTTTGTAGCACTGGTGTGGTGTAGGGGTGGGCCTCTGTGCCCACCCGTTATCTCACGGGATCGGTCAGTTCCATATGAGCGAGGTATCTGGCCAGCACTTGTTCATGCGCGTATTGCTCTATAGCGTGGGGCCGCTTGGGCTGTTTTATAACCAGTTGTTCTATGTAGTCTAAATCGTAGGGAGGATAGAGGTTATCAGGGTGAATAAACTCAGGAAAGGCCATGGCGTTGGGGGCCACGGGCACGGCTCCTAGGGTAATGGCCTCTAACATGGCTACGGACAGGTTATCGCAAATGGAGGTGGTGATCACTGCGGCTGCTCGGGCCAGGTTTTCCAGGTACTCTTTTTTAGTAGGATTAGGAACGAATTTTAGTCCGGTGGACTGGCCGATGGAAGATAGTTGCTGTAGTCTTGGGTCAGCACTCACCTTATTACCTGCTACGGGGGCATACAGGTGCCAGACTTCGTATCCTTGGGCGGTAAGACGGCGGGCCAGTTCGATTTCAATCAATGGTAGCCGCTCCCAGGAAAAGCGTTGGTTAAAAACTACTAAGTTAGCTTGTTTCGATATATTTTTATAGGGCTCATATTGGCTGAAATCCAGCGGGAAACCGGTGTAAGCTAAACGCGATCGGTGCTGAGGATAAGCGGTTGCAGCGCTTTTTAGGGCCCAGTGGGAACTACAAAAGAGCTTATCATAGTAGCCGAAGCGCTTTCCTTCTTCCATATCCACACCTTCTAACCGGGCCGGATCGTAAGGAAAACAACTCAAGTTGCTGATGTTGGCAAACTTACGCCCCAATTTTCGTTCTACCAGTTCTATGGCTGGATTTTGAGCCACCGAGAAAAGCCAGATATCGTCGGTTGCACTCTCTATTTCTTGAAGTTCAATTATAGCTTCTCGTATAGAAGGTAACGTATAGTCAGTCACTATAGTTTTTACTGCCAAGCCCTGCTGCCTAAAACCGGTTTCAATTATATGGTTATAGGACCAGTGCCAATGGCCTTCCCAACTGGGGTAAGTCACGAAATAAAGCAAACGGACCACACCTTCCCATTAATTTGGTGTGAGTAGGGCGACCCTTTGTGGTCGCCCGTGTTTGTGCCTGCCTATTGCAGGGAATCCGGGACGGGACGGAGCCCGTCCCCTACGAGCAGGTTGTGCGGTGATATGGCTTTACAAAGGGTAGTTGACAGAGGCGTTTGTGCCTGCCTTTGCTTTGTGCCACTGGCGTGGCGTAGGGGTGGGCCTCTGTGCCCACCCGTGACGTACTACATGATTGTTGCGTAAAGATATCAGTAATTCTTGTGTCTTCGGCCACCGGCCGGTTAGATACTCTTACCTCAGCCTCCGCCTGGCCTTGGCTTCCTTGGAGGGCAGACGCCGGTTTTGGCCGGCGTTGTCGAAGGGCGAGGATTAAATGCGTTATTAAGAAACTTGTTGGTAATCCCAAATTGGGTGAAGTACCGGTGAACTTCCGGTGGTAGTATTCTGGCATAGGCCTTAGTAACCATATTCATTCCTCCTCATGGGCTTAAGCGCCGCTTAATACATAGTATGGAAGAGATAAAAAAACGGTGTAAAAGACAAAGGAAGCTGTGAAGATTTTTACCGGAGTATGAGGGGATGAAGATCAGATGATCATGACAGTTCAACCATTGGTAGGTATTCTTTGTTCAG
>DUNI01000204.1 GCA_012839445.1 Bacillota bacterium
CACTACTCAAGAACATTACTTCCTCCTCAATTATCCTCTTCCCTGCCAACAAAGCAAGTAACCCTTGCCCGTTGTTTTTCATACAATAGAGCAGTTGTAAGCCGAGGCTAAGTTTGTTTGCGTTGTCTAAACGAGGTGATATGGATGACTGCCGATAATAAGTTCCCGATGATCTCACTTAAAGAACTCCCGCGCGGCTGTGCAGGAGAGATTATTGCCCTAAAGTTAACAGGGAGCATAAAGCGCCGTCTCCTCGATTTGGGACTTGTTCCCGGAACAAGAATAAAGGTAGCCTTCCCCAGCCCCTTGGGCGATCCAAAGGCTTATTATATCCGCGGTACCACCCTGGCCTTTCGGGCTAACGAAGCGTTATCCATTATGGTGAGGAGGTTAGATCCATGACCAACTTAAAGCGACCTATAGTGGCTCTGGCCGGCAATCCCAACACCGGTAAGAGCACTGTTTTTAATGCCTTAACCGGCCTTAACCAGCACACTGGCAACTGGCCCGGAAAAACAGTCACCTTAGCTGCCGGTGCCTTTGCTTGGCATAACATGTCTTTTACCGTAGTTGACCTACCCGGCACCTATTCCCTATTTGCCAATTCTCCCGACGAAGAAGTGGCTCGAGATTTTATCCTGTTTGGAACACCTGATGTCACTGTGGTAGTTGTAGATGCCACTTGTCTAGAGCGAAATCTAAATTTAGTGCTGCAAGTGCTGGAAATAACTCCACGGACCGTAGTCTGTGTCAATCTTATGGATGAGGCCCGGCGCAAACGCTTGATAGTAAATACCGACCGGCTGGCCACGGAATTGGGCGTGCCTGCGATACCGTGCGTTGCCCGTTCCGGTGAAGGACTGAACACATTAAAGAATGCCATCTTGAACGTTGCCGGCAATTATATTGCCACCTGTCCCCGCCCGGTATGTTATAGCGCCGACATAGAAGCGTCCCTAGCTGTTGTAGCTAGAGAATTAACCCCGTTGGCCCCACAATTTTCTCCTCGTTGGTTGGCCCTAAGGCTACTTGAACGAGACAACACCCTACTGCAACGCATCTTAGCCGAAGAACAAAACGAAATGCCTGTACGTGAGCTAAAACTCCCTCGAGCTACAAAGAAGGTAGCCCCATGGCCGGGTTAAGTTCTGATCAAAATGCCGCTCTAAAGCAAGCCGCCAAGCTGGCTGGCGACTTGCCGGCACCGTCTCACGACCAGGTTGTTCATAGCATTTATGACACAGCTCAAGTTATTGCCAAGCAATCAGTTGCAAAAATGCCCGGCCCTGAAATTACCTGGCAAGAAAGTTTGGATCGGGTCCTCACTTCCCCCCTGTTTGGTTTTCCGGTAATGCTCTTACTACTGGCATTTGTGTTTTGGTTAACACTGGAAGGTGCCAACTGTCCCTCAGAACTATTAGCTACCCTTTTTCATGTCGGTGAAGACGCACTTTCAGCCCTGTTTCTAAAACTAGGTGCCCCCGCATGGTTACATGGCCTTCTTGTTTTAGGTATTTACCGCACTACTGGCTGGGTGGTTGCAGTAATGCTACCGCCCATGGCCATTTTCTTTCCGCTGTTTACCCTGCTCGAAGACCTGGGATATTTACCCCGGGTGGCTTTTAATCTGGACCGTCTCTTTAGGCAAGCCGGTGCCCATGGCAAACAAGCCTTAACCATGTGCATGGGTTTTGGCTGCAACGCGGCCGGCGTTATCGCCTGTCGGATTATCGATTCTCCCCGGGAACGATTAGTTGCCATCTTAACCAACACCTTCGTCCCCTGTAACGGCCGCTTCCCCACTTTCTTTG
This sequence comes from Bacillota bacterium, assembly GCA_012839445.1. Lineage (GTDB taxonomy): Bacteria > Bacillota > DTU030 > DUMP01 > DUMP01 > DUNI01. The sequence goes on from DUNI01000204.1 coordinate 1,812, forward strand.
CCTTAAGTGCCATCTTTCTTGGCGGTGCTTATTACAGCTTTAACTCCAACATACTGGCTTCGTTCACAGTAGTAGGCATGATTCTAATCGGTATCGGCACCACTTTTGTTATATCGTGGCTGTTAACCCGCACCGTCTTAAGAGGCATCCCATCGGCGTTTATACTGGAGTTGCCCCCGTATCGCCCGCCCCAAGTGGGACGAATAATCGTCCGCTCAATATTTGACCGGACAATGCATGTTCTAATAAGAGCCGTCGTCTGGGCAGCCCCAGCCGGAGCAATCACTTGGTTGTTAGCTAACACCGATTTAGGCCGAGGAAGCCTACTTAGTATAACAGCCTCTCATTTAGACGGTTTTGCTCGTCTTTTAGGGTTAGACGGCATTATCCTGCTGGCCTTTTTCCTCGGTCTGCCGGCCAACGAAATTGTGCTCCCCATTATAGTCATGGGATATCTGGCCGAAGGGGCTTTGTTCTGGCCAGACAGCCTGGCTGAGCTACAGCAGTTGTTAGTAGCTCATGGCTGGACTCTTAAGACAGCTATCTTCGTAATGCTGTTTTCATTACTTCATTTCCCTTGTAGTACTACCTTGTGGAGCATCTTAAAAGAGACCGGAAGCAAGCTTTGGACAGCGGTTGCATTTCTACTGCCTCTAATGTTAGCCTGCACGGTGCTCTTCATTCTGAACCTGCTGCTTTAGGTGGAGTGTGACGGGGTTATTGACACACCCCTGGCGGCAGAGTCAGGTTCTGCCACCAGGGAACACAGCGTATGCTAAAGGGTAGAGAGGTTGTTGTTCCGGCGGTAGAAAGGGGGCAAAGAATGGATAAGAAAACCGATTTTTACACTTTCCGCGGCTACCACCTAAGGAACACGCGACGTCAAGAAAACTTGACCCCTAGCATGGAAGACTATCTGGAAATGATCTACCGCCTATCCAAAGACAGCGGGCATACGCGTGTTCTAGAGCTGGCCACAGCCTTAAACGTCCAACCGCCGTCAGCGTCAAATATGATCCAGCGATTAGCCGAGAGAAACTGGCTGGTATATGAAAAATACAGCATTGTCCGCCTGACTGAAAAAGGCCGTGAGCGCGGGGCTTATCTGCTTAACCGTCACCGGATATTAGAAGAGTTTTTGCTTTTTCTTGGCTTAGAGGATGTCCTGGAAGACACCGAAAAAATAGAACATAATATTAGCCCGGCGGCAGTAACCGGGCTGGAACGACTCCTGGCCTTTTTTGATTCTAATCCTGACATCCTAGCTAAGTGGCAAACCTTCTACCGGGGTCAGGTGTAGCATTATACTAACTTAATCAAGCAGCACAGTGTAGGGCTGGCCTCGGCAGCCCTTTTTCTTTTCAACATTGACTTGATAACAAAACAAGGACTACAATTGATATATTCGTAAATGTCCTAATAAAAAAGAGGCGAACAAGAATGTTTAATGTACTCATTCTAGGTTTGGCCAGCCTATTTACCGACATTAGCAGTGAGATGGTTTATCCGCTTATTCCTCTTTATCTGACCGGTCGATTAGGTGCCTCGCCGGCCATTGTTGGGCTGATCGAAGGCATAGCCGAAAGTCTGGCCAGTCTGCTTAAGGTCTTTTCCGGTTATTGGTCTGACCGCCTAGGAAAAAGAAAACCTCTCACCATTGGCGGCTATGCTTTTTCCGGTCTCGGTAAGATAGCACTCGTCTTTGCTAACTCTTGGCCGGGAGTGTTGCTGGGCCGGGTTGCCGATCGCTTCGGCAAAGGAATACGTACGGCTCCTCGCGATGCCTTGCTAGCCGAGTCAGTGGATAAGGCCACTTTAGGTCGTTCGTTCGGGTTGCACAGGGCCATGGATACGCTCGGTGCTTCTATAGGGGTGGTACTCAGCTATTATTTCCTTACTCTTTATCGTGGTGATTATCGGGCCGTGTTTTTATATGCTTTTATTCCGGCTACTTTAGGCGTGGCTACATTATTTCTAGTGCGAGAAACCAAACCACCGCTAATGTCCTCGCGCCTAAAGTAGCCGGAATAAAAGCATATAAAAACACGGCCCGATAATCACCACGATAAAGAGTAAGGAAATAATA
>DUNI01000205.1 GCA_012839445.1 Bacillota bacterium
AAACAATGAGTGGCTTATTCCTTTACAAAACCGTTATCATCGTCTTTATCTGCAAACATTGCACCGTTTATTGGAAAAGATGGCTTCCATGGAACTTTTTCATAAACTTCGGTAATTTCTTGATACAATTCCATGGAAGCCATCTTTTCCAATAAACGGTGCAATGTTTGCAGATAAAGACGATGATAACGGTTTTGTAAAGGAATAAGCCACTCATTGTTTATGGCACCATCCATATATTGGCCATTGTACAAGGTCAACGCTTGTTCATACAAATCGATGCTGAATCCTTCCTTTTCCCCTACCGACTCAGCTCGTCTTATAGCAGCCTCAAAGATATCTGTATCCAACTGGCAGTGAGCCCCAACCTCAAACAGGTAATATCCATTGGAATAAGTTAGGTTCAAACATAGCTCCTGTTGACTTTTAGAGATAACGGCCATCTCCTCCAAGACTTTCCGTAACCGGTATACTTGTACACGCAGAACATTCTTTGGATCGCTGCAGTCAACGCTTGGCCAAAGATTTTCAATGATTGTCTCCGGCAACATACGTCTATTGCGGAACACAATAAAATATCGCAAGAGTTCTAATAGCTTATAACAACGCTGTATCGAAGTTAACAACGACTGTCCTTGGTACTGAATATCGAAGTCCCCTAAAGTTATTATGTTTATGCCATCACTGCTGCAGTCTAAAAGACTCGTTGTTGCTTCCGACAACCCATTAGGCCTCCCCATAAACCTCAACCCTCTCTTGGGTGTTATTTTTATCTTGTTCCATTATATCACATCCTTGTCATTAATTCCCAGTAGCAGGTGCACGGATAAACTCTCTTTCGGTTGACTCCCTTCAATGATAGCCTGTTTCTTCATATTTCAACACACCCAAAAGGGGTAGGTTAGCGAAAAAATCAGCCTCACCCAAAAGGGGTAGGGTCGTATTTCCCCTGCTGCAATGTTAAAGCCTGCAGTTTTAAGCTACAGGCTTTGAAGCTATACTACTATTTTGCTGTAGTAATCATTGAAATGTTGGATTAAATCGACAGGTGCTGCAATAAAAAGATCAGTAATATACCCGGTAGACCGAGAAAACCAACTGTAAGAGCTGTTATAGGATTAATAGGTATGAAAATGCCCAGAAACGAACCCATGAAGTTTAGTAACCAAAGAGCTATCCCGCCTATCAAACCATTGTACACCAAGCGCATTACAATTTTTAACGGTACCAAAAACAGCCGCCCGATAAGATAGAGGAGAAAAAGCCCAAATGCATAGGCAATAATAATATTTATATTAATATCGGGTGTCAAGGTATCTACCTCCCTGGTAACAAGCTGCTTACCTTGTCTCAGGACATTATACGGTAAATAGGAGCAGAATATGCCTGGTCTTGGCGCACGTAAGTTCTTAGCTTTGTTGGCGAGCTTGTTTCAGCAAATAGGCATAGTGGCGTTCTGCTGCCTGCAGGTTGTAGATGGCATAATCTACCAGATCAGGATCGGTTGCGGTCTCAAAGTAACGGTGCGCCAATTGCCATTCCACCCGTGCCCGATCCAACTGCTCCATTAGATTTGCTTCCGTTGGTTTTTCCACAGGCAACCGCTCCAGCATGGTTTCGGCCATCTGAGCAGCTCTCTGCAACATATTCTTGATATTTTCGTATGCTACCGGCATCCTATACCCTCCTGGATTGCTACTTTCATCCAGGAGTATAACCAAGATCAGATATATTTATAATTCCCGGCGGCCCTCCAACGCTTTGGCCAAGGTAACCTGATCAGCATATTCTAAATCTCCGCCTACAGGCAAACCGTGGGCTAACCGGGTAGTTTTTATCCCTAGAGGTTTAATGAGACGAGCCAGGTAAGTAGCTGTGACTTCTCCTTCGGCATTAAGATCGGTAGCCAAAACTATTTCTTTTACGCTGCCATCCTGCAGTCTCGTAATCAATTCTTTTACTCTAAGCTCATTGGGGCCAATGCCCTCCATCGGGGAAATAACGCCGCCTAACACGTGGTACAAACCCTTGTATTCGTGGGTTCTTTCCATGGCTACCACATCACGGGGGTCTTGAACTACACAAATCAAGCTTTGATCGCGTCGGGGATTATTGCACAGCGTACACGGATCTTCTGTGGCCAAGTTGCCGCAGATAGAGCAGTGACTGACTTTCTCCCGCGCTTCTACAATGGCAGCTACCAATCGATTGGCTTCTTCTTGGGGCAAATCTAAAATATGAAAGGCCAACCGCTGGGCCGTTCGCGGTCCGATACCGGGCAGCCTTCTTAGCTCAGCAATGAGCATGCCCATGGGTTCAGGATAATACATAAACAGGCCCCCTCTTAACAATTTGACGCCGGGCATTTAGCCGGCGCCATCTTTCTACGTTTACTCCGGTAGCGTTACCTGTTAGAAACCGGGAATGTTGAGCCCGGTAGTAAAGCGAGCCATGGCCTTCGACATCATATCCTGGGATTGTCGGATGGCTTCGTTGGTGGCCGCCATAATCAAATCCTGCAGCATTTCCACATCATCGGGATCCACGACTTCAGGCTCAATCTTCACTGCCACTACCTCAGGTTTTCCGTT
>DUNI01000206.1 GCA_012839445.1 Bacillota bacterium
CCACATCCGGCCACCAGAACCACAAGTAGTAACAAGGCCAACAACGCTCTTAACTTGTTCATCGATCATCCCTCCTTGGTTTCGTAACCTACTTACTTCCCGATCTTTTTGACCCCTGAGTAAAACTTTCACATGGGCTCTGCCTTTAATTTATCCCTCAACCGCGTGAAATGCTTTGGCTTCATTGCGTAAGACTATTGCAATATTGCCATTCTTGTTCAGGCTATTCTACAATTGGGTTCGAGCAATTTCACCAATTAACGGTAGCTCAAAACATTCAAACCGGTAGGCCTTCAGCATCAGTACTATCCATACGATTAATCCCAGGGGTGTTAGTAACAGGTAGATGATCCAGCCCAGCACAGGAATAAGCCGCAGGGCTAAGGCAACCACCAAGTATGCCAAACTAAATAGAATTGATTGCACCGCATGGAACTTAACAAGCCGGCTTTCTCTTTCCAGTACAATAAACAAGATACCTGTAACAAATCCGAAGGTATAAGTCAACAGTCCGGCTACATTTTCGGGCATACCCAGCGAGGACTGTCCCCTGTTAGGCATTTCATCATGGTTACTCATCGGTATATCCCCCTGCACACTCGTTGGATAGTATTTCATACCTACTAAGCCTTAGCAGCTATTTTAGGAACCTCTATCGTTGGTCTACCTTAATTACCATGCTATTGCATCAAAAAGTCCGGGGCAATTCCCCGAACGGGTTAGTTGCGCAGATTATTTTTCCTCACCCCTTTGGGTGAGGTGCTAGAGTAGCCCCTACCCTCCTGTACACCGAGTTTTTGTTATTTTGCATGATTAACTACAGGATGGTACAATAGAATTGTTTTGTAAGTCATAAAGATTACTGCCCTTTTTGGCTTGGAACCAAACTCCAAGCCAAAATCAAGTCAACCTAGAATTACTAGCCATTGAATAAGAAAAGGAGGAAAAATATTTGCAGAATCAAATTAGCCAAGCGGTAGATAAACACCGCGACGATATTGTGAACACTTACACGGATCTTCATGCGATACCTGAATGGGGATATCAAGAGTTCAAAACTGCGGCTTATATTAAAGCCCAACTAAAAGAAGCAGGCATTTCTGTACGGGACGTTACTGAAACCGGCTTTATTGCCGAACTAAAAGGTACTGAAGATGGCCCCACGGTGGGCTTGCGCGCAGACATAGACGCCTTGCCCTACAAAAACGAAGCCGGCGAAACCTATTATGTCCATGCCTGCGGTCATGATGCCCATGCTACCATTGGTTTGTGGACTATTCGCACCCTTAAGGAACTGAATCTTATTCGTAAGGGAAACATACAAGTAATCTTTCAACCGGCAGAAGAGCTGCTCACCGGTGCCAAAACCATGATAGAAGCAGGTGCTGGGAACGATCTGGATGAGCTTTACGGACTTCACCTGCGTCCCATTCATGATGCTCGTCTAGGGCAGGCAGCTTCGGCATTGCTTCATAACTCCAGTGGCGCAGCTGAAGTAACATTCTCCGGACGTGCTGCCCATGGTTCCCGTCCTCACCTGGGGGTTAATGCCATCGATGCCGCAGCCATGGCAACTTTAGGTATCAACTGTCTGTGGGCCAACCCTATAGATAGTTGGTCGGCCAAAGTAACCAAAATTGCCGGCGGCGGGATCGCCACTAACATTATTCCTGATCGCGCCGTAATAACGATAGACATGCGGGGACAAGATAACAAAACCATGGACGAAATCTTGTCCAAGGTAAAGACAGCCTGCAAACATGGCGCTGCAGCTGTGGGAGCAGAAGCAGAAATCAAACTACTGAGTATGGTACCCACATCGTCTTACACACCGGAAACGATGGCCAATCTGGAAGCAGCTATTTCGGCTGTCCTCGGTTCGGATAATCTACTCGAACCCATCCCCACCTCCGGCGGTGACGACTTCCACGAATTTAAGGTTGCTTACCCCGAGCTCAAGACCGCCTTTCTTTGCCTTGGTGCTGATCTAACCCCGGGGCTCCATGATCCCACCATGACATTCGATAAGGAAGCATTGTTTATCGGCACAAAAATTCTGGCCCTAGCAATAGCTCAACGCTTAAGTTAAGAAATAAAGGCGACAGTTGCAGTTTATTAAAGTGACTGTCGCCTCTCGTTATAAATCCCCTTTTTGGGCTTAATCCAACGCGCGATATCACAATCTTCGCACTTCCGGATTTTTTGCTGTCCATGTCCGTTTTCTTCATCCCCAAGCAGGAGAACCTACTCCCAGAGAGAAGATATTGGGACGCGAGTTTCATATTAATATGTAATAAGGGACCCATCACATTCTTTTCTTAGGGGGGAGGCAGATGGACAAAAGGCTGCGAGAATGTGTGGGGGATGGGCCGGCGGTGACCACACGTACCAAGCTAAGGAAAACATCAAGCAAGCTATGGATTTCTTACGCGA
>DUNI01000207.1 GCA_012839445.1 Bacillota bacterium
GCTATCAGAAAGAACAGGTTCTGTCTATGGAACCCAGTGCCAGGGATAGGGTTTGGAGCCTAGGCGAGTTGGCATCACTGGCTGCCAAAGATACGACTTTAGACCAAGATGTAGCTGACCCATTTGGGCAAGGGGAGGAAACCTATAGAAAGGTACGTCGGCAACTACAAATCCTCATGGAACCAGTAGTAGAGCATATTAAGAAAATAGACTCAACAGGGAAATAAAGGCAGGAAATTTGTTCCTTCATGCCGAATTTATGCTGCATGCAGAGTTTTGACCTTACACCTTACTATGGGGGTGAAAATATCTGCCTTTGTCGCACAAAAAGGAAGAGGAGGCAGATCCTTGAACAAGAAGGGGCAAAGTTTAGGGCGGGCGTTACTTGCTTTTGTTCTCGCTATTTTGTGTGGTGGCGGTTCTGTTTGGCTTCAAGTTCGCTTAACGACGGCTGGGATGCCGGTGGGAATGGGCTTATTTTTATGGTGGTTGGTAATTGCACTGGGTTTTGTTTGGTTAGATAGTGTTTGGCAACGACAGGCACTTAGAGATGTGATTGTTTACGTTCGGGCGTTGGCAGCGGGAGAAACGTATGCTGTTTTGCCGGAAAACCTGGTAGGTCCGGCAGCAGAGCTGGCTGAACCGCTTAAAGAGTTGGCAGCTAGGCTACAGCAGGTTTTAGGGGAATTGCAAATAGCAGCTGACCAGATGCGGACCTCGGCTGGTCAGTTGGAGTCAGGCACGGGCCAGACTCAGACTGCTATGAGCCAGATTGCAGAAGTGGTACAGGAAATGGCTGATCAGGCTACCAGACAGGCTGAGGCAGCTAAAAACACAGTGGAAAAAACAGGTCATATGAACGCCGGTGCTGCTGCTATTGCCGACAGGGTTAAAGAGAGTGAGCAGGCAGCGGAAAAGGTGGCATCTGATATTGTCACTAGCCAGGAAGCTTTAGAGGTGCTCCTTAAGGCAGTGGAAGATACGGCCGGGCGCAGCGAACTCCTGGCTGATGATGTGCGGCGGCACACAGAAGGTACGCGCCAAGTAGGGGCTATTGTAGACAGTGTGACCCAGATCAGTGAACAAACCAATCTTTTGGCTCTCAATGCTGCTATTGAAGCAGCCCGGGCTGGGGAACAGGGACGCGGGTTTGCCGTGGTGGCATCTGAAATTAGAAAGCTAGCCGAGCAGGCGGCGGAAGCGGCTAAGGAAATAACTACTATTTTGGGCCGTATCCACGAAGAAGACAGTGCGCTGGCGGTGGCTATGGATGAGCAGGCAGAGAAATCACGGGCAGCAGCAGCTCAGTCTGATTCTGCCCGGAAAGCGCTTATTGCAATGCACACAGTTTTAGGAGAACTCCGTTCGAAGGTGGGCCAAATTACGGAGCATATCAACGACCAGGTAGAAAGAGTTACCGATGTGGCCAACCTTATGAACGGTGTAAACCAAAGCGCGCAACATACAGCAGCCGGTAGCCAAGAAGCAGCTGCTTCAGTGGAAGAACAAACAGCCAGTGTGGAAGAAATGGCCAAAGCGTCTCAGAGATTGGCCCAGATGGCTAACCGATTATATGGGCTTACCCGAAAGTTTGGCAATTTGAACATACCGGAAGAAGTGGTTCAAAAACAGGCACAACAGGGGTGGCAAGTAATAGAACCACTGAGCACAGATCTGTCGTTTGTGAACACAACTCCCGACGAAAAACTAAAGATATTGCATAACAAACTGGATCTTCATCCGTTTCTGGAACTTATGTTTGTAGTTGGCCTTGATGGGAAGGTAGCAGCTATTACCGAAGAGGATGTAAACTTAGACGTTTCCCACCGGCCTTGGTTCCAGCAAGCACGGCAAGGACAAAAGGTACAAACAGATATTTATATTTCATCGGCTACTTATCGTCCTTGTGTAACCCTAGCGATGCCTGTTCGTGATCAGGATGGGATTGTTGGGGTTATGGGGGCAGATGTCAAGCTATGAAATACTTGGGCGCCGACCGGCACCCAAGTATTTTCCTTCAGAGGGAAGGAAATAAAGCCAGAGGAAAGAAGTACTATATCTTGGGGTAAATTATAGCAGGGTAGGTGAAAAAGATGAAACTCGCTATTGGCAGTGATCATGCCGGCTATGAACTGAAAGAAGCAATAAAATCATATCTAGATGAACAAGGACTGGCTTATGAGGATCTTGGTACCCATAACACCGATTCCTGTGATTATCCTGACTTTGGCTTGGCTGTGTCTGAGGCTGTGGCCAGGAAGGATGTTTCCGGTGGGATTTTGGTTTGCGGCACCGGTATTGGGATGTCCATGGTGGCTAATAAGGTTCCGGGGGTGCGAGCTGCACTCTGCGGGGACACGTTTTCTGCTCGTGCCAGTCGCGAACACAATCATGCCAACATTTTGGTGCTTGGGGCTAGGGTGGTTGGTGTGGGGTTAGCGTTAGAAATTGTTCGCACTTGGCTGGCGGCAGTCCCGCAGGGTGGTCGTCATGTGAACCGATTAGATAAGATATCTGCTGTGGAGCGTAAGTACGGGAGGGAATAAGGGTGCTGCAAGACATCAGTCTGTTGGTGGACACGGCCGCGCGGGAACTGTTGCAGCGCGCCCAGCTGGAGCCAGGCGATATTTTAGTAGTAGGATGTAGTACCAGTGAAGTCTTAGGCCAACGTATAGGTAGCGCTGGTAGTATAGAGGTGGCGGAGGCCATTTTGCAGCCACTGATGAAAATTTCAGCTGAGAAGGAAATCTGCCTGGCCATACAATGCTGCGAGCATTTGAACCGGGCTTTGGTGGTGGAACGGGCAACTTTGAAACATTATCACCTGGAGCAGGTGATGGTGTATCCTATATCTCATGCCGGAGGTTCGTTGGCAGCTTTGGCTATGGATCTATTTCGTGATCCGGTGCTGGTAGAAGAAATACAGGCCCAAGCCGGATTAGATATAGGACACACATTAATCGGGATGCACCTAAAACCGGTGGCAGTCCCTACACGACTGTCAGTAACTCAGATTGGTGAAGCTTGTTTGGTAGCAGCCCGAACCCGTCCGCGACTAATAGGAGGCAGGCGGGCTGTGTATGCCAAACCAGGCACAAAGCTGCCTCCAGATAAGAAATAACGTCTGTAACGAAAGAATGTACTTTAAAAAGGAGGGATGCCGGTGGGGTCATTACAACAGGTGGATCCAGAACTGGCCACTAGCATTGAACACGAACTTAAACGACAGCAGAGCCATTTAGAGCTGATTGCCTCGGAGAATTTTGTCAGTGAAGCGGTGTTGGAGGCTCAAGGGTCGATTTTGACCAATAAATATGCCGAGGGCTATCCTGGTCGCCGGTACTACGGAGGCTGTGAGTTTGTAGATATTGCCGAAGAACTGGCACGGCAGCGGGCATGCAAGCTTTTTAATGCCGAACATGCCAATGTTCAGCCCCACTCCGGTGCCCAGGCTAACATGGCAGTGTACTTTGCAGTCTTAAATCCAGGAGACACTATTTTAGGCATGCGTCTAAGCCATGGCGGACACTTAACCCATGGCCATCCCATTAATTTATCCGGCAAGTGGTTCAACATTGTCGACTACGGTGTAGATGAAAAGACAGGCTGTATTGACTATGAAAAAGTACGGGACATTGCCCGACGGGAGCAACCCCGCCTGATTGTGGCCGGTGCCAGCGCGTATCCGCGAGCAATTGATTTTGAAGCCTTTGGCTCTATTGCGCGTGAGGTGAACGCCTATTTAATGGTGGATATGGCCCATATAGCCGGCTTGGTGGCGGCCGGATTACATCCAAGCCCGATACCGATGGCTGATTTTGTAACCAGTACCACCCATAAGACCCTACGTGGGCCGCGAGGTGGCCTGATCTTATGTCGTAAGAAGTATGCCCAAGCTGTGGACAAAGCTGTATTTCCAGGGATCCAGGGTGGGCCGCTTATGCATATTATAGCGGCCAAGGCGGTGGCCTTTAAGGAGGCGTTGGCTCCTGAGTTCAAGGAATACCAGCGAAAAGTGGTGGCCAATGCTAAAGCGTTGGCACAGGGGCTAGCAAACCGTGGCTTTACCCTGGTGTCCGGCGGTACAGACAATCATCTGCTGTTAATGGACTTAAGGCCGCAAAAGCTTACTGGCAAAGAGGCTGAGGCCATGCTGGATGAGATTGGAATCACAGTTAATAAAAATACCATCCCTTATGATCCAGAGAGCCCTTTTGTTACCAGTGGTCTCAGGCTCGGAACCCCGGCCATGACTACCCGAGGGCTGACAACAGATGACATGGATGAGATTGCTGACATAATTGCCCAGGGCCTGACCCGGTATGACGATCCAGGGACCAAGGAAGAGCTGCAGGTACGGGTGCGTAAGCTATGTGCAGCTTATCCTTTGTATCCAGGGAGAAAAACTTAATTCTTGTCCAAACCAGATAACCTACTTACTAATCAAGCGAAAAGATATTAACTGATTGTCGGGTTTTCTTAAGACAAAGAAGGATTTATTCTCATCTAAGCGGTGTCACATTAGTAATTGCTCGTCGTTGTTGCACCGCTTAGGCCTAGGGAAAGGAAGATGACCATGGCTACTGTTCATGTATTAGATCACCCTATGATTCAGCACAAACTCACTCTTATTCGTGACAAGGACACTGGGCCCAAAGAATTTCGCGAGCTGATAGAAGAAGTGGCCATGTTCATGGCCTACGAGGTCACCCGGGACTTACCCTTGGAAGAGGTAGAAGTGGAAACACCTATTGGTCCAGCCCGAACACACGTACTGGCTGGAAAAAAACTGGCGGTGGTGCCTATCTTAAGAGCTGGTCTTGGTATGGTGGGAGGGATTTTACGGCTGATTCCGGCGGCCAAAGTGGGACACATTGGCTTGTACCGAGATCCAAAGACGTTGGAACCGGTGGAATACTTTTGTAAATTGCCGGCGGACATCGGTGAGAGAGAAATTATCTTAGTAGATCCCATGCTAGCCACAGGTGGATCGGCTGTGGCCGGGGTTAATTCCTTAAAGGCCAGAGGAGCTCAGAGTATTAAACTAATGTGCGTTATTGCCGCTCCTGAAGGCATCAAAGCTTTTTGTGCAGCTCATCCGGATATTCCTGTTTATACTGCTGCTGTGGACAAGTATCTTAACGAGCAGGCATATATTGTCCCTGGCTTAGGGGATGCTGGAGATCGTTTATATGGAACCCGTTAAGAGCAGGATCAGGCCCGATTGGGACACATATTTCATGGATATTGCCATTGTAGTGGCCCGTCGATCCACATGCCTGCGACGGCGAGTGGGAACTATTGTGGTTAAAGAACGGCGGGTTTTAACTACAGGCTATAACGGGGCACCGGCAGGATTGGCTCATTGTGCCGATGTGGGTTGTGAGCGGGATCGATTGGGAGTCCCTGCCGGCGAGCGTCATGAGCTTTGCCGCGGTCTTCATGCCGAACAAAATGCTATCATTCAGGCGGCGGTGCATGGGGTTAGCATTAGGGGTGGGACTCTTTATTCCACTGACTACCCGTGTTCCTTGTGTGCAAAAATGATAGTTAATGCCGGAATAAAGCGTGTGGTCTACTGTGGTAATTATCCCGATAAGCTGGCTAAGGCTATTTTAGCTGAAGCAGGTGTAGAAGTTGTTAGGTTAGAGGGAGGAGATACCGGTGCAGGAAAAAGGAATCCTGCTGCCGAAACTAGATCGACTTAAGCCTACTTTGGAGTCGACGCTGGTAAAGCTGTTGGAGGAAGCAGGTGAACTGGCGCAGGCAGTAGGCAAATTTCGTGGCTTAAACGGAGAGCGAATAACTTTGTCTGAAGAACAGGCCATGCAAGTTATTGCCCGAGAATTGCTAGACGTAGCCCAAACCACAGTATCCATGATGTTTGTATTAGAAGAGCAACACGGAGTTAACTTAGATGAGGCTTTACGCGATCATATAGCCAAATTAGAGGCCAAAGGATATCTTTCCCCACGATAGCTCCACAGCTAGTAATTGACAAGCAGCAGGTAAGACGGGTAAAATTGGGATAGACAGTGTTGTAATTGAGGTGTTTGCTGTGTTAGCAGCAGGTATGGGCTTTGCTTTGGCAGCTGTAATTGCATATTTATCGACTCCGGCGGTGTGTCGCTTGGCTAAACGTACTGGGGCTGTTGATCAGCCGGACGTCAAGCCGGGCGGACGCCATATTCATGATAAACCTACTCCACGGCTGGGAGGCCTGGCGATTTTTGCTGGGTTTACAGTGGCCATAGGAGTAGTCGCCGTGGTGGCAGATATCCCTGATTGGCAACAGCTATTAGAACTTTGGTACGGAGCGCTAATCATTGTTGCTGTAGGTGTGGCCGATGACTATTTGGAGTTGCCGGCCAAACTTAAGCTAGCTGGGCAGATTGCAGCTGCTGTAGTTTTGGTAGCTACAGGCAATGTGGTGGATTGGATTTCTAATCCTTGGGCCCACGCTCCTTTCCCGGGCATGAGCTATATTGGCTATTGGGGTGTACCGCTAACCGTTTTCTGGCTGGTAGGTGTGACTAATGCCATGAATCTGATTGATGGCTTGGATGGCTTAGCAGCCGGAGTGGGAAGCATTGCATCTGTGACGCTACTGTTGGTGGGCTGGCAAGAAGGACAGCCCTACGTTATGCTTATTACCGCTGCCATTGCCGGGGCGGCGTTGGGTTTTTTACCCTACAATTTTTATCCGGCACGTATATTTATGGGCGATACTGGGTCTATGCTGTTGGGCTTTGTGTTGGGAGCGGTGGCTATCCAGGGAACTGTGAAAAGCGCCACTACTATTGCTTTGGCTGTGCCCATGCTGGCCCTAGGGTTACCAATATTAGATACGAGTTTAGCCATTATCCGCCGCTTTGTTCATGGGCGATCAATTTTCCAGGCTGACAAAGGACATCTGCATCACAGGCTATTGGCTTTGGGATTAAATCAGCGCCAAGCAGTGATCATACTTTATTTTGTCAGCGGGTGCTTTGGCTTAAGTGCAGTGGCCTTGGCTGATGTGAGTTCGAGACTGGTGGCCGTGACCCTTCTTTTGGTGGGTTTAGGTCTGACCCTGGCTATTGGCCGGTCCAGTGGGGAATTGTTGGTTACAAGGCATAGCAGTCGGGATATACATGGCTAGTAAGTGATTTTAAGATACGGAGGCCCCAACAGGACCTCCGTTTTTTGCTGTAGTTGTTACATAGTTATGTACTGGTTTTATTTAACAGCATCTGGTTAGAAGAGGAGTTATGCAAATGGCTAAGATCAAGATCATGTCGGTATTTGGTACGCGCCCGGAGGCCATAAAGATGGCCCCGGTAGTGAAAGCTCTGGCGGCAGAGCCGGAGTTTGACTCTAAAGTAGTGGTGACAGCCCAGCATCGGGAGATGCTGGATCAAGTGTTGGATCTATTTTCTATTCGACCTGACTATGATTTAGATGTCATGGCAGCCGGTCAGAGCTTAACCCAGATTACCTGCCGCATTTTGATAAGATTAGACGAAGTACTGGCGACTGAAAGTCCCGATATGGTGCTGGTTCACGGTGATACCTCCACTACTTTTGCGGCGGCATTGGCTGCTTTTTACCGGCAAGTATCGGTGGGCCATGTGGAAGCCGGTCTTAGGACGGGAGTTAAGTATTTTCCGTATCCGGAAGAAATAAACCGTTGTCTAACCGGTGTATTGGCAGATCTGCATTTTGCCCCGACGGACCTGGCCCGTAACAACTTAATCAAAGAGGGTGTGCCCTCAAAGTGCATTCAGATCACTGGAAACACGGCTATCGATGCGTTGTTTCTGACTGTGGATGAGAGCTATCAGTTTTGCCATCCTACTTTGAGGGCATGGGATTGGGATCGATACCGAATACTAGTTGTGGAAGCACATCGGCGGGAGAATTGGGGACAGCCGCTGGAAAATGTTTGTCGGGCGGTGGCGGAGCTGACAGCCCAACATCGAGATCTAGCTGTTATTTTCCCTGTACATCTAAATCCTAAGGTACAAGAGCCTGTACGGCGTATCTTAGGCGACTGTCCCCGTGTCCATTTATTGGATCCGTTGGGTTATGCAGATTTTGCTAATCTTATGGCGCGCTCGCATATGATATTAAGTGACTCCGGTGGCATCCAAGAGGAGGCTCCGTCTTTAGGAAGACCGGTATTGGTGTTACGCAATGTTACCGAACGCCCGGAGGCAGTGGCAGCAGGGACAGTGAAGGTGGTAGGAACAGACAAGGAGAAAGTGGTGTCAGTAACTAAAGAGCTCTTGACCAATGAGCAGGCCTATGGTTGTATGGCCCAGGCGGCAAACCCATACGGCGACGGTCAGGCAGCCCGTCGCATCGTCAGCGGTCTTAAGTACCACTTTGGCCTCACCAATGAATTGCCGCTTGAGTGGTGAGCCAGCGGAAAGGAGGCTGGCTTATGCGCAGCCGGGTTCGATGGATCCTAACCGCAAGCACGTTTACCTTAGGTATTGCCATCGGCATCATTGCCAGCTATTATTTTGGCAGCTGGGTTGATGCCCGCTATGGTACCGGAAGCGTTTTTTCCACGTTGTTGGTTCTGGTTGCTATTGTGGGCGGATTTTACAACTTATATCGTTATGTTTCTCGTCAGTTGAAAAATTTAAAGTAACGCATACCCCCTCCGGCTGTCTCATATAGATGTCAAAGAGCAGCCTTGCAGCAAAGTGCCTTAGCTGCAATGTGGAGGGGGAAGCGCTTTTGCGGAACATGTTAATAGTGACCGGGCTGTTGGTATTTGTTGTTGTTTTGGTGGTGCCAGCAGCTATTGTAAGCTTTTATCCGCGTCCGTCGCTGGCTCCTCAGACACCAGAATCTAAACAAGGAGCAGATTTAGTGGAAAAGGGTCCGGCACTTAAGGTATTTTTTGCTGATGATGATCAGCTTAAAGAAATGTGGCTGGAGGATTATTTAGTCGGAGTGGTAGCTGGTGAAATGCCAGCCAAATTCGAAGAGGAAGCACTTAAAGCCCAAGCAGTGGCAGCACGAACCTATGCTCTAAGGCGTCTTAAAGCATATGGCGGCAGTGGTTGTGCCAAACATCCCGAAGCCGACATTTGTACTGAACCTAGTTGCTGTCAGGCTTATTTAGGCGAAAAGGAACTGCGGCGGCGCTGGGGAGTCTTTTCATATCCGGAGTATTATTTAAAACTTAGTGATGTAGTGGCGTCCACCTACGGGCTTGTAATTACTTATGATCACGAACTTATTGATCCGGTATATCATGCCAGTTGTGGTAACTTAGGCACAGAAGACGCCAAAGCAGTTTGGGGTAATGATGTGGTTTATCTAAAATCGGTTCAATGCCAATATGATAGCAGTCCTCATTTGGAAACTGAAGCGGTCTTTACCTTTAAGGACTTGGAACAACAGCTAGAGGAAAAGGTAGCTGTTCCGGTAAGCGGTGGCTTGGACTTACAAGTGCTGGAGCGTACCGGAAGCGGACGGGTAAAAGAACTGCGGGTTGGTACCGCAACCATGGCCGGTACCGAGGTGCGCAAACGGCTGGGTCTAAATTCTACCGGTTTTACCTGGCGACTGGACGAAGCAGGCAAGGTTGTGTTCACCACCTATGGTAAAGGCCATGGCGTTGGCATGTGTCAGTATGGGGCTAACGGTATGGCTAAACAAGGTAAAGATTTTACCACCATACTAAAGCACTATTACAGCGGGGTGGAAGTGGAACCTCCGCCTGGCATTAATCCTTAGAGAAACCAGGTACTAACAAACTTATCCATAATTATCCACAAAAAAGAAGGAATTTTATAAATAACATAGAATACATAAACTAGTGCAGGATATACTGCGTACATAATTAGTGGAAGATGCAATTACTGATGCAGAAAGGGTGTACTATGAATAGTAACGATGTCAGTTTGGAGGCACGGATCAAAAGAGACATTAATGAGTTTTCAGAGGCTCAGCGTGCTTTGGCCGAATTTCTCCTGTCTAATTATGATCAAGCGGCATTTCTTACGGCAGCACGTGTCGGGGCTTTGGTGGGCGTCAGTGAATCCACAGTAGTCCGGTTTGCTTATGCTATTGGTTATCAAGGTTGGCCCCAGTTACAGACTGTGTTGCAGGATATGGTTAGGGATCGCTTAAGTACTGCCACCAGGCTGAGGATGTCAGCCTCCGGCGACCAAGGTAAGAACCAATCGGTAATGCGTGAAGTTATGGAAACCGATTTAGAGAACTTACGGCGCAGCCTACAGGATCTTAAGGAAGAGACTTTTAACGCGGCGGTGGAAGCAGTTATCCAGTCGGAAAACATTTATGTCTTAGGGAGCCGTAGTGCCCATTCACTGGCCCATTTTCTAGCTTTTTATCTTCAGATGATTGGGAAATGCGTGCATGTAATCCCCCAAGGCTTGGGCAGTATTTTTGAGGAATTGGCACCTGTGAAGCCGAAGGATTTAGTAATTGGTATCAGCTTTCCCCGTTATACTCGCATAGTGGTTGAAGGCTTTGCATACGCACGATCTAAAGGAGCCAAGACCCTGGCTCTAACAGACAATGTCATCTCACCGCTGGGACAAATGGCCGATATTACTCTAACTGCAACCAGCAATCTTGGGTCTTTTATCGAATCTTTTGTGGCTCCTCTTTCCGTTGTCAACGCTCTTCTTACGGCTGTGGGTCGTCGGGACAAGGACAAGACTTTGACCTGTTTAGACGAGTTGGAGGAAATTGCTCAGAAGCACGATGTTTTTTACCTGCCGGGAGGTGGTTCTAACAACATAATATAAACCTATAAATCATCAGAGGAGGTGATATAAAGTCCATTTATGCATTAGTTGCAGCGGTCTTGAACAAAAAAATAGAGACCACATAAGGTGTGGTCTCTGCGTCCGGTTACGATCCGGCCTCGGTTTGCGCACACAAACCATGGCCCAGGCATTTTATTGCCCTCTGCAGGATCGCGTACCAAATTCAGTTTAGCATAGGTATGCCCTCCTGTCAAAGAGGAGTTTGCTGGAGGTGCAGTTGTAATGACATTAACCGAGCTAGATAAACGAACCATTGCCCTTGAGCGGGCAGAAGAACTTAAAGGGCGCATTGCACCCTATCTGGCAGCCCGGGAAAAAGTAGAAAGCGGCTTAGCTTTAGCCGCCCAGTTCGAACAACGCGAACAGGAGCTCAAGGAGTTTTTTGGCGCTACCGAAGAAGAATGGAATGATTGGCATTGGCAGATAACGAACCGAGTTTCTGATGTCGGGCAATTGGAACAGTTGATTAATCTTACTCCTGAGGAGAAGAAGCAAATAGAAGAGGTGGGGAGTCATTACCGGTGGGCCATTTCACCGTACTACGCTTCCCTAATGTCAGTTAATGATTCAACCTGCCCGATCCGTATGCGAGCCGTGCCCAACATCCAAGAGCTATTGGACGTGGAAGGGCTGGCCGATCCCATGGCCGAAGAATACACCTCGCCGGCACCGCGCATTACCCGCCGCTATCCGGATCGGCTGATCATAAATGTGACCAATCAGTGCGGCATGTTTTGCCGGCATTGCCAGCGGCGGCGCAATATCGGTGAGGTAGATCATCCGGCCGAGGACAAGGATATCGAGGCCGCACTTTACTACATCCGGGCTAATCCGGAAATACGAGACGTGTTAATTACCGGTGGCGACCCGCTCACATTGGAAGATGAAAAAATCGACTGGATTTTATCTGAATTAAGCAGTATTCCCCACGTGGAAGTGAAGCGCATCGGCAGTGCCACCCCGGTAACATTGCCCCAAAGAATCACCAAAGAGCTGTGCGACATCTTTGCTAAACACGCACCGCTTTATATCAATACCCATTTTAATCACCCCAAGGAAGTTACCCCAACAGCACAGGCAGCATGTTTTCGTTTGGCTAAAGCCGGCGTTGCCCTGGGTAACCAAACGGTGCTGTTAAGGGGTATCAACAACGATCCCTATATTATGAAGAAACTGTGCCATGATTTACTGCAAGCTTTGGTGCGCCCGTACTACATTTTCCATGCCAAGACAGTACAAGGCGCCACCCATTTTGTTACCACGGTTCAAGACGGCTTGGAAATCATGGAGAATTTGCGCGGTTATACTTCCGGCCTGGCTATACCATGGTACATTATCAATGCGCCGGAAGGACACGGGAAGACGCCTATTGTTCCTCAGTATTTAGTGTCTATGGGGAAAGATCATGTGCTTATCCGCAACTGGGAAGGAAAAGTGTTTAAGTATCCGAACGGTTTTCAGCAGCCGTAAGTTGATGAAGGACTAAAGTAATGAAGGATATTTAGATTGGAGCTGATTTGCTATTGAATGAGCGCCTATCCTCTGGTAAAATATGGTTACACCCATTCAGGGCTTTCAGCTCCGTACTGGCGGATCTGCTTGGACTAGCTTTAAAGTAGAGCTATCTGTTACGAGAGAGCGGTGCGATCCGCATATTAAGGGCAGTGTTAGGAACTCTATAGTTTTCAGATTAAACAGGGGGTGCTAAATGGTGAGAAAACAAAGTCAATGGCTACTTATTGGTGCAGTTATGTTGGCATTGTTAGTGGTTTTGGCTGGGTGTACTCCACCGGCAGCGGAAAAGGAAGAGACAAAGAAGGAGGAGCCAACAGAGACCGTTTATCTGACATTTGCATCGGGGAGTGTGGGAGGAGCGTATTATTCTCTAGGTGGGGCCATTGCTGACACCATGAGCAGAACGCCGGGATTCCAATGTGTTTCGGAATCCACCGGTGCATCTATTGAGAACGGAAGGTTAGTGGGTTCTGGGGAGTCCCAGTTTGGGTTTATGATGAGTGACGCAGCTTACAAGGCTGCCAGCGGCATCGATCCTTTTAAGGAAAAGGTCCCCCTTAAAGCACTGTTCACTGTATACCCGGCGCCGCAGCATATTCTTACTTTAAAGGGTTCCGGTATCAAGAGTGTTCTTGACATGAAAGGTAAAAGAGTATCAGTAGACGCCGCCGGTAGTGGCTGCGAAGCAACGTCCAAGGAGATTTTGAAGGCCATGGGTATGACTTACGATGATATTAAAGTGGCTTTCCTATCTCAGCCTGAAGCTGCTACTGCCATCAAGGACGGAAACGTGGATGCTCTGTTCTGGAACTTTGCTTATCCGGGAGCCGTAGTTCTAGATGTGGCCTCAGTGCGCGACATTGAACTGATTCCACTGCCGGAAGACGTCATGGATAAACTGGCGGCCGAATTTCCGTATTATCGCAAAGGAAAGATTCCTGCCGGAACGTACAAAGGAGTAGACGAGGATATTCCGGCGCTGGAAGTTGGAAACGTCATTGTGGTGCATGAGGACATGGATGATGAACTGGCTTATACCATCACTAAGACTCTGTTTGATAATGTGAAATCGCTGGCTGAGGTACACCCGGCAGCCTTGCAGATGGATCCGGAGACTGCCTGGCAGACTTCGATTGATCTGCACCCAGGGGCCGAAAAGTACTTCAAAGAACTGGGTACCATGAAATAACGGTTGTATCTGATAGGGCAGTTGGATAGAAGGTAAAGCTAGAAAAGAGAGGGATCAAAGTGCGGCCAAGGGTCGTTGTGCTCTGTATTGCACTGCTGGGAGCAGTATTGGTTTATCCCATAACAGTGGTGGAAGTGTGCTCTTCAGACGGTCAAGTAGTGCTGCGGCGACCCTTGCCGGTTGATGGTCGGTTCGAACTGCACTATACGCATTCTTGGGATAAGACTCCGGTGCAGGATGTCTTTGCCGGCGATGATAACGGCAATCTGATGCTGGTGGAAGAACGATATTTGTGGATGGGGGCCGGCCTAGACTTTCACCCGAGGGCGGAGCTTGATTTTAGTGGTGACATGGTACGGGCGCTGGCGCCCAGACGCTTGGGAAGGCTTCACCTGGCAGTTGGTACAGTGGCGAACCAACGCCTAATATTCGGCCGGGAAGAAGTGCCTCTTGCCCGCCTAGCTCAACCCGGGACAAAGCTTACCTTACAGCTTAAAAAGGCTAGTATCTTTGCTGTCTTGTCAGGATCATAATTCCATGAACAAGGAAGTGGTGTTGTGTCTGAGAACCGAAATGGGAATGGTGAGCCCGTTAGTGTTACCAAAAAGGAAATAACCCCTCCCTTGGACTTAGATTTCGGTCCTAAAACCCGTAAATTTACAGGTCTTATTGCTGCTTTAATAAGCATTATTGCCATTGCTGCTTCGCTGTTTCATCTATATACGGCCCAATTCGGCGCTTTTTTTGCTCTTATTCAACGAGATATCCACTGGTTGTTTATGGCGGTGCTGATCTTTTTGTTGTATCCGGTTAGCAAAAAGTCGGCCCGGGATCGACTGCCTTGGTATGACATTATTTGTATCGCTGCTGTCTTGTACGCTGGGTTGTATATTCTTATTGATATGGACAATATTGTGTTGCGGGCCGGGGATCCGACCACCACCGATATAATATTGGGTATTATCACTGTGCTGTTGGTACTTGAAGCTGCGCGTCGCACCATTGGGTTGGCGTTACCCATTGTAGCAGTGGCTGCCTTGTTATATGCTTACTTTGGCCCGTACATGCCTGGGCTGCTGGCTCATAAAGGCTACAGTGTCCGCCGGATTTTCCCTTATCAATTTTTAACCACCGAGGGAATTTATGGCGTGCCGCTAGGGGTTTCCTCTACGTTTGTTTACTTATTTATTCTGTTTGGAACTTTCCTAGATAAGACCGGAGCCGGGAAGTTTTTTATTGACCTGGCTTTTGCCATGAC
>DUNI01000208.1 GCA_012839445.1 Bacillota bacterium
CCCGGTGCCCACCGATAACCCAACTGCCGGCAGCCCATTTAATCTCTTTCACTAGGGGAACCTCCTCCTAAGACAGTGTTTCAACTCATCCTGCCACCAAAACTAATCAGCTTTCGGAGTTACCAACACTTTCACTGCTTGACCCGAATAAAAGACGTCAGCAGCTTCCTGCATCTTCTCCAACGGGAACACGTGGGTAACCAAGCGGTCAGTTTGCTTGAAGAATCCGGAGCTGGCTAGTTTAACGTTCTCTTTCCACTCTGATAGCGGGAAGTACCAGGTGCGATGAATAGACAGGTCTTTTAGGCGCGAAGTCAGGTCCACTGTCAGCTCAAAGGTTTCCGGCTGTTCACCTAAAGCCAGTACCCGGCCGTTCCCTTTGACCACTCTGATACAAGTTTGAAGCGTAGGCGGTATACCGGCAGCCTCTACAGCCACGTCGACTCCGCCGATAGCATCGAGAACAGCCACCGGATCTTCCTTGGTGATGTCAATAGGAATGGCGCCGAATTTCTCAGCTTCATTTAACCTAAAGCCCGGACGATCAGAAGCATAAACCTTGGGTATCCCCAAAGACTTTAGTACGCAGATCACACCCAAGCCCACAGCGCCGCAACCGGCTACAAAGGCTGCTTTGGCCTCAGCGGCGTTTACTGCCCTAAGTCCATGGAAAGGGGTTCCTAAAGTATCGAGAAGAAGAACACCCATTTTCGCATCTACACCGGGCTCTAAATACATGAGGTTTTCTTCCGGGGCCACTACCTGCTCAGCAAAACCGCCTGGCCAGGCCCAGCCAATATTTTCTTTGCTGGTAATAGTTGTACAAAGTGTAGTCAGGCCCTGTTGGCACATCTCACACTTACCGCAAAAACGAGTCAGATAAACAGCCGCCTTAGCTCCTATGCGAGCATTGGCACCGGGTCCGTTAGCTATCACTGTACCTACAAGCTCGTGGCCCTGGTGTTGATGATAGCCTTCTTCGTATTGAGGCCGCTCCGAACCGCAGAGACCACAGTAATCAACTTCCAGTAGCACCTCTCCCTTACCCGGAGTCGGAGCCGGAACATCTTCAATTGCTACTTTTTTTGATCCAATAAAACGTGCACTTTTCATGCTTTGTCTCCTCCTTTTTTTATCTACTACTTACACCTGTCCAGTATTGCTTTGGCAGTTTCATCATCGGTAACAAGACTGTTAAAGTAGCCACCGTTAGCAGCCCCGATAATAGGCAGTATCTTCTCCTCGCCCCCAGCTACCACAACCACCAGCCGGTTCTCCTTAAAGTGGTCAATATCCAGACCAAGAAGATGCTCGGACAATTCCGGTAACACACGTCTACCTTCAATATCAAAGAAGCGCCCGATCATTTCTCCTACAGCTTGTTCCTCTTTTAGTTGTTGATGCACATTCGGGGGATATACTTGTTCATTGCTATAGACCTCACTAACGGTCTGGCCATTTAGACTGCCTACACTAAGAAGAATCATGTCCGCTCGTTTGGCCACATCGACAGCCGCTTTGATACTGCTATCCATCAGCAGTATTTCCTTAATGTGGTAATTGTCCACCCGGAACGGAATATTGAGAATATGAGACACGCCACCTAAACGAGACGCCATCCTAAAGGCCAGTTCTTGAGCTCCCTGGTCGCCAAAAGCCGAAAGACCGCCGACAATATTGCAGACCACCAGTCCTTTTATTTTTCGTTCGGGCATGTTGTCCACCATGGCTTTCATTGTGCGCCCGGCAGCAATCCCAATTACCCTATTAGGTTTAAGCTTGCTTACTGCATATTCCCCTGCCGCCTTGCCCAGAGTATCCAGCAAGTTTTCAGGTTTGTAGGGAGCGGAGACAACAATGACCTCCCTAAGTCCAAGCGCATTTTTTAATCTACGGGCAATATCCACGTTTTCCTTAAACTCAGATTTAATACTTACAGTAACAATCCCCTGTTCCCGTGCCCCTTGCAGAAGTCTCACAATCCTGATTCGAGACACACCCATAAGATCAGCAATCTCTTGTTGTGTCATTTCTTCTTCATAGTACATGGATGCTACCCGAGTCATTAAATGTCGTTGATTAGGATCAGTCATGACCGTACCCCTTCCCCCTGCCATCCCTGGAAATAGTCGCCATGGCTTACACTTTTGTACATTTGTTCAGGCCTTGAACTACTGTTCACTAGTTAAATTCTCGCCCGTTCTGCAAATCTCCTTCTTGCATTTGTATTAACGTCTGTTATGTGCGCAAAAGAATATATTTATAGTTAGAAGATGGCAATAGTTACAGTCTCATAACTTTTATATGCTGCCAAGCTTCACTAAAACAAGAGCGGTCTTCTTAGCTACGCATAAATACCATAGCCAAGAAGACCGCCCTGTTTAGCTAATTGCCTTGTGATATTACTTACTCGGTGGAATAGTCATCAAAGTATCCCTGAACCAATACTATAGGCGTACCCTTATCGCCGCTGCCACTGGTTAGATCACATAAGCTGCCTAGCAAATCTGTTAGCTGTCTAGGTGTAGTCCCCATGGTGGCAGTTGATGCCATTGACGAATCACCCATGTTGCTTTTCTTCTCTTTGATCTTATTCTTCATGGCCTCAGCCATCTTGCCAGGCCCCAAGTTGCCGAGCTCGTTATCGGCTATGAACTTTAGCTTGATCTCGCAAGGTGTGCCTTCCAATCCTTTGGTATAACCGGGCGATACCACCGGATCGGCCAGCTCCCAGATCTTCCCTTGGGGGTCCTTAAAGGCACCATCGCCATAGATCATCACTTCTACCTGCTTACCTGTTTTAGACCTAATCGCCGCCTGAACCTCAGTTACAATCCGTTGACAATCCCGAGGAAAAAGCTTTATAGTGTTGTCCGTAGCCAGATTTGCCCCCAGCAACCCAAAGTCCGGATTATAGCCGTTACTATTTATAGGTGCAGTTAACAGATCATCCAGGCACAACACATTTAACGCCCCTGCCTGCTCCAGTATCCTCTTAGTCCGCCGCCTTTCATGTACATTGGCCACCAGTATCTCCTTTGTATAGTCCAATGCTGTGCGCGCGTCGTTGGTAAGGTATATGTCAATATTATCGTTTACATTCTGGTCCTTATATAAGCTCACATAGTCTACTCCAGTAAAAGGATGCCGGACACAATCCCCAAATATCTGTCGATATTGAGCCTCGGTCAGCACATCTACGAATGGATTCAGGCCTGCTTTGTCCATAATATCTATATCCATCAATGGATTTCCCATCTCATCAGCTGGGTAATTTAGAAACAAATGAACCCTGCGGCCGCTCATGGCTATTCCTCTTAAAATCGGAGCAAACCGATTCCTGCTCAATATAGGAAAGACAACAGCTATGTCTCCTGTAAACTTGTTTTTTGTATCCAAGGCAATATCCTCAATAGATGCATAGTTGCCTTGAGCCCGCGCCACCAATGATTCGGTTACTCCGATCACATCTTTGTCTCTCAGGCAAAACTTTTCCACTTGCGCTGATTTCAGAACCGAATCAACGATAGTAGCAATAACATCGTCTCCCTCTTTCACAATGGGAGTCCGAATACCCCTCGCGATGGTGCCGACTGTTCGAATCATATTGATTCCTCCCTCTGTTACCCTGCCTGGATTATTACCAATTACAGGCCAAAGAACAGACGCAAAGTTGCCTACTTATTTTTAGGCCCTTTTGTTGCTGCCCTAAGTAGTATATCAAAAAACAGATAATAAATCTTGAAAGACTTAAGTTGAATAAGTTTTATCAATAAGTTTTATCCTAGTCACGCATAGTAAAAGCTAACATAATAAAGTCACGAAGGGAGAACATATCATGCTGAACTTTAATTATTCCATACCCACGCAAATACTGTTTGGGAAAGACCAAATCGAAGCTCTTGGAGATCAAGTTAAGAAATACGGTTCCAAGGTACTTTTAGTCTACGGAGGAGGCAGCATCAAAAAAATAGGAGTCTACGATAAAGTAGTTGAAATTTTTAAGGCCAACAACATTGCGTTTTGGGAGCTAGGAGGCATCGACCCAAATCCAAGAATAAGCAGCGTCCGCGAAGGTATCAAGATCTGTAGAGAGAAAGACATAGACTTCATATTGGCTGTAGGTGGCGGAAGCACCATCGATTGTTCCAAAACAATAGCCGCCGGCTATTACTATGACGGTGATCCATGGGATCTTGTAACCGGTGACGCCGAAATTGAAAAAGCGCTCCCCATAGGAACCATAGTTACCATAGCAGCCACCGGTTCCGAAATGAACTCCGGAGCAGTAATAACCAACCCAGAAACAAACCAAAAGCTAGTGTACGGCCATCCGGCAATAGCTCCTAAATTCTCCATCTTAGATCCAACCTATACGTTTACAGTTCCAACAAATCAAACGGCAGCCGGAGTAGTAGATATCATAAGCCATACATTCGAAAACTATTTCACCAGAACCAAGGGAGCCTATTTGCAAGATAGGCTGGCAGAAGCCGTATTAAAAACCTGCTTTACCTATGGAAAAACGGCTATTGATGAGCCCAAGAACTACGAAGCCAGAGCCAATCTTATGTGGGCTTCCAGCCTGGCTATTAATGGTCTGCTAGCCTTTGGAAAAAATGCCATATGGAGCATGCACCCAATAGAACACGAGCTAAGCGCTTACTACGATATAACTCATGGAGCAGGTCTGGCTATCATAACACCGCCTTGGATGGAATACGTTCTGGATGATGAGACAGTAGACAAATTCGTGGAATACGGTGTAAATGTATGGGACATCGACAAGACCAAAGACAAATACGCCATTGCCCATGAAGCTATCGACAAAACCAGAGAGTACTTCCGCTCCTTAGGAGTCCCACTAACACTAAAAGAAGTGGGAATAGGGGAAGAAAAGTTAGAGGACATGGCCAAAGCAGTCATTGAACACAGCAATGGCCCAGTGGGTGATTTTAAACCTCTGAACTATGAAGACGTGTTAAATATCTATAAGAAAGCATTATAGGCTTTTGTAGGACAAAAGGCACATGCTAATTGATTCCCAAACCCTGACACTTACCAAGGTGGAAATAGACCTAAAAGTATGGTACTATTTCTATACCTGACATAATGAGCAAACTCTGGTAATGCCCTGATTTGCAAGAAGGAGGTTGTGTTCATGGGTTTATGGAATCAGGTCAAGCAACAGGCCAGCTCCCTAGGAGCTAAGGCAGCGGAAAAGACTCAGGAGTTGCGGTTACAATCCGAGATCAACGACCTTAAAAATCAGATTGGGAAAAAACAGTCTGCCCTTGGTGTGTTAGTTTATCAAATGTACAAAGAAAACCGTGGCGACTATGAATCCTTGCTCCCCATCTGCCACGAAATCGATGCCTTGCAGCAACAAATCGTGGAGATCGAACACAAAATCGCCGAGCTGAAAATAAAGCCCGGAACCTGCCCCCAGTGTAACCACGAAAACATTCCTGATGCCCGCTTCTGTGCCAAGTGCGGTGTCCCCCTGCAACAAGATAAAGATACAACCGAGCTCCCAGCCGAAGAGCCAAAGACTAAACCTTGTCCCGAGTGCAACACCGAACAGCTGGAGGGTGCCAAGTTCTGCGCCCAGTGCGGCTGTAAATTAGAATAATTTAAGACCAAACTAAATCCGGGTTTTAGCCCGGATTCTCTTTTATCAACAAGCTAGTCATCACTAGTACGAGGTGTTATCTATGCGCCCTACAATTGCATTTATTAGCTATCCACGCTTGACTAAATATTTTCTAGAGCTAAATCCTAAGATTCCAGAGAACGTTAATCTGGAAATTATGGACCTAGTTTTAGAAGAAGCGTTAGAAAAAGCGCTGTTGCTGGAGCAGCAAGGCGCTGCCGATGTTTTTATTGCTTCCGGAGGCAATGCCAAACTCCTCTCCGGGCAACTCGCCAGTCAATTAGTGGAAATCAAAATTACGGGGTTTGATCTGCTACAAGCATTAAAAAGTGTAGCTCGATTTAGCCGGCGAGCAGCCATTGTAACCTGCATGCAAAGATTTTCAGCTATAGAAGAAATCAAGCAAGTGCTAGCTCTTGATGTGGTAGAAATCAGTTATGAGCACCCTGAAGAAGTTGACATTATTCTGGAAAAGCTTGGTCGTAAAGGAATTGTAGATATTGTAGGAGGCAGTTTGGTAGTCGAAAGAGCCGAAGAAAAAGGCATGCGCGGCCACTTAATCTACTCCGAAGAAGGTATCACTTACGCCCTAGAAACAGCGGCCCAATTAGCTATTTCCGAACGAACTCACGCCGAGCACACTCAAGCTATGCAGGCTATCTTCGATTTCGCCCATAGCGGTATTCTGGTGGTAAATCAAGATAACATCATTACCATGCTTAACGATAACGCCTCTAAAATAACACAAATTCCCAAGGACCAAGCCTTAGGTCACCCTTTTAGTACTTTTTCTCCTAAAACAAAGCTGTCGACAGTACTTACCACTGGCAAACCTGCAGTTGATCAGGTAGAAAGAATTGGCATTCGTGATGTACTGGTTAACTGGGCTCCTCTCATTGTAAAGAACAAAATAATAGGAGCGGTAGGTACATTTCAAAGCATTGGGGCTGTGCAAGCTTCAGAAAAAAAGATTCGAATCAATTTACACCTAAAAGGATTATTGGCCAAGAACAAACTCGATGATATCTTAGGAGAAAGCCAAGCTTTGCAGCGCGCCAAAGATCAAGCACAGCTTTATGCCGCCAGCCAATCCAACGTCTTAATTTTAGGAGCTAGCGGTACAGGCAAAGAGCTGTTTGCTCAAGGCATTCATAATGCCAGTCCCCGTAACAACGGGCCCTTTGTGGCTGTCAACTGCGCTGCTTTACCTGAAAACCTATTAGAAAGCGAGCTCTTCGGTTACGAAGAAGGAGCTTTTACCGGCGCTCGTAAAGGCGGAAAAACAGGGCTATTTGAGCTGGCACATGGAGGAAGCATCTTTCTCGATGAAATTGGCGAGCTCCCCCTGGCTCTGCAAGCCAGATTACTGCGTGTGCTGGAAGAAAAAGAAGTTATGCGTTTAGGCGGAGAAAGTATTATCCCTGTGGACATCCGGGTAATAGCAGCCACCAATAGAGATTTGCGTCAACTGGTACAGGAAGGCAATTTTAGGGAAGACCTTTTTTACCGACTAAATGTGTTAGTACTAAAACTTCCTACCTTACAGGAAGGAAAAGAAGATATACCTATTTTGCTCTCCCACTTCTTAAACGAAATGGGATTTGGTCCTGAACCTGCGTTTCTGGAAACACTACTTTGTAATCCACAGTTTAAGGATTACAACTGGCCGGGAAACATCCGTGAACTTAGAAACTTCGCAGAACGATTGACCACCCTATATTCCCTTGCAAAAAACGTAGATGAACTGGTTTCCTTGTCGCTGGTTGAAGGCGCACCCCAACCCAATAACGACCATGAAAGAATTCTAACTGTACTGGAAGAAGTGGGAGGCAATAAAACCAAAGCCGCCGAACGTCTGGGAATAAGTAGAACCACCCTCTGGCGTCGGTTAAAAGAAATTGATATGTAGAACAAATTGAAACGCCCTGAAACACTTTTGTTTCAGGGCGTTGTTTTTTCTCTCTACAAACCCGGCCAAATAGGCTTTGTTGTTTGGCACGATACTTGCACCATATTAATAGTGCATGCATGAACGTTCAACTTGCAAACCTTTCTTGGAGTCACGAACATAAAAGTAAGGAGGATATTAACATGGCGAAAAAAGTAATAGTACTAACCACCGGTGGAACCATTGCCAGTGTAAAAGATAAGAAAACCGGCCTACTTAACTCAGGTCAGATGAGCGGCGAAGAACTGGTTAAAATGGTTGAACTCCCATCAGGTATCGAGGTTATTGTGGAATCAGTATTTCAAGTCCCCAGCACTTTTATGACGTTTTCCCACCTTGTTCAGCTTAAGGATCGTATCCATACTGCCTTCGAAGATCCTGAAGTCACCGGCATCGTTGTAACTCATGGCACCGACACAATGGAAGAAAGCTCATATTTCCTTGATCTTACCGTGGGCGATGATAGACCGGTAGTAGTTACAGGTTCACAAAGGGGCCCCAATGCAATGGGAACCGATGCTCTTGTAAACATACGCCAAGCAATCTTAGTGGCTGCTGATGATTCGGCCCAGGGCATGGGAACCGTAGTCCTGTTCAACGAAAAGATCCATCCGGCCCGCAACGTAAGAAAGCTTCATTCTTACAACGTCGATGGCTTCGGATCGATAGGTTACGGCTACTTGGGATTCGTCGATAGCGACCAAGTGTTTTTCTACCAAAAGCCCTTAAGAAGAGAAGTCTACGAGCTTAAAAGAGACATACCCCGAGTGGATATCGTTAAGTTCTACTTGGATACTGACGGAGCATTCATAAGAGCGGCCGTAGAAGCCAAGGCCGAAGGCATAGTTATAGAAGGCACCGGCAGAGGACAAGCGTCGCCTAACTCAGTAGACGATATTTCTGCTGCCATCTCTCAGGGAGTTAAAGTTGTGTTAACCTCCACCTGTGGAGAGGGCCAGGTCTATCCCGGATACAGTCTTACAGGCTCAGTTCACGACCTCCATAGTAGAGGCGTTATTTTAGGGAAAGATTACAGCAGCAGAAAAGCACGGGTTAAGTTAGCAGTACTTCTAGCCGCCGGTGTTACCGACCTTCAGGAAAAGTTCTCGTATTAAAGTTAGACCATAAATACAAAAAAGGGGGCGTCAGTCTTGTCACAGCACAAAGAGGAGACCTCTGGATTTGTCAAAATCCATTTATTAGCGCTGGCAATCGTAGTGATAGCCGAATTTATAGGGCCTTGGAGCATCCCCATGGGTATTGGCACCATCATGATCCTACCGTTCCTCCACTG
The DNA here is from genome assembly GCA_012839445.1 of Bacillota bacterium. Classification (GTDB taxonomy): domain Bacteria; phylum Bacillota; class DTU030; order DUMP01; family DUMP01; genus DUNI01. Next base: position 8,896 of record DUNI01000208.1, read on the forward strand.
CCTGTGGATGGGTTATCTGGTAGGGCCTAAGATTTTGAAGCTGGTGGATAACGTAGACATGGAGAAAGCCTCACCGTTAATTATCGTGTCGGTGTGGTTCTTAATGGCGCGTTATGGCACCTTAATAGGCCCCACATTGGCTACCATTCTGGGGTCGTCATTGGCCTTGATCGCACAAGAGATCGGCCAGCTGGGAGCTGTTTTCATCGCCTTGCCGGTGGCTATGATGCTAGGCTTACGCCGGGAAGCCATTGGATGTACAAACTCTGTCGGACGTGAGACCAACTTAGGTCTTATTGGAGACTTGTACGGAATGGATTCGCCGGAAGGCTTGGGCGCCATTGGAGCATATGTAACCGGTACTGTATTTGGAACCATATTATTTAGCATTCTTGGTAACGTTTTTGGGACTTTTACTAACTTCCATCCAATTTCCTTAGCCATGGCAGCAGGAACCGGAAGTGCCAGCATGATGACAGCTGCAAGTTCTACCTTATCCACATTTTATCCAGATCTAAAGTCAGAAATCCTAGCCTTTGCTGCAGCTAGCAACCTTCTAACCGGAGCCACCGGACTATATAAACAGTGGCTGCTACAGATACCAATGACCGAAGCAATGTATAAAAAGCTGGTCCTACTGCTGGACAGGAATAATAAATCCCAAGAAGCGAGGAGTGAATAACATGTTTAAGAAGAACCTTAACAACCTATTGTGGATAGGCGGAATAGTTCTTCTCGGCAACTGGGTTTCCGTAAAGATTCCTCCTTGGGAAGCCTTGCCTGGACTCTTAATACTGCTGGCAATGGTAGGAATCGCCTGCCTGCTAAATAAAATAACTCCTTTTTACGTGCCCCTTATCGCTTATATATCTACTGTGGCCCTGATCTGCACCCTACCCCAGTTCCCAGGCTCGGAAATAATACTGCGTTATGTGGAAAAAGTCAGTTTCCTGGCCTTATGTACACCAGTGGTAGCCTACGCCGGTATTGCCATCACCAAAGACCTGGAAGCTCTCAAAGGTGGAGCTGGCTGGAAAATAGTCGTATCAACATTGATTGCTTTGGTGGGAACCTACCTTGGCTCAGTTATCGTGGGAGAAATCGTGCTGAAAATGACCGGCAGAATTTAGCTTAGATCTAATTTAAATAATACATGGAGGTTAACAACTATGAAGCAAGAACTAAGACCACTATTACAAACCGGAGAGTGCCACCTAACACCGGGCGTTTACGATTCATTAACAGCCAAAATCTGTGAACAAATTGGGTTTAAAGTGCTGGTTATGGGTGGATACGGTGTAGCTGCCAGTTTGCTGGGTGAGCCTGACGTTGGCTATCTTAGTATGACAGAGATGGCCACTAGACTACATCACATTTGTAACGCAGTGGATATACCGGTCATTGCCGATGGCGACACCGGCTACGGCAATGCCCTCAGCGTACAACGCACAACCAGAGAATACGAAAAAGCCGGAGCAGCTGCCATCTTGTTCGAAGACCAAGAATGGCCCAAAAGATGCGGACATATGGCCGGAAAAAGAGTAGTCTCGAAAGAAGAACATGTACAAAAAATTAAAGCAGCAGTAGACGCCCGCCAAAACAAAGAGTTGCTCATAATCGCTCGTACCGATGCTCGAGCCGTGAATGGCTTAGAAGACGCTCTTGATAGAGCCAACTCCTATGTGGAAGCCGGAGCAGACATGATCTTTGTAGAAGCACCTCAAACAATAGAAGAGCTACAGGAAGTACCGAAGCATGTCAAAGACGTACCCCTAGTGGCCAACATGATCGAACATGGACGTACACCGATCTTAAAACCGCAAGAATTGGCAGCGATGGGCTACAATGTTGTTTTCTGGCCCTGCACGGCTCCTTACTTGGTAACCAAAGCCGTTCTCAATGTCTTTGGCGAATTATATAAAGCAGGCACCACCGAAGCAGTTATAGATCAGCTGGTTCCATTCCCGGAATTCAATTCACTTGTCGGCTTAGATCATTACAACGAACTGGAAAAACGCTACGCTCATAAATAACAACTAACGCATTAGGGCTATCCCTTAAGCATTGCTTTTGGGATAGCCCTTTTTTATGAAACAGATAAAGAGCATATAAACCGTTTTACTCTGTGTATCTAGTAAGAAGTTCCGGTTTAGAGCCAGGGGAAAACAGATAAACCTCCTCGTACTCGGTTCCCGCTGCCACTAACTCAGCAAGTAATCTCTCTAAGACTACACCTCTTACCCTAGCGGCCAAGCCACAACTTGAGCTTATCTGCCGTGGTACCGGCGTCAACTGATAATCCAGTTCCCTAGCTTTAAAGCTACGGTCAAACTTTAAAGCTTGATGCGTCGAAGGAAATGTTACCACCAGAGTCTTGCCGGTATCACTGTTCCCAATCATTTTAAGCGCCTGGCCCCCTAGTTATTCTCACGGTATATTCATCATTATCAGCCGGTGTAACCTCGACTACGCAGCCTGCTGACTGAGCAAAACGACTTACGTTTTCACGGGCCGCAGCATTATCCACTAGCACCTCTATAACCTCTTCTTGGGTGTTTTCCACTGCCTTTTTGGCCAGTACCACTGGCTGGGGACAGGATAAACCACGAGCGTCAACTTTGTATGGCATGTTGTTTACCCTCCTTAGTTCCCGTAGCTACAGTCCGGGGCATATTCAAGTAGCCGATAACAGCCACAACCACAATACCTATGAAAACAGCAAGCTTGCCAGTTGGAGTTACTCCAGTTGGCGAAGCAGCAATGGAAAAGTTATGAGCAAAGGCACCGCCGGTAAGCATTCCCAAGAATGTAATACCAGCATCAGCGTCGCCTTCTCCAGCTAAAATGCACTGCCGCAACGGGCAACCGCCCAACAGCACCGAGCCTAAGCCCACCAATACCATGCCAAGAAAATTCCAGAGTCCATCGCTATGTGCCACCGGTTGCTCAACAAAGCCCAACTTAAAGGGACCAACCATCATATTAAGTACCAACGCTACCACAAAAATCATAACAAAGCCACGAAATAAATGAGGGTCTCCAATAAGAAACAAATCCCGAATACCGCCGGCTAAACACAGACGTGAGCGTTGAGCCACCGCTCCCACAATAACCCCTGCCACCAAGGCCAGCAGCCACGGTGCGCGCATAGAGCCCGGGCCCTTCTCACTAAAGAAAATGAATGCCGGCGCCATCAGCAATAACAACAACAGGGCCACTGCCACGGCTGGCAACACATAACCATTGCTCGACTGTAGTTTGGTGCTTCTTCCAAGGGAAAATCCATTGCGCAAGAAAAAAAGCCCGATCCAAATTCCAACAGCAAAACCAGCCAAGCCAGTCAACGCATTAAGGTCGCCACCGGCTAAACGAAGCACCATACGCAACGGACAACCTAAAAAGACCAAAGCTCCCAACACAACAAAAAAACCGAGAACAAATCGAACCAACGGGGAAGAACCTCCCCTAGCCCTAAACTCACCTCCGGCCAGGGCTACTAAAAAAGACCCTAAAATAAAACCTGGCACTTCCGGCCTAATGTATTGAACCACCTCTGCTCGATGCATACCTAGAGCTCCAGCAATGTCGCGAATAAAGCAGGCAACACAAATACCCATATTAGCTGGGTTGCCAGCCTTCATTAATAGTACACTAAGAGCACCGACAACTGCGCCCGCCATTAAAACCACCTTCTTTTGGTTCATAACATTGCCTCCTTTCCTTTGATTATAATGCACCAATTTCATTATAGAAGTCCTGGATTAAACAAAGCAAATAGCTTTTATTAATGGCGCCAATGCTATGTATTACTAAAGTCAATATCTTATTGACAGCATCTCGGCAGGATGGGATACTTAGAAAAGGAAAGTTGGGGTGCAATACCAGTGGAATTAAGACAACTAGTCATGTTCCTGAACGTAATAAACCACGGTACATTCTCGGAAGCAGCCAAGCGATTATTTTTGTCCCAACCTACTCTTAGTGTCCAGATAGCTTCTTTAGAAAAAGAGCTGGGTGTCATGCTGTTTGAACGGCAAGGAAAGAATGTTATTCTTACACCTGCCGGAGAAATACTTAAACGCTACGCTATCGACATGCTAGGGTTAAGGGATCTAGCCGTCCGAGAACTACAACAATACAAGAATGCCATTGCCGGTACCATAAGATTATACTCCAGTACTGTGCCAGCCGATTATATACTGCCTTCACTCATATCAAAGTTTCTAGAGCTTCATCCCGAAGTCTACATAGAATTGCTTCGTTCTGATTCGAGCGCCGTTTGGGAAAAAGTATTGGCCTATGAAGCCGATTTTGGTGTTGTTGGTACCTTAAGAAACCACAATTCAGTAGAATACGTCCCGCTTCAAGGTGACGAGATAGTTGTCATCGCTCCTCCCACCGGTAAATATGCCAATTGGCCGCAAACAATTGATTTAGCAACCCTACAAAAAGAACCGCTGGTGCTGCGTGAAGTTGGCTCCGGCACCCAAAGGACTTTTGAGGATGCCCTTATCGAACATGGTTTTGACTTAAATAATTTTACAGTAAGAGCTCGCCTGGAAAGCGTGGAAGCAACAAAAACTGCCGTCTTAGGTAAAGTAGGACTGGCTGTTACTTCCCGTCTGGCAGTAAAACATGAAATTGCCGCCGGAAAACTGCTCGCATTTTCCGTCAAGGGTTTAAACCTACGGCGCAAATTTTATCTTATTAAGCAAAAACGTAAAGTACTTCCACCTGCAGCCAAAACCTTTTCCGAATTCATTCTAGCTCATAAGCAGGGAGAATGATTATGAAAACCAAACACGTGTTCCTAGATAATGCTGCAACGTCCAACCCAAAACCGGAAGCCGTAAAGCAAGCCATGATGGATTATCTTTGCAATATCGGGGCTAGTCCCGGCCGCGGTGGCTATAGTCTTAGCCTTGAAGCCGGCGGCATCGTATTTGAAGCCCGGGAAGCCATATGTAATCTTTTTAACGCCCCATCGGAAGATCAAGTTATCTTTACCCCCAATGTAACTTACGCCCTCAATTTAGCTTTGCAGGGTCTACTAAAACCATCCGATCATGTCATAACCACTGGCATGGAGCATAACTCCGTCATTAGACCTCTGCGCACGCTGGAAGAAAAACGACAAGTGAAAGTTACTGTTGTTCCCTGCGACAGCGAAGGCCGTTTAGACCCACAAGATATACAGGCCGCCTTATGCCCTAACACTAAACTTATCGTGTTCACCCATGCCTCCAATGTAAGCGGAACTGTCATGCCCCTGGCCGACATAGCCGCCATAGCTCACGAAGCCGGCATTTTTTTACTGGTGGATACAGCCCAAACCGCCGGTGTATTAAAACTTGATTTTAAGCAGCTTAAATTAGACGGCTTAGCCTTTACCGGTCACAAAAGCCTGTACGGACCTCCGGGAACCGGTGGCTTAGTAGTAAGTAAGCGCCTGGCCAAGGAAATGGAGCCCTTAATATATGGAGGCACCGGCAGCAAATCAGATGACGAGCATCAGCCGCTCTTTTTACCGGACAAATTCGAAGCCGGCACCACCAATACCGTCGGCATCGCTGGGCTGCTGGCAGGAATAAAGTTTATCACCGATACCGGCCAACAACAAATCGCAGCCCATGAAAAACATTTGGCACAGCTATTTATTGACGGACTCAACGATATCCCACAGATAAAACTGCACGGTCCCAAAGGTGAACAAAATCGAGTCGCCACTGTCTCTATTACCGTGCCCGGACAAGATCTAGGCGAACTAGCCTATAGACTCGATGCCAAGTACGGCATTATGGTACGCTCCGGACTTCACTGTGCACCCCTGGCCCACAGAACCTTGGGCACTTTTCCTGAAGGCACCTTGCGCTTTAGCTTCGGCTACTTTAACACCGAAGAAGAAGTAATATACAGCCTAGATGCCTTGAACACCCTGACCAAGTAGAAAACTTTTTGCCAACAGATCCTGTACCGGAAAGAAAAATGTGGTTATGGAAAAAATAGGCTATGCCTTGCCTCATCAAAACCTGTATAATGGACTTAAGGTTACCAGCAATAAAATATAGGAGGGAAATTAGTGCGTAAATGTTTGTGTGTAGTTAGCCTTGTTTTGATACTTATGGTTTCCACTTCGGCTTTGGCAGCAGTACCCCAACCGGAAACCGCAGCCGACGCACCGGCTTTAACCCGGGGAGAGTTCGCTGCCATGTTAGTAAAAGCGGCAGAATTAGAAGGTGACGGAGAACCGTCAGAAATCCTAGTACAACACGGTATCATGAAAGGAGTTCCCGGTAAAGGAGACGACTCCCTTCGCCCCATTTCACGGGTAGAAGCAGCTGCTTTAGTTGCCAGAACCTTAGGGTTAGCCGATGCCACATTCCCGCCCGACAACACGGACATACCTTTGCTCCCCGATCATTGGGCCTACAATGCGTACGCTTGGCTGGCTCGTCTTGGCATCGTGTCCGGTGATCCTTTTGCTGTTTTAAGTGAGGAAGAAGGCACCTCCCTAGTGGAAAATACCTTCCAAACCACCGAAGATGTCATAGCTATATTGCAAAAATCCCAAGCTCAGTTACAAGCCAAAGAAACTACCAGTTTCCGGACAGTTATGGACGGCCAAATCCGTATAACCCCCCGACCAGGTGTAGAAGGTGCCGACCAAATTCCATCTATTGCCCCCAAACTCCATCTGGTCCAAGAGATGATACTGCCTAACAAAATCCACCAAGTTATGACCATCCAGATGACCTTACCGGAAATGGGCGCTCAAGAGATGGTAACTGAATCATACATTGTGGACGGAACAATGTACCAGAAACTACCTGACCCCGAAACAGGAGAACTAAGCTGGGTTAAATATCCTCAAGCCATGCTACCTGATATGCAGCAACTAATGGAGCAAGCACAACAGCAAACACAAATAATCCCACCGGGAATGGAAAAATCCCTGTTTTATAAACTGCTCGGTACTAAAGAAATTGACGGTGAACAAGTATACGAAATTGCATGCTACGGAAAAATCGACGACATCAACGAGTTCTTATCTGCTGCCATGAGTAATTTCGGTGATTCTGAGCTTCTGGGAGAAGCTATGGGCGCAGCCAGCAGTATGATCGACAATTTGTCTTTTTGGGGTGTAACTTACGTCGGTGTAGATGATTATCTCACCCGCCAAGCAAATTACGGTGCTTCGGTAACATATGCTAAAGAATTTCAAGATGAAGCAATACCCCTGGAAAAAATAGAGATGCTCCTAACAATAAAAGAATACACTTATGATGAAAACATTGACATCACCTTACCGGAAGAAGTCCTGTCAGCACCGGAATTGGAGCTTCCTGAGTTGGAACCCGAATCGGAGCTCCCTGAAGAAAGTACCGAAGAGCTTGCCGAAGATGAGGCACCTCAAGATGAGGTTCCTGAAGGCAATGCTTCCGAAAACGAATAATAGCACCTATATCTCTTAGTTACCCATAGTACGAACCCCCTGGAGTAATCCGCTGTATTTACTCCAGGGGGTTTATTAGTCTAGTCTGATCCATTCACCGCTACTTTTTTATTCTAAGCTATCTTCATTCTTCAGCTCACCGTCATCAAGTTCATATTCGTCTTCAAGATCATCCGTGTCATCTTCAACATCTTCCGTTTCTTCATCAGCATCGTCTAACTCGTCTTCGTCGACATCCTCGTTGGCATCTTCGGTTTCGTCCTCATCATCTTCGTCTTCATCATCCAGTTCATCCTTGGTATCCAGATCGTCTTCATCCAGGTCCTCGTCGTCTTCGTCTTCTATATCTCCTTCATCATCCGGATCTTCGATCACGATGATATTAGTATCGTCATCATACGTTACTTGAGCACCGAATATCTCCGCCAGCGCCCTTAGTGGCACAAAGGTAGAGTTGTTATCCAACAAAGGTGTTACATCGAGTTCGACTTCTTTAACTGTATTTCCGTCGGCATCAGAAATTGTAACCTGATTATTATCCAGACCCATTATTGCCATATAACCATCTCGGACCATGGTTATGGTTTTGGTTTCTTCATCATAGGCTACATCGGCCTTTAAACGTGCGGCTAGAGCCCTAAGTGGTACTAAGGTGCGACCATAACGAACAATGGGCTGAACCTTTTCTTGATATCGCTCCCCGTTTACAAATAGCTCCGGTATAACCGGGCGTCCTTTTTGTAAAGTCTTATACAAAGTTTTGAGGGCTTTAAATCGTTCCTGTGTTGGCTCCAAAGCGCACAACTCTTCCAAAATCTCGGCCGCTTTATCATCCTTGGCAGACTGTAGCAAAATATTATTCAGCTCGATTATCCGGTTCTGCTTAGCCGTTTGGCGTTCTAGCTTCTCTTGTGCTTTTTCTTCTGCCTTTAGTTGTTCTTCTTCCCTTTTCAGCTCTTTTTCTTTGATTTTCTCTGCCTCTTTAATTTGTTTCTCCAGAAGTTTTTCCTCGGCCTTCTCTGCCTTTTCTTTAGCCTTTTCAGCTTTTTTCTGGGCTTTTTTTGCCTCTTTAGCTTCCTTCTTCAGTAGCTTGTCCGTAGCTTTAGTTTCTTTTTCCTTCATTTTGCCTTCTTTTTTAGTCATTGTTACATTTGCTTTGTTATTCCCTTTACCCACCGCCTTTTTAGGCGGTTTGGCCGCCCAGGCCAAACTGGAACAAATTAGACTCAGTACCAAAGCCACTGCCACAATACTAGCAGCTTTCCTAAAATAACGCATACAATCCCTCCATCAAGTATTAAAAACAGCAAAAACCAGACTGCCGCCTGGTTTCCCGGTATGTAATATTATGTTCTACCGGCAACCCGGCGACCATAGCCCTTCCCCAAGAGCCGTAGGTCCGTAGCTTTGCGTCCCCGCCTTTCGACGGGTTTGCCCTGATCAGCATTTGTTTAATCATATCACTCCGTTTAACAGAAGAAAATACCCAGTCGCTAGTCAAAAGGACCTATTTTAACCCCTCTAACACAAATTAAGGCGCAATATGTGTCAGAGTGTGTTAGAATGGTATTAGGAAGAAAAGGGGAGATACACATCATGCGGTATCAAGAAAACTCCACTGTAAAATTAGAAAGGGAATTAACTGACGGTATCAAAAAACAAGTTATAGCCTTTGCCAACAGTAATGGCGGAACAATTTTTATAGGAATAGAAAAGAACGGCAAAGTCATCGGTGTAACCGACCCCGACGAAGTTTCCACGCAAGTGTCTAACATGATCCGGGACGGTATCAAACCGGATGCCACCACCCTTACCGAATATAATGTTGAATCAATTAATGGGAAAGATGTTGTTAGAATTGATGTCCAAAAAGGCACAAGAAATCCATACTACCTTGTAACAGAAGGGCTGTGTCCATCTGGAGTTTTTGTTCGTAAAGGTAAAAGTACGTCTGCTGCTTCAAACAGTGTCATACGCCGTATGATAAAGAGAACCGACGGTAACGTATTCGAAGAAATGCGTTCTCTAAACCAGGATTTAACTTTTAACACAACTGCAGCAGAGTTCAAGAAGCGTAACCTTGATTTTACTGAAAGCCAGATGAAAGACCTTGGCCTAATAAGCCCCGACAATATCTACACTAATTTGGGCTATCTTTTGTCTGACCAATGTGACCATACTATTAAAGTGGCCGTCTTTTCAGGAAAAACTAAGTCCATTTTCAAAGATCGCAGGGAATTTGCCGGTCCTTTGTTGAAACAATTCAAAGATGTCTCTGCTTACCTCAGCCCCCTTAACAAAACCAGGGAAGAATTTTCCAGCTTGTCTCATGCTGAGGGTAAAGACTATCCCGAAGAAGCCTTGCGCGAGGCTCTACTAAACTCCATTGTGCATAGAGATTATAGCTACAGTGCCAGTACCTTAATCAGTATTTTTGATAACAGAATTGAACTTGTATCCATGGGCGGCCTTGCAAAAAGGATTAACCTTAAAGACATCAAGTTAGGCATTTCCCTGTCCCGCAACGAAAAGCTCAAAGAAGTGTTTAGCCGTTTGAAATTGATCGAAGCCCACGGAACAGGTATACAAAAGATCTTAAACAGCTACGAACATTGCAGTAATAAGCCCGAGGTAAAAGTGTCGGGCAATGCCTTTTTGCTGATGCTGCCTAACATGAACGCAGAAGCTATGGCAAAGACTTTAACCGAAAATGAACAGGCTGTCTTAGGTCTTTTTGCCGACAATGAAGCTATTGCCCGAAAAGACGTGGAAGCCCTTCTGTCTGTGTCCCAAACAATGGCCGGAAGAATAGTAAGACAGCTAGTTAGGAAAGGGTTGTTGTCAGTAGTGGGTCATGGAATGAACACTAAATATGTTCTTAATAAATAAGACAGTCGTTAGTAAGAGCCGGTCATCTAGGGTTTCCCCTGCTGGCCGGCTCAGGTTCAGGAGGCAAATTCATGAAAATATTGGTGGATGCCGATGCCTGTCCCGTGACTGGCATCGTTGAAAAGGTAGCCCAGGAATTTGGCGTTGATGTGGTGCTGGTAACTGATACTAACCACCGGCTTAAATCAGATTATGCCGAAATTATCACCGTCGGCCAGGGCAAAGACGCAGTGGACTACGCCCTCATCAATCGAACCAAGTCCGGGGACATAGTGGTAACACAAGATTATGGTGTCGGTGCCATGGCCCTGGCCAAAAACGCCATGGCCATCGACCAAAACGGACGTATTTATTCAGATAAAAACATTGACCGCTTGTTGTTTGAGCGACACTTAGCACAAAAACAAAGGCGTGCCGGTGGTCGTCTTGCCCATGTGCCGCCGCGTCGGAAAGAAGACGACGAAGCCTTTGAACGTCAGTTTCGAAAACTATTGCAAAAGCATAAACCTTAAAAGCATTTCCTACAACCCCTCCTAATAAACTATATTAACTAGAATTTTAGGAGGGTTATTCTATTATGACCGAAGATAAACTTCAAGACCACAAGACCCCTGCCATTTATAGATGTGCCTATCCTGCTCCTTATCCGGAAGTGAAAGTAACAGCCCCCAATCCCTACTATGCAACATTGCTATTGGAAGATTATGCCGGGCAAGTCAGTGAGCTTAGCGCTATCAACCAATACGTGTACCACCACGTAGTTTTGGAACCGGATTTTGAAGAGGTGGCAGATCTGTTAGAGTGCATTGCCTTAGTAGAAATGCACCATTTAGAAATTCTGGCAGAAACCATATTAATGTTGGGTGTGGATCCCCGCTACAGAACCATAGCTAAAAATGAAACTGAACAATATTGGGATGCGTCATTTGTATATTATGGTACCTCGTTATGCGATCGGCTCACAGCTGACATTGCCAGCGAATGGGCAGCCATAGCCAACTACCGCCGTCACCAAAATATGATCAACGATCCTTACATAAGAAATATCTTAGAACGAATTATATTAGACGAGTTACACCATATCATGCTCTTTAACCAAATGGTAGACAAATATTGCCGGCCTCAGATGCAACGAGAATAAATAATAGCGGCCTTCTCTTCCACCACTGCAAAAGAGAAAGCCGTTTTGCACTCTAGCAACTTGTCGAGGCAACTTTGGATAAAGCCAAGGCTATATCCTTTAACCCTAACTTGTTTACTTCTTCGATCTTTTGAATCAAATCAGATGGGAATGCGTCTATGCCAGCATAGGCTCCGGCTATAGAGCAGGCTATGGCACCCACAGTGTCGCAATCGCCGCCCAAGTTGGCTGCCAGCAGTGCTGTCTTGGTGGGGTCTCCTTGAGCTAATAGCACCAACGCTAATGCCACCGGTACCGTCTCTGTTATGGCCACTGTGGTTCCTACCAGTTCATACAAGTCCTGACAGGCTGTTTTTTCATCAGCATCTGTCACCATGTCCAGTGCCCAATCAATACGCCGGGCAATGGACGGTGCCGCCACCATGCGACCGCGCGTAGCTCCCATTTCCGCTCCCTTTTTCGCTGCCGTCACAATCTCGTTAAGTGACCCGGTAGATTCTAAGGCCACAGCGATAGCACAACTTACTGCGGCTGCGCCGGAGATGGCTACACTGGTGCCGTGCGTCGGAAGACAACATAACTCTGTGTCCGCCACTGCCCCCTTAACATCCCCGGGATGAATCATCCCCACCGGGCTTATACGCATAGCCGCTCCATTGGTGTCGCCGAACATACCCGCCTTCGTCGGCGAGACTCCATCCTTTAGCTGTAGTAAAGCTCGGCGCGAACTAGGTCCTAGAATCATAGAGTCTTCGGCCAACGCTCCTTCTCTTTCTGCCCAAGCCAGAATTTCGCGGCCAATGCTCTCTGGTACCACCTTGCCACCGTCAGCAATTATAGCTTTGGCTACAGCCAGGGTTTGCCCGGTATCGTCAGTTACACTTCCCGCTAGCATGCCATTATGGATCAAATGGCCCTCTGGAGCCGGCAAAAAACCATCAATACAGCCCAATTGCTCTTTAATCTCTGCGCGAGTAAGAAGAGAGGACGGCATCCCCATAGCATCACCCACGGCTACTCCCATTAGACAACCATAAATCTTTTCAGGCAATTTGTTTGTCATGTATAAAACCTCCTACCAAATCAGCAATGGCCTTAAAATGCTACTTAAAGAATCCCGTATCCATGTCGAGATAAATAAACTGCCAGCACCGTCAAAGCAATTACGCTAATTAACACTAGATAATCTATTAGCTGCAGGCTCAGTTTCTTAAAACTTTGCCACTTCCTAGTCGCCCCAAAGCCTCGATTAAGCATAGCACAAGCCAGGTTTTCCGACATACGGATCGAATCGACAATTAGCGGAACCATTATCGGCACATATGCTTTGATGCGTTGTACCATGCCACCGGTTTCAATTAGGGCGCCTCGGGCCCTCTGCGCATCCAGTACCAAGCTGGCTTTCCTTTCCATAGTGGGAACAAATCGTATACCTGTAGTAATAATAAACGACAATTCGTATGGTATATGCAAAATCTGCATCAACTGTAAGAAGTCATCCAGCGGCGTAGTAAGAGTCACAATAGATGATGAAATCACCATGGTCAATATACGTAGAAACAAAGTTAGGCCGTATAATAAGCCGCCTACGGTAACTGGGAGCCGATGCCCTGGCCAAGAGTAGAACAATACTCGTCGTGCCTGGTCGCTGGCAAAAGAAGCAGTAGGATAAGTATAGCCAGTAATAATAACAATGAGAACAAACACCGGTATCAATGGTGCAATAATACTTTGTATCTTAGTAAAAGGCAGCCTGGCAACAGCAGCAACAACCAGAACCAATAATAGGATACCAGCGTTGTAGGCCGGATGAGGAAACAAGAATAGCATCACCAACAAACAAATAAATGCGATTACCTTAGGACGTATATCCAATTTGTGTATTATTGAACGTCCCGGGATATATTCAATAAACATATAATCCCCTCTATACTATTGTTGCTAATCACATGCAGCAGCTGTTACCAGCTCCACAGCCTGATCCACAGTAATAACATCTGCCGGCATCCCCACATCTGCTAATGCTATTGCCAGCTGTGTTATTTGCGGTGGCACTAAAGAGGCCTGATGTAATACATTCTCCTGGCAGAATACTTCTGCCGGTGTTCCATCCGAAATAATTTGGCCTCGGTGCATAACCACAACCCGCTGCGCATACTCAGCCACTATGGGCATATCATGAGTAATCATAATAATTGTATGACCTTCTCGATTGAGGTTTCTGATTAAATTCATCATATCCTGGGCCCCGGCCCAATCTTGTCCGGTGGTAGGTTCATCTACTACCAAAATGTTTGGCTCCATGGCCAAGATCGAGGCCACTGCCAGACGTTGCCTTTCGCCCTTACCCAAAGTAAACGGATGCCGCTCTGTTACACCCTTGAGCCCAACAAAACCGAGCACTTCCTGTACCTTTTGCTCTATCTCGTCAGAAGACAAATCCAGATGGCGCAAACCATAAGTTATTTCCTCTCTTACAGTGGAGCAAAATATCTGATGATCCGGATTTTGGAACACATAGCCTACTCGCCGAGACAGATCACCGATAGACTGTCCGGCAGTACTGACACCATCCACATACACTTCACCTGTGGTAGGTTGCAGCAGGTTGTTCAAATGCTTCACCAGCGTTGTTTTACCGGCCCCATTTTGTCCGACCAGCGCCACAAACTCTCCTCTTTTAATCGTCAAGTTAACTCCGCGCAAAGCCTGCACACTGCCATAATCATGATGCAAATCCTTAATTTCCACCGCCACCGGACTATCTGAGTCCGGTCGCTTGTTTTTGACTGAAACACTCTTAGAGCTAGCCGGTATTGTCCTATCACTAAGAATTTTTCGAGTTACAGCTGCCGCCTCTTCCACTGTTAGCGGTATATCTGCCTGTTCAATCAAACCCTGTTGATATAGCTGCCACCCGTACTCCGACACTTGCGGTGGCCGAACGCCCACACTTTGCAGCAACGGTGCATTGCAGAACAGCAGCCGTGGCTCCCCCTGCCAAACAACTTTTCCATCGTTAATAACCAATACCTCATCGGCCCGCATGGCAATGTCTTCGCTGGAATGCTCCACCGCTAACACAGTAAGGTTCCCATGCCTTCGAAGCCGATCTACTACCGCATAAATCTCGCTTCGTCCCACCGGATCCAGTTCCGATGTAGGTTCATCTAAAACTAATACTTCCGGTTGCATAGCCAGTACTCCGGCAATAGCCAGCCTCTGTTTTTCTCCGCCTGAAAGCTCACTGGTCAAACGATCTTCATAACCTTCAAGCCGTACTGCCTTCAAAGCTTCCGGGATTCTTTCCTTGATTGTCTCCATATTTAAGCCCAGGTTACTGGGACCAAAAGCAACATCTTCCTGAACTGTAATGCCAAAAATCTGTGTTTCCGGATCTTGCATAACCAGGCCTACATTAGATACCAAGGTTTGGATGCGGAATTTTTGGGTATCCATACCCTGAACCAGCACCCGGCCCTTGATATTGCCCTCGTAAAGTTGCGGTATCAATCCGTTCAGTACCGCTGTCAGTGTTGTCTTTCCAGCCCCGGTGGGACCCATAATTGCAGTGAACTTAGGAGCTTTAACCCGGTAATTAACTTCTTTTAAGCTGAGATTGCGTCCTTTGGGATAGCGGTAACTAAGAGAATCAATCTCAATAATAGCGTTATGCTCCATATTAAACGCCCCTTAATCCGTCTAATTCTCATGTTTATCCTAAACGTGTGGCAATAGACGGCCAATTAGTGACACTGGCTTATTCACGGTAGCAGCCAGTTCCTCTAGCATACTCTCCGGTAAAGATGCCAACACACAAGTGCTCGGTCCAGCCGATTTCTTTATATCCAGGGAACACTCATCTACTAGGGCAACATCTAAGCCGCAACACTGAGCCATCTGTCCAGCCTCGTAAGCTATTCCCTTAGAACCCACCGGCAAAATGTCGCGGACATAGGGAAGGTTAAGCAGCGAACGTACCGCCGGTAAATCCGCAATCTCAGGGTCATCTTCGGTAACATCGTCGTCAGGAGCGCTTTTCGGCTTGCCTACGGCAACAATTGCATCTCCGACCCGACTTGTTCCCGGTCTCAGATGCGACTCCTGTACCACACCAATAACCGTCACCCCGATCCCAGTGGCTACAGTAGGTACATTGTCCTCAGTACTGCCGGTAATGGCCGCTGGATCCACTAACCCGGCTTCAGCCGCTTCCACCCGAATTCCTCGGATAATTTCTTTACCTGTAGGTTCCATCTCCACTCCAAGAGCATCCACCAGGATCAAGGGCGTGGCCCCACTGGCCAACACTTCCATCAAGGGCACGCGCGCCGCCACTCGACCCAGCCAATACCCAGTAGTGTAAACCGTATCTTGTGGTTTCGGGCCGATACCTCCATCAGAATCGCAGGCAAGTACCAGGTAATTGGGACCAGCCACCCGCACCAACGTTAAATCCCTTACTTTCCTAAGTCGCTGAGAAATAGTATCCTGCCTATCATCAGAATGAGCACCACCAAACAACTCTGCTAAGTCCTGGTATGTCTTTTCGGCTATAGAAGCAGACATATCATAATACCCCCACAATCCTTTGGTTGCGAAATTTCATGTCAACTGCATTAGATCATGTCGCTATCCTTCACAATTTTGTAAGCTACTGCTGCAATAATAATGTTCACTGCCGAACCAACAATCAGCGGAAGCAACATACTAATAACCATCCCCATACCGCCGATAGGCAAAACAGTAAACGCACAAACCACTCCGTTTAACAAAGTAGCCACAATCACTGCAGCCACCAGATTAACACGCTTATTTACCCACCAAAACGCCGCCGCAAAAACACCCATTTGCACAGCTATTATCAGATGCATAGGCACACTTAAAGGAAACCCCGTGGTAGCAGCTGTAAAAAGATGTCCAATCGCAGCCACAATGGCTCCTTCCAGCCAGCCAAAAGAAATGCCGGAGAAATAGCCGGGGCACGAATCTAGCGCCACTGTTCCGGTAGGACTAGGTATCTTAATCAATGCGCCGGCAGCACTCAACGCCACAAAAATAGCCATCCGGGCAACTCGTTTTGGGCTCCAATAAGTTTTTTTCAAATCCCCTGTTTGTAGATCTGGAACCGTTAACATATTTCTCCCCCCTGTGTAGTTTTAGGACTTAGATTTAATATCTAGGCTTTGTCCTTGCAATTGCATCTTACTGTTAGGTGTCGACATACTCAACTTAGCTGTAAACTTGCATTGATCCCCCCTTAAAATGGACTTTACATACTCCACCGGTTGACCAGTCTTATGAAAAGTAATCCTGCGTGCCAAAAAAGCTGGGCTTCCTTCAGGGATCTGCAACACTTTGCCTTCATAGTCATCCACGGCCACTGCATTTAGGGTCTCTTCCGCCTTTACCAGTTCCAGGTTACAAACCTTAGACAGCAAATCAAACAAAGACTCGCGCCCAAGATCATAATTCAGCAATGGACGGCACAAATCATGCACAAGATATGATGTCTGCAAACAAATAGGGGTACCCTGCTTCAACCGAAGACGCTGCAATTCTATTACCAACTCCCCTGGTTGCAGCTGTAGCCGCCTGACCGTTCCTTGGCCAGGCTTAATTACTTCCTTACTTATTACTTGCGTCTCAATTTCCACACCCAGCTGAGCAAAACCAGCCGAAAAACCTACTAGTTCCGGGATATTCCTAGTAAGAGGGCGACTAACAAAAGTACCTTTACCCTGCATCCTATTAACTAGCCCCTCTCGGGCTAGGTGTTGCAACGCCTGTTTTATTGTTATCTGGCTTACGCCATACTGAATTGCCAATTCCTTTTCGGCCGGGATCCGTTCGCCAACAGCCCACTCGTCAGCCTCGATTCGATCCCGAAGCGACTCTCTTACCTGATGGTACAAAGGTATGGGCTTGTTTCGGTCTACTGTGATCATTACGTTACCCCCTAACGAAGGCCTGAAACATAGGTCATTATAACAATATATGTTTATACTTATATGGTAGTACTATCTTTCAATTAAGTCAATATACCTTACTCTCAAAAGAGCAAGATAATTCCCAGAGTTGCATTGCTAGCCACCCACTAGTCGCAAACAGCATAAATAAAATGCACCTCCAAACATTAGCTTTGGATATCTAACATCTGGGGTGCATTTCAAAATTAAGCACGGGCTGCTTTTAATTACATAATCTTATTGCAACTTATCGGAGAAACCTACAGACCTGATAAATCCAGCTCCGCTCTTACTGTTAATAAAGGATCCACCAGTTGCGAAATCTTGATATCTGCTATGGCCGATGCCAGAATATAAGCCTCTTCAAAAGAAAGACCCTTGGCCTGCATCAGAAAGTTCACTGCTTCTTTAGTTGCAATCTGTGTAGCCGTAAACAAATCTACGTGAGAAGCCATAAACATGATCCGGTTATCCTTTTCCAAAACAGGACGTTCAAGCCCGGTATTTTTCTTTACGTCCACCCGCAGGGTAACAACTGCTCGGCATTCAACTCCGGTGCCGCAAACCTCGCCGTCACCTTGAGTCGCATGAACGTCACCCAAATGAAGCATAGCGCCTTCCACATTCACCGGTAAATTTACCCGGCAACCGGCACCAATCTCGGCTGTGTCCATGTTCCCGCCGTGATCATCCGGTGTTCCACAAGAAATAGGTTCCCCTTTAGGCGTTACACCAATGACACCAATCATAGGCTTTATAGTGAAGGACCAGTTTTCATCCCAAATAACCCTGTTGTCTTTAATCGGTAAAATCTTAATTGTGGGGTTCTGTACCTCATCAGCCAAAACACCCAGGCCAGGTAGAGCCACCATGACTCCTTGCTTTGCCACATCAATACTAAGTATGTCCACCACCAGAGTATCACCTGGCTCCGCTCCTTCAATATAAATAGGACCAGTGGCCGGATTAACCCGGTCAAAATCCACTGACTCTATTACGTCTTCAGGGGTACGTACTTGATTATCAAAACAATCCTCTGTCTCAACCACCAGGATGTCGCCAGGGTTTGCCTTGGCAATAGGTTTAGATTCAGCACCAATGGCAAATACCTTGCTTTCACGGGAAACATGGATAATCTTACTCTTGGGTGCCGCCGTTACCGTCCCCACCATCACTAAGACGAGGGTTAAAATCAGGCATGCCGAAAGAATCCTTCTTTTCAAGCTAGACCCCTCCTAATGTTAGTATTTTATATATTCCACTTTAATACATTAATTCCTTCTTTTGTAATGTTTTACAGTTATTTCCAAACGATTGTCGCCTTAGCCCAGATGTATAGATGTATGTGAAAAGAATACACATAAGTAATAGGCTTAAAGAAAAGTTTAGAATACATAATTGTTTAGGTTGTGTTATAAGGCTTTAAATAAAAGGAAACAATACCTACTGACAATTATTTCTATTGAAGGAAGTGGAAGGAAATGATAGTATATAAATCGAAACAATGGATCTGGTTTAAGAAAGGAACTGGTGAGGTGATGACTAAAACCAAAATATCTTTTGATTTGGGAATCCCCTTCAACTGTATTCAATACGTTGATGTTATTACAAACCTGCAAATAGACAATGCACTAGAACCTGAGATTGTCAACGCTATTCGTCAGATGGAGAAGGAACAAAAGCAAGCTTTAGAACTCCTGGAAAAACAAGTTGCCCGCTTTTGTAACGGGCAAACCAAAAGGCATCTCATAAAAAAGTTTGCTGAACTATCCAGGGACTTCAATGACGAATGCTTGGCCTACCAAAACATTATCAATGTGCTGTTATTCTCTGCCAACTCTAAAAGCATTCCTCGGGCTGAAACAACAGTACAATCGTTTCGTGAGCTGCTCAAACTTTTCCTTGAAAAGGTTAATACCGCACAATCAACAGCTGATAAATGTGAGGCAATTGAAACTGTCCTGGATTGGATTGCTGAAGCTCCCCGAACATTTAAACGGTACTTAGTCGCATTAGGCATACCTGTGGAAGGAGATTTCCCCAAAAAATTTACTCCATGGCCGAATGATAAGGACGTTACCATTCCAAGCGGTGCCATGAGCACCGCTTTTTTGCTATGTAATTTAGAAAGCTGGGGGGAAGTAAAGACAATCTATCCTTTGGAAGCAGTGCAATTAAAAAACTACTTGATACAATATTATACATATACAGATTCTACCTGGACCTTGGATAAGCGTCGGGGATACATATTTGAAGAGTTGGTTTTCGCCATTGGCCCCG
>DUNI01000209.1 GCA_012839445.1 Bacillota bacterium
GAACCCATGCAGCACAAGATTCCAGCCGACCATATCGTGGTATCTGTCGGCTACACAAGCAACAAAAAACTTTATGACAAGATCAAGGGCGACAACGTGCACCTTATTGGTGACGCCATAGAGCCCGAGAATGTCATGGGCGCTGTATGGAAAGCCTATGAGAAAGCAATGAATATCTAAGCAAAACACCATCGAAAAGACAGTCCTTCGGGGCTGTCTTTTCGTTTCTATTCCCCTGTAACTTTTTGTCCATAAGACACCCTGCCAGCTTCTATTTCGGGGCCACCTTCAAAAGAGGTAAGCCCAGATGCTCCGGTTTCTTTACAAGAGCTTAAGTTATATTCTTATGTGAGTGAGCTACTATCGTTGGGTAAGATTTTTATGTGAGTTGACACGGGGTTACTTCGCTTGAACTACATCTTATTCCTGCTTATTCCTGCCAAAACTTGGCCTGGCAACACACAGAAAGAGAGCCCTCGAAGGGCTCCCCCGTTACCAGTTTTTCCTAGGTGCCTGGTACCGATATGTCTCAAACAAGGACGTCACGTTCCTGAGTAGATATTTTAGTAACCTAACTCCATATCTTAATGCCTTTCTTTACAGGAACTGCTTGAAACACAATAACTGACTTATGGATCAATATAATCCCATGCAACTTGTGCCATGACAGCAGCTCCGTAAGCAATACAGTCTTCGTCAATGTCGAAATGTTCGTTGTGAATTGGTGCAACGATGCCTTTGACGGTATTTCCACAGCCAAGGTTGGTGATCACTCCTGGTCTATGGTGTTGATACCACGCGAAGTCTTCACCGCCCATTGATGGCTCTTGAATTTCAAATACGGTTTTCTGCCCAAGAATCTTAGCAGCCGATTGTTTTACTAGCATAGCAAGTGAGGAATCATTTCTCACTGCTGGGTATCCGCCGTCAAATTTCAATGAGTAACTAGCACCGCAGGATTGAGTAATGCCGCGGACAATCTGTTCCATTTGAGCTCGTACTTGTTCTCCCAATGAATCATCAAGTGTTCGTACGGTCCCGCACATTGTCACCTCCCCAGCCAAAACATTAGATTTTGTACCACCTGAAATTGTGCAGACCGATAGCACAATTGGAGTCGTTGGAGTTGTCAATCGGCTTACTATCGTTTGCAGCGCTAATATTATCTGTGCAGCAACTACAATTGAATCGATGCCACGCTGTGGATGTGCAGCATGCCCGCTTTTCCCCTTAACGCTTAGGGTAAATTCTTTAGTAGCAGCCATGAAATTCCCCGTTTTAATGCCAATACGTCCAACTTCGATGTGTGATTGAACATGGTGAGCAAGAATAGCATCAACATGTGGGTTTTCCAAAACCCCCTGTTCAATTAGGCTGTATGCACCACCTGGATATACTTCCTCTGAGGGTTGAAAGATGAGTTTCACATTGCCACACATCTGGTATAAATGCTCATTAAGCATGATGCCCGCTCCAATCACCATGGCCATATGGGCATCATGTCCGCACGCATGCATGATGCCAGGGTTTTGAGAGGTATAAGAAGCCTTGCTCTTTTCCACAATGGGTAGTGCGTCCATGTCGGCGCGTAAAGCTATGGTCGGGCCACTTCCAGCGGTACCCCGTAGCACTGCAACAACTGCCGGCTCCGAAAAATCCCTTTCCGGCTCTATGCCGCATTCTAAAAGCGCCGTTTTAATCCTCTTACAGGTTTCAAATTCTTGCATTGATAGCTCCGGACATCTATGAAATTCACGTCTGAGTTGCACTAAATAGCCTTTTATTTTTTCAACTTCCGTTCTAAAGCAGCTATTCGTCATCCCGCATCACCTATTCTTTTACCGCAATTGCATCAAGCTCCATAATAGCTTCTCCTACCAAGCCACTTACCACCATTAGTGTTCGTGCAGGGAGATTGGTTACAAAGTATTGTGCATAGATCTTATTGAAAGCAGCAATATCTTCTTTCCTGGTAAGGATCACTACCATTTTAACGACATGAGAGAGGGCGTATCCTTGCTCCTCAAGAACTGTCTTCAGATTAATAATAGCTTGCTTGGTTTGTCCTTCTATCGTAGGTGGATAGGCCCCGGTTTCGCGATCGATTCCCACCTGACCGGATACGTATAGATTATTTCCAGCCCTTACAGCAGTGGAAAATGGACGTTTGCCCCCTCTAAACGGAATATATTCTATCATCAAATACAACCCCTCTCCTCTATTGACCGGCAAATCTCTTAATGAATTCAACAAAAAACAGCTCGCTATCAATGATGCCCGCATATTTATCTGAGTTGTTAATAACAAGAAACTCGTCAATTCCTCCGGCATTTCCTCCATGCCCGAGCCCAACATCGAACATTACCGGCATGCCAAGCTCTGCAAATAATGACCAAGGACCACCCCCACCAACATAGGGCCAAGCCAGCCACTTAATATTGCTTTCATCTAAAATACTTGTAAGCGCAAGAAACAACTCACTGTCAAGTTTTGACTGACAAGGCTCATATGCGGCAACAACTTCAATATCAATATCGCCATAACCTTTTTCAACCAAATGCTCCTTGATTCGTTGGATTGTTTTTTTAGCTGAATAACCTCTAGGAACACGTACATCACAAAGTGCCCAAGCCTCATTAGGAAGGCGAAACACCTCAGTCCCCGGTCCAGTGAAGCCACTGGCGAGTCCATTAATGTTAAAGCTAGGTGAATACATGTATTTGAGTGTTGCACTCACATTATCTAAATCATCATTTGCCGATTTAACATCGGTGCCAATGTTAGGCAGAAATTCTTTCCAGTGCTTGCCTGTAAAATGCGCAACAAATTCTTTGACCTCAGCTATTTCTTCTTCGCTGACCGGTTGCTCATCCAAGTAAAAATCTTTTATGGTCATTTTTTCAGTAACAGGATCACGCATCGTAGCCATCGCTTGAATCAAACGCCAAGTTGGGCTTTCAATTAGACTGTGTGCCGCAGCATGAATCGCATGCTTCTGAGGCCCTTTACCCCAAAGCTCTCCAGAAGCCGTGAAACGCAAATTGATAAGGCCTTTATAACCAAGGGTAAGTCTCATCTTGCCATCTTTAGTCTGTGTAGCCCCTGGACAAAAGGCTCCTTGTGCCTTAGACAGTCGATCCTTGTATTTCTCAACAAACTTACCGTAATTAGGGCTGCCTACGTTTTCTTCACTTTCTGCAAGAAACATAATGTTGACCGGAAGCCGACCCTCCAACGCAATAATTGCCTCAAGTGCGTTAAGCCAAGAAATGTATGGTGCTTTTCGACCTTGCGCGCCTCGTGCTATAATAACCTCACCATATGGCTCCCTATTAACAATTTTAGCTTCGAATGGATGAGACGACCACACAGCAGGGTTTGCAGGTTTCGTATCCAGCATGCAATAGTTAATCAGTGTTTTATTAGCACCACAGTCAAGATATGCCCAGATACCCGGCCTGCCAGACTCTGTCTCAATCATCTCCACCTCTTGGCATCCTAGTTGCCGGTAGTACTGCATCATCAACTCCGCCGACTCTTTGCACCCCAAATTGTCAGACGGAATACACGGTTGACAAAGGAATTCCCGCATTCTCTTAATATTGCGTTCTTTATTATCCTCAAAATATGACTGATATTTTGGATCTCTAAAACTCATTGTTACAACCCCTTTATAGTAGTTTTTTATAGGAGCCCTGCTTTATTACTTGCTCAAAATTTTGCTTGTATTTTTCCTTCGTTTTTATTGGGTAGGAAATGCAGTTACGCAATACGTCGATTAGGAGCATATTGTATTCCAATCCGATTCCATCTATTGAGGGAATAACCCATCCAGAGCCATCAATCAGATCATTTTGGTTGGCACACTCAAGCACTTTCTTTACTAAGGCACTGTCCGGCATAATATCAATGTCTTCCTCAAGAAAAGCAATTGCAGCGGTCAGGCCATAGCTTCCCCAATCTGAGGTGCTAGCAGTGATAAGATGATCTGCACAGGTTTCCACACAAATTCCTCCACCACATTTACACTGACATTGATCCCCAAATGGAATATAAGCTCTAATTTCGTTTTCAATTGATCCTAGACCAATCTCATTCCCAAGATCGCCAATAGCCACGGTGGGTACTCTTTTATGCTGATACGCTAAAAAAAGGTCATCTACTTTGGCGGCGAGATAACTAACGTCAGTTCCCCCACCCATATGATAGACACCGCGCCAATTGCGCCCAGGCTTTTCAATGCTAAGTATTACATCGGGAGTTTTGTGCGAAACAAGTTCAGTGGTCTGCTGCGCAGCCCTTTCAGGGTCAGACGAAAAGCCTAACACTGCAGCAGCAACTGGCAACTCCTCAATTTCCTCGATAGTATCGTAAGGTTGAATGCCCGCAGCGCGTAGAACATTCTTCATCGCACTCACAATCTTCTCCTCGCAAACAAAGACTGGTTTAGCGCCCCAAGCCTTAATGAGTGCTCTTGCTACCATCGCCGATCCGGTCAATCCGTCCAACTCACCCTTCTCATGAGGAAGGAAAACAAATCCAGTAAGAATAAACACATAACCCCCAGATTCCAGCTTTTGTTTCAGTTGCTCTGCCGCATTCATACATAGCGGTGACTTGCAACGGGAGCGCGCTGCACTGTACAAGATGCGGGATATCCCGTACCCACGTAAATCCAAATTGACTGCATCATCAATATTTTGTCCAACGATGTGTTTCAACAGCTTTTCTGTTTGCATATCACAAGCTCCTTTCCAGCCATTACAAACTACAGATCACCGATTAATACCACACCGGACAACACAACATCCCTGTGTGGTATTAACCGATTCACATAATCAACTCAGGCAACGTGCTCCACAGGTAACCGAACCTGATTATCCTTTGGACCAAGGATGCTAACAAGAAATACAGCTATAAACGATATGCCTACAGATGCAAACGCAGCCGGAATTTTGATAGGACTAAACAGTTGCCACAATACGGCCGAAACACCACCGAGAATAGTTCCGACAAGAGCACCTTCTGTGGTAGTCTTTTTCCAGAAGAAACCCAGTAGCATTGGAGCAAAAAAGGTTGCGGCAGAGACACTGGTAGTAAAGGTTGTGAGACTGATAATTAACTCAGGTGGATTTAGCGCAAGCACAGCTGCAATAATGCCAACGACACATACTGCTTTTCTGGTCATACTGACAGTCTGATCATCTGATGCATTAGGATTAATAAGCGCCTTATATAAATCACGGCCTACATAAGTGCCTGCCACAAGCAATATAGTATCCGTAGTCGACATGATAGCGCACGCAAGACCAATTAGTAACATTGTCTGGATGACAGGCGGCAACTGACCTGCTAACTCGATAATAGCGCTGTCTGCCGTAGCAAGATCAGGCATAAGTACCCTGGAAGCCACTCCAAGAAATACTAAAATAATGCCAACTACAGTCCAGATCGCGCAAGACGCTGCAACCATAAACTTAGCGGTGGACAAATCCTTCGCTGAATAGATACGGATGAGATAGTATTGCGAAGCTGCTATCCCAAGCGAAAAGCTCAAGATAGTTGAGAACACACCGAGCGGTCCGCCAGCAACTCCAATGGGGTCAAACGCAGTTGGATTAACCTGTGCGATCGCAGTCTGCATCGCAGAAAAGCCTCCAACCTTACTTATAACGAAGGGAAACGCCAGTAAAATACCAAACACCAAAATACCGGTCTGAATCAGGTCTGTATAAACGACCGAATACATACCTCCCATAACGGTATATAGAATAAACACGCCCGAGATTAGGATCAACGCAGTCTCATAACTTACACCCAAAATGCTAGTACAGATCAAAGAACCGCCTTTGATCTGGCTGACAAGTAGTGCTATATTAAGACACACGGTAATGAATGCCGAAATCACCAGCATAGCCTTACTATCATACATATACTGAAAAATTTCTGGGATGGTACATAAGTTGTCGAAACGGTTTTTAATCGTTTTGCAGAACAGAAAGTAAATACAGTAAAATGAAAGTACGCAGCCAAGAACATTGACCAGCGTCACATAGCCCGTTGCATAACCACTTCCGGTGTAGCCAATAACTGCCACTGCACTGATAAAACTTCCGGCAAAGGTACCTACCGACAACCATTTTCCACATTGTCTGTTCGCAACATAGTACCCTTCTGCACCAGAACTTTTTTTCATGCCCCAGTAACCTATGTAGAGCATTAATCCAAGGTAAATAATAAACGCCATAATAGTAACTTTACTTCCCATTTCGAAACCCCCCTAATTCTTTGTTAAACTATTTCTTTTCCGATTGTTCTAACGCCCAGTGACCGAACAACCCAAATCCAAATACCACTGTCAAGATAAGCAACATATTAACCGCCATCCTTACCCCCCCTTTTTTTGACTGAAAATCGGTATTCACAGCCCCTTTCAAGTTCCCAGTAGCCATGATAAAATGAAGACAGATGTAAATCTTAGGCCTCGGACCGGTGGTATGTATTTGCCCTTCATCCCACCGTCCGAGTTATGTGCTATATACAATCTCAAGAGATCCCTGCTCCATTATTCCTTTCAGAAGCGCAATACAATGACGCACCCTCAGTATTTTTGTGCCCTTTTACTGGGAATGCGCTATCAGGCCCATCATTACTGCCATGCGGCCACTGTCGTTATGGCCTTTTCCTTAGATCAATCACACCCCTATTTTTCTTGTAATACCGAGGAATCTTCTGGGCCATACTCGCTAAGCCCCACCCCCTTTATTAACATTTGTGTTCCTACTTATTAAGGAGACTATGCCACTAACATCATTAGTTAATTGTCCTCCGGGTGCTATTTGGGGTTTTGGTTATATTGTTTAGACTGCCGTTATGATCCTTGGTCATGCTGCTAATACTATTGTAATGACCAGCAGTGATTTTGTCAAGGGTTTGGTCTGTCACGACGTTGAAGCGGTCTATTTACTATAACTTTGGGTGATAAAAAGTACTGCCAGAAAAGAGGTGTGGAAATGAAATTCCGTTCAGACCGGCTCCTTGAGCTAAGAAAACAAAAAGGACTGTCTCAGGCGGAACTAGCACAACACCTTGATGTTAGTCAAAGCCTAGTCTCTTATTATGAGTCCGGAAGTAAGCAACCAGGCTATGAGACATTAGGCAAAATGGCAAACCTTTTTTCCGTCTCAGTCGAATATCTGCTAGGACTCACAGATAATCCGCATGGTACCCATTTGCTGGATATAGCTTCTGTGAACAAAATAACTGGTACCGTGGCCGAAGCAATCATTACTAATCCTTCACTCCTTGAATCCTACCAAGACTTTTTTGAGAGAGAGGACCTACAGC
>DUNI01000210.1 GCA_012839445.1 Bacillota bacterium
CCACTTTTTCGGAGTTGAATCTAGTTCATTCGCCGAGATATAAGCTATCTTGGCACTCTCTTCGGAAGCACATCCCGATACAAGACTAATTAAGATTAGCACACAAACCAGGGACAACATTCTCTTCACACGACAACCCTCCCCTCTAACAACCACACCTCATTGTTTTCCACATTACAATATGTATTCCCTTCACAGATAAATAGGCCCGGGCAGCTAATTACAAGACGTGAACGTACCTGACACTGCCGAAAGCCATAGAAGTAGCGACTTTCATCGTTCTATAGAATACAAAAGAATACAAAAAGGAGCCCCCGCAAAGGCTCCATAACTACTTCCATATTTTCAGATGCCTGGCCCTTGGCAAGCCCAGTTTAAAATAAACCGCCTAAGGATATCATGATGTCCCACATCTTCGAGTCTTCCCGGATACCTGGTACCATCTTACACTCTGGATGTCTGATACTATCTGCTTTAAATGGCCATCAGCAATCCTAATCAGCTTACAGTATTTCCTGCCATCTCGTTTGTATAAATTACCTCGCCATACTTCAAGATTTCGTTTAGGAAACCACTTGGATCCGATTTTTGTTCCAGCAACACGGGTTCAATTCTGTCATCTACATGTCTTCTCAATCGATACAGCATAGACAGCATGTCTAAAAAATCGCCTTCCACTGCATCAACTATTACAGCAATGTCTATGTCGCTTTCTTGGTTCCAATTGCCTTTAGCGTAAGACCCATATAGCAATATTGTTTTTGCATTGATTTTTTCGCCTACCAATTGGGAATATTTTGTTGCCTTTTCTATAGCTTGGCTTTTATCCATGTTAATAACGCCTCCGTTCTTTTCAAAAATGTAGTGCATCTTTTCTCAGTTAATGCTTTCAATAGTTTATCCTTGGCAGAATGAAGACCCCGAAAGAGCTCCCCCAACTGGCTTCTATTATTGCCAGGTATCTAGTACCGCCTTGGTCTCGTTTGGATGTAGTTTCTTATAGCGTTTCTTGAACCTGTCCGTAAAGGTAAGTTTGTAAAACGCCATACTATGTCTCCTGGAAATCGAGCTGTTGAAACAAAGCCTCCACGTTATCAAAAATCGGTCGGTCACCAGTGTCAATTTTGTTCTTTATATCAGTAATCTCTTGTTTCAGTTCATCAAGATATCTTTTCGGATACACAACAACCGGCATTATTTGAATAACACCGTCCTTTTCAGTGATTTTAAGTTTTCCCCTGTTACCTGGTGCCATCTTATTTCTTCCGCTCTTTCACTGCCGACATGATATCCCAAGTCGTAATTCCGGCTTTTCCTTGGGCTACATCTCGCTTTAATGCCTTGGTGGCAGCAGCTTCGCAGATGGCTCTGATATCAGCTGGAGAAGCTCCGGCTGTAAGATCGGCTAGTTGTTCCCAGGGAACTACGTTGGCCATGGGTCTGTGGCTTAAATACAACTGAAAAAGTTTGATCCGTGCTTCACGGTTGGGAAGATCTATCTTAATATGTTTATCGAATCGACCCGGCCTAAGGATGGCCTCATCCAATACGTCTAGTCTATTCGTAGCTCCAATTACGAAAACACCATGGTTAGAATGGATACCGTCCATTTCGCTCAAAAGCACTGTTAATGCAATATCGCTTGGTCTATTTAAGTGGCGGCCGTCTCGCTTCCTAGCTATGCTATCTATTTCGTCAAAGAATATTATTGACGGAGCATTGCGTCGTGCTTCTGCAAACAGTCGGGCAATCTGGGCTTCGCTTGTTCCTACATAGCTTCCTACTAACTGAGGAGACTTTACTGGGTAAAAAATGCAGCCCAAATATCTCGCTGTCGCCATGGCAATAGAAGTCTTACCTGTACCAGGGGGTCCGTATAGCAGCAGCCCTTTGGCCGGGGATAGGTTATATTTCTTTACCTTATCTGGATACAAGAGGGGTAGTTCCAGGGTATCTTTAAGGAATTGAATTGCACTGTCTACGCCAATCAGATGGTCAAAAGCTTTAAGGTTTCTCGGTCTCGGTTTTGGCTTGGCAGGCTTCTTGACTAAGCCTGGGTTTGCCCCTTGCTGAGCCGGTGGAGCAGCCCTGTTGGTTGCTGCTTGAACTGGTCGTTGTTGGACCGGCCTTGTTGGAGCAGGTTGGCGCTTGTTTTTCCAAAATACTCTACGAACCGGATCTAAAAAACCGAGGATATCGTCTTTATTTCCCCGATATAACATGGTGGCCTTAAAAGCCAAGTAAAACACAACAATAATGAACCCGATCCTAATCAAAGGCATTACGCTGTGCAGTATGGGAGCAACTTCACCCAAGCCCAAACTCGCTAACGCACTGTACAATGCAGGCACAGGGTCCACTCGTTTTACTATTATGTAAGCCGCTATAAAAGAAGCTACAAACGATAATGCTAAACCAATAAGACCAAAGATAAGGACTAGCAACAACAGCTCGCCTGCATCTTGCGGCTCGAATTCTTTAATGGCAAAACGTAGCACAAAAATAAAGACAGCCACTTTAAGGGCAAAATGACCTAATATAAGGAGTTTTTCATGCCATTTTAGCTGCAATGTCAATCCCCTTTCTTTATATGTCTACAATTCATGCTATATCAACTTTCGGTCTAGGGCAATACTTCCGCATGGGCCAGCGTTGGTCTCTACCCTGAAAAAGCCAAAGGCCTATTCTGATCCTTTCTTCTGCAGCTTATCAGCTAACAAGAACAATCCCCCCACCAATAAAGGTGGAACCGAAATCAAAACAAAAGTATCTAATCGGCGGAAGGTCCCGAATCGCAGGGTAAACAATGCTCCTATGGCAATAAACATTAAACCGCATCTATACGGATTGCGCCAGTTGAATGCTAATACCGCTATCATCAATAAAGACGGCAACGAGTGTATTATAAACCCCACAAGTTCTTTAAAAATACTGCCCCCTTCAGTAAATACATCCAGAGAAAACAGTGTTAAAAATAGTATAAACGCGATAGCAATTAACCTCGGTATCCAGATGAATTTCACCGTACCTTTTCTACTCTTCATTTTGACCTCCGTCCCAATGCATGGTTTCCTTCCACCTTTTTTCAAAGTGTTAACGGCCATGATAAAATGGACATAAATGGCCACGAAAAGTAGGCCATCCCACTGCATTATGCAGGTAAAAAACGGCTCACCCTTTAATTAGCTCTTTTCCATACTGTTTGATTCGTTCTAAACCCAGCTTACTCCTGTCAGAG
>DUNI01000211.1 GCA_012839445.1 Bacillota bacterium
ATGAATATTGCACCGTTACCCAAAAGCTATCCGCTTCCGGTTTGGTTGATGCCATTGAACTTAATATATCGTGCCCAAACGTAAAGGGCGGGGGTATGGCTTAAGTTCAATGGCATCAACCAAACCGGAAGCGGATAGCTTTTGGGTAACGGTGCAATATTCATCAATACTATAGCCGGACACATTGCCGATAACCAAAGTACCCTGGTTGCGCAAATCTTGCAAAGGAGGCAATTCCTCAGCTATAGCTGCATCGACTCCCGGATTCTGTAACCCAATAGCGTTTAAGATCCCGCCGGGAGTCTCAGCAATACGGGGCGGCGGATTGCCCAGTCGAGGTTGGGCGGTGGTAGCCTTAACAATAATGCCACCGAGCGCACTCAAGTCATAGTACTGGGCGTATTCCTTCCCAAAAGCAAAAGTGCCGGACATAGTTAGCACCGGGTTCTTAAGCTTCAAGGGACCCAGCTGCACCTTGAGGTCAACTTTCCCCACAAGTACACCCTCCCTGCTTATTCATTTCTGTGGGCACCGAAAACAAGGCCTCATGAGCCCAAAATACAGGCCCGTCATGGCAAACCCGTTTATAAATAAATCCTTCAGATGTATCAGCTTTTACCGGGAAAACACAACCCAAGCAGGCCCCAACTCCACAGCCCATACGCTGTTCCAATGATAATTGGGCTGGGATCTCTCGAGCATTGGCTATAGATGCCACAGCCTTTAGCATAGGGGTTGGGCCGCAAGCCAACAGCAGATCCAACTGCTGATTCTTTAGATACTCTTCCAGCGGTTTGTTCACCAGTGCCTTCTCACCTACACTGCCGTCGTCGGTCACTACAAAGACTCGGCCCAGGCGCTCAAACTCCTCTTGAGCCAACAAGTATTCACCGCTTTTCGCTCCTAGAAACACCACGACTTCTTTTCCATCTTGAACAGCTTGTTCGGCTGCCGCCAACAGCGGTGCTATCCCCATACCGCCGCCGACCAAACCAACGCGTTCTCCTTCCCGCAAACAAAATCCGTTGCCCAACGGGCCTAGTATCTCTAGCTGCTCATCCGGTTTCCTCTGAGCTAAAATTGCAGTACCCTTACCTAAAACCTGATAGATGATCTCCACTTGTCCAGTTTCTTGATCCAACCGATGCAGGCTAAACGGCCGGCGCAAGGCAGGTTCGAACCCCGGTGCCACCTTTACCATCATGAACTGGCCCGGTTTGCTCGCTGCCGCCAATCCAGGAGCCTTAAGTATCAAGTGATATACGTCCGAAGTAAGAGGACGATTATCCACGACAGAAGTCAGCTGCAACTTCTTTGCATCTTCTCTTAACATACGCTTGCCTCCTTTTCTTCAACTTATGAAACCCAGCCGGAAACTAGTTCTTTTGCCTTAGGCCGATCAAAAGGCCCACCGATGTATAAAGAGCCCTCTCTCTTAGTATTATTTCTAGGTGGCAGCCTTTATCTCTTTTGTCCTACCGAACAAAACGACAGCGATTTAGCTGTAAATTGCAATATCAGCTATTATGAAAGGAACTCCTTACAACTTAATGTGAGGAGTTCTACTATAGTGTATCG
This sequence comes from Bacillota bacterium, assembly GCA_012839445.1. Lineage (GTDB taxonomy): Bacteria > Bacillota > DTU030 > DUMP01 > DUMP01 > DUNI01. The sequence goes on from DUNI01000211.1 coordinate 1,579, forward strand.
CTATGTTCTTTACCATGTACTAAACCC
>DUNI01000212.1 GCA_012839445.1 Bacillota bacterium
CTGGTTTGACCAGCCGCCCTACTACGCCTTTTGCCTGCTTTGCCCTGTAGTAACATAGCTTCTTGGCGGGCTAAAGCATCGATTAGCATGCCAGAAAAGCTAAGCACAACAGACGGAGCCTGAGTATCAGAAAGCACATCATCCGCAGTCAAGCAGTAGCAGGCTGCCGGTATACTCCTCGCTAAAGTAACCAGGCTTTCCATATCATCTCCAGATAACACCGGCTCCCAGACAGCAACATAGCCACTTCGTTCCTGTTTCACTCCCGGCAAAAAGCGGCCCCTGGCAGCCAGGGAACCAGCAAAACGCAAAGCCTGTACCCAAAATGCAATATCCGCCCCTATTACCACACTCGGTGCCAAGTTCCGACGTCCAGCACAAGCCGTAAGAAAAGACATTGCGTCATCCGGCAGTAAGCAAAGAGCAGTCACTTTCCACGGCCGAATCGTAAGTTCCTGGTCAGCTAAAGGCGGTGGAGCCACCAGTAAGCCCGACCCTACCGGCCTGTCCGCCACAGAAGGCAGCCAGGCTGTCATAGCTGTCTCTGCCTTATCCTCTATTTCTATTCCGCCAGCCGCCAAAGCCTGTTTCAGTTTCGCCCCAGAAACATCAAACGGTGACGGCAGCAACTTAGGTTTTTTGGGGGGACGCCCTCGACGCTTGGGAAAATGCTCCGCCGGTGTCTCCCCCCACAAAAAACAATTGCCGGCACAATAACTTAGATGCAATATAATCATTTGTTTCTCCTCGTACACAAATATATCTTTGCTTCTCCCACTAAAATCACCACATAAAAGAAAAAGATGCAGCTTTTTTCCCCTAATAGAGTCTTTCGACGATTCTTAGCGCAGCTCCTGTATAGTTCACAAGACGCTTAGGTTCAGACTCAGATTATGCCATAAAACTTTCCGAATAAGGACAGGAAAGCTGCCATCAGTGTAACCCCGTCGGGCCCTTTCCACCACCGACTAACTAAAAATAGGGTTTTGCCGCAGTAAAGTTCATCTTCCAGAAAGGTCTAAAGAAGGCCCTCCTAATTATCTAGAGCAGAGTTCTCAAGTAAACGAAAGAAGGATTTTGACCTACATATTAGAATATATGGATTAACGCCAAAATTCAAGAGCAAAGCTACCGTAGAATTGTTGTGTTCCCTTCTGCTCTGGAAATACTGTACCGTGATAAAAGGTTGTGATAAAATGTTAACACAAACGGAAGCAGATGCCTTAATTGCTATGCGGAAGCATTTCCGTAGCTCGCACAACATATCCCTACTACCGGGGGTTGACGAAACATATGAATTAATCGGCACCGATCATCGTGAGGGTTTTTTTCTTGATCTATGGCGTGGGACAATACGTCTCTCAAAGTATAAACTGCAGACAAGAGGACGCATGATTATCGTGCTGGTACGTTTGGATATTAATGGTGCACCACATACTAATCCTGATGGGCAAAAACTTGATGGTACTCATATACATATTTACCGAGAAGGTTTTGAAGATAAATGGGCGTTTCCGGTTGATCCGGCAGTATTTCGAAATATCGATAATGTAGGAACTACATTCGAGGACTTCTGCCTCTTTTGCCATATCGAGGAGATCCCTCCATACCAGGAGGTGTTACTATGAATCAGAAAGACTGCCGCCAATTGATCGATGATTACCTGGCATGGTTGCGGGGGGGCCTTAGTGTCGAACACTTTGAACAATCATGTGAATTGACAACGCCTTTTTTGGATAGGCATAATGATCACTTGCAAATCTATGCCTCCACTGAAAATGGGAAGCTTATTCTAAGCGACGACGGTTACATTCTTGCAGATCTTCGCACAAGCGGATTGGAGATTGCAACACCTAAACGTAAAGCTGTGCTGCAATCGATTCTTAACGGATTTGGAGTTAAAACAGACGGGAAACGTCTGTTTATAGAAAGTTCTTCGCGAAATCTCGGGCAAAAGATGCATTCATTGATTCAGGCGATGCTATCTGTGAATGATATGTTTGTTCTGGCCCAGCCAAAAGTTTCCTCCTTCTTTTGGGAAGATGTCCGTAATTACTTAGAACAGCACGATGTACGTTGTAGTCCTCGTGTTAAGATTGCCGGACGCTCCGGATACGATCATGCTATTGATTTCTTGATTCCAAAATCTAAGATGCGTCCCGAACGTATTGTTCAAGCCATCAATGCTCCGGATAAAAATACAATTTCTTCATATCTCTTTATTTTGGAAGATACGCGCGAGGTAAGAGGCGAAGAATCCGAAGCCTACGCTTTTCTCAACGATCAGCACCGAGCTATCAGTAGCGATGTGATAGAAGCGCTAGAGGTCTACAAGGTCGTTCCGGCGTTATGGTCACAACGCGACAAATATGTTAAAGCATTGGCAGGTTGACACTGGATTTGGGTCTTGAACACTGTTCTTATGGATGGTAAAAAGTTGGCCCAGCTGATGATAGAACATAATGTCGATGTAACGGAAGTGGCCAGATATAAACTTTATCGAATCGACACCGACTATTTTGAAAAAGAAGCTTAGACTGCCTGTCACAAGACACTGTAAAACAAGCCGTTGCACTTTAGCGAAAGCAACCGCAGCCTGTTCTGGAGCCAGTTGGCCGAACCTTACCCGTTATAAAGATTGGGATAGGCCAAATTATTACGATCTTGCCACCTGCCTACTTCCACGTACCTTATCTTTAATAATATAATCTGACTTCTCTTCATTGATGTGCATTGACATGGCGACTAGTTCATCTGAGATAATGAAATCAAGATATTTTACCCAGTCTTTAAATGCGATCAAATTCAACACTTTATTCCTGTCGTAATCCGAGCTAACATAAAATCCCTTGACACTACCGTCTTCTTCAAACAAGAAGTTGAACACATATGAATGTATAAGCCAATTACAAACCTTCTTCCCAAGCACTGTTTTAGTTTCGGTGTTTTCCCAATCGTATTCATCCTCATCCATCCAACGATGTAATCGATCAATATGTTTAATCGGCGCAAAGCACGAGACATTTATGGCATAAGTATCCGCGTCTTTACTAAGCTTTTCTGATTCGCCTAAAATCCGGATAATAAGAGCTGAATACAAAATCGCCTGCTCAAGTTGGAAACAAGCTTTGTTAAAATTGCGATCAAAATTCTCTTTTGTGTTATGTAGGATCAATTGCCGCCTTTTCCTGTGTAATTCTTTTTTCCATTCCCAACTTTCATATACCATACTAATTCCTCCTTTAACTTGACCGGGCCTTACCCCATGTTTCATGTATTTATCTTCACCATTGTTGTGTCGTTTCCATAACCGTTCAGATGTTTCTGGGTCAGGTGTAGTATGTGGGTCCGGTCCATCCGCCAGATCCGGAGCACTTTTAGCGAAGCATCCGCAACGCACCCCGATCTGAAGCCGGTTAACCAAACCGCCGTTGCCGGTCTATATCTTTCAGACGTTTCAGCCATTTAGAGATACAACCATCATCGAAGAACGCGAGCAATGCTCCGTCACAAAACCGTTCCGCTCGGATTGTACCCATTATGGGGGCAAGAACGCTCTGCTCGTCGAACTCGGAAACGTCTGCCTCGTGCATTTTGCGACTGTCCCAACCCCATGGAATATTGCGCTTTTCGAGTATCTCACCATAACGGGTCAAATCGTATTCGGGATGTTCCTCCGAAAACCCGTAAAACTCTTTCTCAAATGAATCGGTGCCGTCTATCTTGCCGATGTACTTCGTCAGTACCTTGAATTTTTCATCACCGTCATTCGGAGCAAAAACAATCCACTCATCGTAAATTGCTCGAAGTTCCTCGTCTAGATAGGCGAGGGCTTTTTCTTTTATCTCGGCAGGTACACCGTAGTACGCCTCGGCAATGGCGCCCGTGATAGCGGCGATGGTGTCGCTGTCACCACCAAGGGAGATCGCTATGCGGATAGCGTCCTCAAAGGATTTTGATTCGAGGAAACACTGAATCGCCTGCGGAACGGTTTCTTGGCAGGTTTCGTTGAAGCGATAAGTTGGGCGAATGTCGTAAATCCGAAAATCTAGCGGATAGTAGTCACGGGCAATGCGCTCTCGGATTTCACTTTTTAGCGCACCACAGCGCGCCATACAGATGGCTATAGCAGTCGCCTTTGCTCCTTTTATGCCCTCATCGTGGTTGTGAGTAACGACGGTCACCGTTTCGGCGAGTTGTTCCGCCTCCCACTCGCTGGTCGCAGCAAAACCCACCGGGCTAACCCGCATTGCAGCACCGTTGCCGAAGCTATTATAAGGTTCTGGGTTGGCGCTGAACACCCACCGATAAAACATGCCGCCGAATCCACAGTTGGGATACTTGCACCCGATTTCCTGCATAGACTTGACAGTCAGGCTAGACAACAGAGCGTGATAGTCACGGTCGTATCCTCGGTCTGACAGCGCTTTGACCCTTGCCGCTTCCATAATCGCCTTGGCAACAGCGAGCGTCATAATGCTGTCATCGGTGACAAAGCAGCCTTCGGCAAACAGGTCAAAATCCTTGCTCCTGTGGTTATTAAATTCAATTGGTATTAATTTTGTTGGCCCCTACCTTTATCCACTTGCCATCGTTTTCCTCGAGTATTTGATGAGCTGAGATAAAGCGGCTTTTCTCCAATTTCAAGGTATTTTTGCTCCTAGAGCTCATAGAACAGATTGATCTGTAACACCAAAAGCAGGCGTTAACATTAAAGAGCCCATCCACTAGAAGCCTTGTGCTGTTCCAAGTATTGTTTCAGTCTATTGAGAAAAGCCAATTTGTTATGTTCTGAAAAAGCTTCAAATTGAGCAATTAAGCCTTCGACTTTAAGCTCGTCCAAACGTCTATCGCAGATTCTAATACCTTCCTTAATTTCCTGCCGTTGTTCTTCTGACAGCACTGGTGGCATCTTCTCCAATTGCCCTTTGACACTTAGTATTCCAACTGGATCCAAATTCTCTATTCCATCTATTTTACTTAGAACTGATGTAACCCAACTTGAAGCAAACTGTTTTCTTTTACAATGAATATGTTCCATTATGTCTTTATAGATCAACTCGTCATCTAAGGGTGGCATATCATTTGAAAACAATTCCTTTAACGCTTGTTGACATTCCTCAAGCACCCTACTTAGGTCTTCGTCTGTAAGATCATTGTTATCAAGTCTAGCATACTGATTCTCATGCAAATCAAGTTGCCTCACAACCTGTCTAAAATCCTGTAAATCCCTCTCATGGCCATCGAAAACCCTTATGAACCTCATTACTTCAGTCTTCCACTCAGCCAAGTCTGTTTGACAAGTTATAGGACGATGGTTATAAATCTTCATCGCTTCCGATCTATGTAGTTCAATCTGATTATGACAGGAAGTAATGAACTGATTGAGTTTGTTTATGAGATTGTCAATCTCATGCCGGCCAACAAATGTTTGTTCTCTAGCTTCCAGAAGGTTCTCCTTAAGCTTCTCCGCCTTTTCGCGCCAGTCTTTTAGGTCTGTTAGCATGGATGTTGTTGAGACAATACTGTTGTCTAATAGTTTGTTAGCTTCTTCGGTGGAATCTTTTATTTCGGCCAACCGGCGCACATTCTTTTGGACTTCTTCCACATGAATCTCTAACAGGCTAAGCTCTTCTTCCAAGCCTATTTCTCTTAGGTTCCCGCCAACATTGGTTTTCATATGATATACGAACTTGCTAAGCCGTTCTAAACTCGTTACCTTTTGATTCTTTAACCAATTAGGAAACAACTGTTTCGCTCTAATACGTGCCATTGAATAGTATTCCGCAACTTCTGCCAACTGTTCATCGGTCCAACTTTCCCTGTAAGTTTCCATCTCTTTAAGTTGCCCTGCTAACATAGCTGTTCCCCAGGACAATACGCCAACGTCTTCGCTTTTGTCCCCGTTTTCTATTTTCTCCATAGCCTCGTTCAACACCCTGTCCAACTTCTTTTGTTCACTTACAGCCTTTTTGGTTTGAAAGCACAATAAGTCAAACCTATCACTAAGCCTTAACGGCAAAGCAATGTTGCTTCTTAGTTGTTGCGCTTTATCGAAATAATCAATCTTTCCTAAATGCGTTGGTTCTAGTTCCCACTCTTCTAGCAATTTCTCCCACACGGAGACTCTATCTTCTGACAGCTTTACTACAAAAGTATTATCCAAAACTGAAAGATCGTAGAAGTTTCTAGGCATTGCTTGCCCTAACCATTGTTCTATCTTGGTTACCTTGTTATTGTAAAGTAGTTCAAACTGGTCTCGGCGCCGTCCGATATACATTGACAACAGTAATCCGGCAGATCCCAAATTGCAACCAAAAGGTGGTGCCAACCACTTTCTAAGAACCTGACCTAGACAAATCCCTTCTACATTTGGCTCCTCCCCAATCCCTATGTCCAATATCGACACGAGATTTCTCACTTTCGGGTTGGTAGGTAGTAGCCTAACCGAGCCATCTCTATCAAAAATCCCCCAAGACGCGTCTAAAAGTGTATATCCGCGATTCCTCTCCCGTTGATTTCTAGCCTGCAACCATTCCCGATCAAGATTGCCAAGCAATAGCTCTTTGGTAAAGGTCTCACAGTCCTTCGCCGCATTCCCACGAATCGTATGGAAGCCGTCAAAGGGAAACGGTATTCTATTTTGATACACAACATCAAAAAGTTGCTCGAGCATTTGTCTTAATCTTCCCTGATCAATAGTTGCATTTGTGGCAAAAACAAAGTCACGTTTTTTTTGTAGTTCAGAAAGAAAGTGCTGTAGCTCCTGCTTGATACCGCTCTTTCTATCTGCAATAAAGTTCGCAAACTTATCTCTTTCTTCTTGGCTAAATCCTGATTCCAAAACCCAGTATTCAGCCAAAAGCCTTCCAAACTCACCCTTGTAGTCATCAAGAAATAGAATCGCCAATGGGACACCGGGTGTTAAGTCTAAATTAAATTCTTGCATTTTAGATTCTATAAGTCCAGCTGCTTTTGTCCGTAGTAAACTCACATCACTTTCTGGACCGATGTAACAGTAGATAAGCTGCCCTTTATTGGTATCAGCATTTATTGCATCGCGCCACGCTCGTAGGGCAAATTCTATTTGATTCTCAAGATGTTTTATATTTGTCAGGTAAATACTGTAATTCCATTCCTGGGTTGGAATTTCATTCTTCTCTCCAAAGTCTGTTTTGAAATCGTCCATTTCCAGCCACTGCTTGCAATTATTAGAGAAAATATCCCTTCTTCTATTTAAGTCAATGTCTTTTGCTTTCGCATCTAGATAGGAAAGGAAAACTCCTCTTGGAACTGAATCCCCGATGATTTCATATTGGTTAAGTACGTTGTTCCATTCCAGCACTCCATATTCTCTTTCTAGTAGATTCAGTCCATCTTTGGCTTCTTTAACATCAATGCCACCAAATAACGTCAACGCTTTAATATAATCTTCTTTTGATGTAACTTTGATTGTGATTTTTTGCTGGAGCAAAATGGCTTTGAGAAGTGTTTTTTCTATTATCGAAAGTTCATGCTGGTATTTTTCTAACACAACTTGATATGAATCTGTAATTGCCCTTTGTAAACCGGCTCTTTCCGAGGACTCAAGCTCACTAAGTAATCCAGGGGTGAGCAAATCGGTAGGTCTTATTAGCTTCCCTAATACCAATTCCCTATCAGCAAAATGATCCATTACCTCTGCTAATAAAGAAAGAGCTGAGCGTTGCTGAAGACTTTTGCCAATAGTAGATAGTTTATAGAGCATCCAAGTTGAAAGGGGGTGCAACGGCCAACAACCCTCCCCGACAACCTTGGAAAAGCTCTCCACATTAAACCATAGGGCATAGTTTTTAAGCTCGGGAAACCACTCTAACATAGATGAATGAAGCTGATTGAGCTTCAGGGTAGAGAGATGTTCCTTTATCATTTTGGGGTTCTTTTTTTCTAACAGGTTCGCTACAACCGTCTCCAAGTTAGTCGATAGCCTAACTTTGCGCACAGCATCAAAACGGGTCAAATATCGATCTATTTCTTCCCGCCGTTCCGGCATAACTCGTGAAGCGTAAGCTTTGAGTTCAGTTTGCACAAAGGCGAGTAGAAACACGTTATCCGCGTTCTCTTGGACTGCTTCAAATAATTGCTGTAGCGCAGCCGGACCTGCTATATGGGGTTTTTGAACAGCAAACTCAATATAGCGACCAAACTCATCGAATACAATTAATAGTCCGGCAAATGGTTTTCCCGCCCCACAATATCTCTGACTTACCACTCTAATAAAATCCTGCAATGATTCCTGGCCACTCGCTGGAATCAGGGAGCCCATTTTCTGGGCGTAGATTCTGTTTACTTTTTCAAAAACCCCTTCATCCTGGGTATCAAGTCCGTTAATTATGTCTGCTAAATCATACCCGACACCGAATTCTTTCTGAAAATCCTCCTCCAACGATGTATGAAAAGATCTAACGAAATTCGCCGCTGACTTAAAACGCGGTCGCAGATTTTGTAGAACGCTCGTATCAATCGAATTGGCTTTTAGAACACCGAGCAACTGACGCGAAAGCTCACTACTTAAATCAAAGTCCTCCATGCCATTAAGTGCTACCACCAAAAACGGTTGTCCCTGTAAAGAAGCCACTGAATCGGCCACATAGCGTCCAATAGTCGAATCCGCCAAGGTTAAATTATTGAGAATTTTTTGGGTCACTTCGGAATTAGGTTTTGAGTATAAGGTAGCTAACGTGAGAGCAAGATGAGACTTCCCGGTTCCATAACCTGCAATACCGATGGTAAAAGGTTCATTTGTATTACCAACTATTAATCGATCAGTTATCTCCTTGGTAAGGCTAGCTGTATCCACCAACTGTAAGCCGGATTCTATAAAGTCATCCTCACATACGCCATGGTAATTAGGACCATGAAATATAAAATTGGAAGCTGCTTTATCGGATAAGGCTTTTGCTCTCTCAAACCAGCCTAGTTGAACCGCCCCGTGAAACAACAGATCCTTACGAAACGAAATTACCTCATCTAGCCTCATGGGGCACCCCCCCCTTCTCATCAGATAGTATCAGCAAAGATTAATGGCCAAACGTCTTCGCAACTAGCCTTTTTTTCAATTATCCAAGGGCGTATCTGACGATCAATTGAAATAAATCCTTTCCGCTCAACAAAAGACAACATAGTTTCCACATCGTTTTCTTGCCAAAGACACATCTCAAACAAACCGGTTTTAGTAGCAAAATCAGTGATAGTCACCTGAAATTGTCCCGGAAAAAACGTTTGAAGGAGTTCAAGTATAATGGCGGAATAAGCAGTTTCCCATGTGGATGTTATTGGAGCTTTGTTTAGGATGACACTACCGCCATCGACTTGTAGGATCTTAGCCCTTCCAAGAGCTGCATCATCTGTGTATACAGATAGCAAGGGGCCAGTCCTGCTTTTTGCACCTTCTCCAAAATGTGAAATAAGATAGTTCTCCAGCTGGTTGCTTGAAAAGCTATAGCCCAGAACCTTTATTCCCTTAACAAACACCATATTCCATATCAGGGCCCCTATGTCTGGACGGCAAAGATTCAAATGAGCTAGCCATTGGGTCATCTCTTCACCCAGCAACCTATCATTTAGATATACAGCTTCCCCAAAGGGGGTTAAAACAGGTTTTTTATATTTTCTCTTGGTTCCCGGCTCGACGGTCAGCAATCCCATGCCCTTGCAGTACTCAAGTATGGCTGGCATTTTCCCGGTTGATTTACCCATTGGAATACCTGTTTCTTCAGAGATTTGATGTAAAGTACCTTCTTTGCCTAAGGCAACATATTCAAGCAAAGCGGAAACTAATCGTCGTTCTGGAATAAATGTTCTATGGAAATTTAACGATAACATATTTTATCTGAACCTTTCTTCTAAAGCTTTGATCTTTATTTTAAACGCTTTATTAACATCGAGCTTATTAGAACCCGGGTTATACGCATGCCCTAGAGAGTAGCACTCTCCCCGCTTTAGCACAGATAATCTCTGAATCCAAATATCCTGACTTTCATTAGTAGCATCTGCAAGCAACTGAGCAAAAGTTTTGATCTCTGTATCTGCCGGCTTAAAGAAAAGTTTGTGGCTTGCTTGGAAGAGTCGACCTTTTTCGTCTTTAGTAAAATTGCTTAAGGTTTGTGTCGCAAGTATCAAAGATATTCCAAACTTACGCCCTTCCGTTAAAAATTGTCCTAATGGGCTCTCTAACCTGTGATCTAGGTTTTGAATTTCATCTAACACTATAACTCGTGGTTTATCCTTAGTTCCCCTAGTCTTGTAGAACCAGTACAAGTCAATCAACGAAAATTCAGTGATCAAGCGGCCCGAGTCCTTCATAAAACCTGCGAGCTGTAAGATGTGACAATTGGAAACGGGATCTAGGAATAGCCGCTCCCAACTTTCGGGTTCTTCTTCTCCAAAGGGATTCATGTCAACAAAAGGCCGCATCTTGTTTGCTACTGTCGTGGCCGGAATGGCGGTTACACCGCCTTCTTGTTTCACTGCTTCAATTCTGCTCATCAACATCTGTAAGTTGAATTGACTTCCTACATCCTCTACTCCACTTTGAATCGCTTCATATAATACAGCCTTTTGCTGTTCCCCCAATGTAAAGACCTCAGAAAACACTCCGGTAACTCTTTGCGCTATGTTTGCCGAGGTATCGTAGAGCGGTATCTCATCGACATAATCACACTGTTTACGAAAGGGATTAATAGGCAACGGTTCTTGCCTAACAACATGTTGTGTTGGGGCCAATCTTTCTACAATAGCAGGTTCTAACTGCTTATTAGTAAAACCAGAACTATAATCAACAATGAGACTGTTAATACCGAACTTGCTTAGTTCAGCCATAATAGCCTGGATAGTATAAGTCTTGCCGGTTCCAGAAGCGCCAAATATCAACAAGTGTCGGTTAGGCAGTTCAGGATGGCCGAATTCCCAATAAACATCACGTCCCCCAGATGTACCACTACCAAGCAAAATTCGTTTGGGAATGCCTTTTGTGGATACTTGCATCGAATCAGGATCATCACTTACTATTTCTATTTCAGCAACCTCTTTCCCCAAATCTACGGGTGTTGTTTGTGTTTGTTTTTCAAGTTCCGGATCAGTATCAACGCTTGGCTCCCTCTGCTCAACTTGGGGTAATTCTAAAGGATAGTATCGTAATGTAGGTTCATCGCTGAACAGGTTGTATTGGCGTTTCTCCAAACCCACTTGGCAAATAAACTCTCTACCACACTGTATCGAGTATATGTTCATTTCCTGATCGTCAATAGCGAAGCTTCCTTGAATCCTTCTGTCCACTTCCCCATGCATAACATCTGTCCAAAAAACAACACAAGCAGCTTCCCATTCAATGGTGTAATAGCCATCACTCAAAAACTCCAGAGCCTGCACCGTTTCTCTTTCTTGTCCTTTGGTGATTTCACCCCGCCCCGAGATGAGGCGGTGAAGCTGTAGCCACCAGTAGCGCTGATCAGGAAGCAAAGGAGTTTCACCGTCAACTTCCACTCCAATTGGCTCCTTGCTCTGCCTGGGCCGAAATTTTGAAACCAGATGCTGCAAACCTACCTGTACCTGTCTTAAAGCATCTTCTAAATATCTTTCCGATTCCTGAGCTAACTTGCATTCTATAACTTGGATTTTAATCTTAAACAATCCGTCTTCGTTACGTGCTTGCAAACGAAGTAAATCTGGACGTATATCTCGAGGGTCAAAATCAAACCAATGTAGAAAAGCGTCAAGTGAAATGATTTCGTCGCAGAACATCCCCTCTTGTTTAGGCAGTAATTTCCTTACCAAAGCATAGGCAATAAAATCACGTATATACTCGGAATCTTGGCCAGTAGCTTTGACTAATGATAGGCCAGGCATGAATGAGGTCTCTTTAATCAAATTCTTAGCTAAATCCATACAAACAGTGTCATCATAATGGCCGATTAGGCGTGTAAGCTGATCGCTTATTTTGCCGATTATGTCCGATAGATAAAACTGTTCCGTAGAAATGGTGAAATTGAACTCCCCGTGCGGACCGACGCCAGTACCAAATCCAATTATCTCTCTATCACTGCTACCAGAACGAATCAGTTTCTCATCGACAATGGGATCAATACAGACTACCCATACACATTTTGCATGAGCAACATCAAGGACTCCCACCCAAGGTTGAAACTCGCTTGTACTCACCACTACGTGCTGCTTGTCTTCCAAGGAATACGACGGTGTTTTTAACCTAGCCATAACCTCTGCGTGAAGCGTACCTAGTTGAAACTGTCGATTACTAATTACAAGAAACGGAACGGAAACTTGTAATTA
>DUNI01000213.1 GCA_012839445.1 Bacillota bacterium
CAACGACTTATTGGGCGGGGGTTGCGTCCGGCTATCGATCTGTTTGCTCTGGGTGAACGGACCATTTGGTTGGATTGCGATGTGATCCAGGCCGACGGTGGTACTCGTACAGCAGCAGTGACCGGTAGTTTCATTGCTTTGGTCAATCCAACCAAATGGTCCGTTCACCCAGAGCAAACAGATCGATAGCCGGACGCAACCCCCGCCCAATAAGTCGTTGGATTTCTAAACTGCGTCCGCCGGTACGCCCGCGTACACCATCGCGTACTGTCCTAACGGGCGTGGCTCGAGGTAGCATTGCATATTCTGCCGTAACCCATCCTTGTCCACTACCTCTTAAGAACGGTGGCACTCTGTCCTCTACTGTAGCCGTGCAAATGATCTTGGTTTCGCCGGTGCATACCAGCACTGACCCTTCGGCATGTTTGGTAAAATTTCTTGTAAAAGATACCGGCCTGAGTTCATCAGGTTGTCTTCCGTCAACACGCATCCCTAATCCTCCATTTCTTTCGGGGCATTGCCCACTGTACCCACTAACAAATAATGCCTACTCAAAGGATCGAAACAAAGCTTTGGTTCCAATGAGAATCCTTGAATATCCGCTGTACGGCTCACGTGAATGCGTGGGCCTGTGCACGAAATAAGTCGGTCACCAATTCTAATATGCCCCTCGTCATAATAAGTGACTGGCAGGTTAGCTTTAATAGCCTGCTGCACCTTCCGTTCTACAACAGTTAAATCTACACTAAGCTCTTTCTTGTATTCTAAGACAAATCCATGAGGGAGATCGCTATGACAATCCGGTGCCGGCTGTTCTAAATCCAACAGAGCTAAGGTTGTTAAGTCTTCGGCTGTGTGTACCATTTTGCGATAACGGGAAGACTCAAATACCCGGGACGCAATTTCCGACGCTCGCGGTCCAAAAACGGTGGGCCTGGTGACCACAGCTTCTTCCCCTACACCTACTAACAGCTCAGCATTCATGGGCAACATGGGAGCCAATGTGTCGAAATGCTCCACCACTACACGCCGGCCAGCCAAAACCGCTTCTTTTACGCAAGCCGCCAGTTCGCTTAAAGGGACAAAGGCCATTTCAAAACGCACATCCACATGATAGGTATGGGTACGCAATGAACCGGTCCGAATATCGCGTACTAACGGGAGCGGACGGACATTTATATTCTCATCATCATTGGTGAGTTCTAATCCTGGGAACATGCCCCGAATTAGCAAAGACTTTCCCATACCGGAGGGCCCAATAAAGCCAATTAGCCGGTCGCTGGGATCCAGATAACGCTGAGCCAGATAATTGCCTAGATAAAGCAGACGTTCTTTGCCCCGCGGAGCAAAGTAGACAGCTTCACGTAAATTTTGGTGTTGCAAATCATCCCACTCCTAGCCTGTACCGTCCTCAGGTTGGACATGCATTACTTTGTTCGCCCTACCAAACAGCCCTTGCTAAAAGCGTAAATATCATCGATAGCCATAGAGACACCTGGTTCCCGTCCTTCTACTGCAGCCCTTTCCTCCAGCAATTGCCAGTGATACTCCTTGCTTTCCTGAGCCAGAGGCAACGCACCGCAGTCTAAAAAACGAACCGCTCCGGTGGCATCTCGAGCTGACAGTACCTGCCCACGACAGATGCCTCCAGGGGCCAATGGTATATCCAAACTGCCTTCAGCCAGTGCCCGCTCCAGTCCTGGAGCCACTTCTCCCTGCCCCAATTCCAGAACCCGGTCAATTATAGCCTGCGCTTCTTTTTTTATCTGTTCTTCTTCCCAGCGGGCAGCTGCCACTATGGCTTTGCGTTGATCAGTACTAAGATCCATTAAGCCTTGGGCGAGATCTAGTAAACAACACACCTGTTCCGGTTTCAGTGGCTGGTCCCTATCTACAACCGCCACTTCAGAACGACGCCCAAAACCCAAAGCAGAAGTAATAGCCGTCCAGGCAGCGACAGTGCTTGAGTTACGCGAGCCTAGTAAAGAGCCACCCGTCCAGGGAAGGCAAATTACTTCCCACGGAAACTCAGACGTTAATGCAGCCAATGCCCCTAAAGCAGCCACATCCTGTAATAAATGACCGCTGGGAGTATAAGCCAAACCAACAGTTTTTACTCCGTGGTTATTGACAAGCCTAGCCTCCAGCAAAATCAACGCTACTAACAGGCTCGGGGGTACCAAGGTGGGGGTCCGAAGCCCACGCACCTCCCGACAGACCTGAATGCCGGCTCTACTATATACGTGTGCCAACTTGTCTATGTAAGCATATTTACCAAGATAATCTGATAAGGTTCTAGTCTGACCAGCAGCGAAATATTCCTCCAGCGGACCACCTTGCCAAGTAAAAACCCCAGCAGCAGCAAAGAGCTCTGCCTGAACTTCAGGCAAATCACCCTGAAGTTGTATTCCCCATCTGCCAACCACATCTAAATGTTTAGGTAGCAATGAGCGCAACACAGACAGTGGTTCTGCCTGTAACCAAGTTAATATTTGTTTGTCCATTACCGATGGCACAGCAAACATGATAAAAGCATCGTTCTGTGATAGACAAGCTAAGTAATCTTCTAGCTTGGCCGCTGCTTCCGCCATTAAGCTCAAACGCACCCGAAGTAGCCCCTGCTCTACATCAGGCAAGCCCAACTCCTGCTCTTTTAACCAAGGAATTGTCTCAGATAAGACCGGTAACGGAAAATGGGCTTTTAGTTGATCCCTTTTTTGGTCAAAAGCTACTAGCAAGATATTAAACCCCAGTGGCTGCTTTCGACGAATCTTTGATTCCCAACAATGCCGCCTTAAGCAGGGTGATAGAGCCGGCATCTGGGTGAAAGACAAATTCAATGATTTCAGCGTTAGGCGCCACCTGTTCCACATCCTTTTTTCGACCGGGGGACGCAATAATGGTATTAACTTCTTTGAGTGCTTGGGCCAACTGTCCCTGATCATGGGTAGTTATTATTGGCATCTCTTCAAAAATCAGATTAGCTTTTTCTAAAGCCGCAATAACAGAGTTACCAAATGTTTTTGATAAACAAACCACTGGAACTCGGCTTTCTGCCCCAACCCGGGCAATTCGGACGATACTGGTTATGGATGGCTCCAACGCTATGCCTAGTACCTTAGTCGCATTGGAGCCTAGCATATTTTTTACCTCGTCCAGGTGATACAACGTCGTTACCACCATATCCATCTGCCGCAATTTTTCACGGTTTTCGGTACCGTTTAAAAGATCCTGAAGCAACAACTGGTGAATGTTTACCCCTGACCCTAACTCCAATTCTCTAGTGAAATATGACAACTGTTCGCGGTTGCACTCAACAAAGGCAACTTGTAATCTGTTTAGCATTTCTTTTCGCTGTCGGACCCTGAGGGCAATAATGGCAGTAAAATCTTCAATAGAAAACCCAAGCTGAAGAGCCTCGCTAATAGCTAAATCAATTATCTTCAGCAAGCGTTCTTTATGGCCACTACCAGCAAGAAGACTGTTGGAATCATGGCAAACAAACGTACCTGATCCTTGCCGACGGCATATTACACCGTCAGCCTCTAACTGTTTGTAGGTTGCGCTTACCGTATTGCGACTAATTCCTAGCTGAACTGCCAGGTCACGCTCACTTGGCAACCTGTGTCCCCCAGGCCAGACTCCCTGCCGAATCAATTCTTTTATTTGGTCTTGCAGTTGTACGTAAATAGGGATCCCGCTCTTATGAGAAATTATAAACGTCACCCTCAACCCTCCTGCAATCACTTGCCTTGCCGACCAAGAAATCCTCCATAGGTGGAACGGGCATCCATTATAGTATAAAACGCCTTGGGATCATAGTCCGAGATCATCTCTGCCAGTTGGGGTAACATTCGGCGTTTAAGAAGGACATGTAGTACCTGGCGTGGCCCTTCCTTGCCAAAAGCAGGGAAACTGGTAACCCCAAAGTCCTGTTCCCGTAACAAATCCGGCATATCAGACTCAGGGTCGCTGGGAATAATTTCTACGGTGACAAAACCTAAAGCCATGCGTTCCTCAATTAGGCTACCTACATAGTTACCCATAGCGAATCCGGTGGCATAAAAAAGCAAATTTAAAGGATTATCCAGTTTACCCACCACTTGACTTAAGGCAACAACATAAACCGACACCTCGAAAAAACCGATACCAGCCGCAATGAGCCTCTGACCCCGCACGATCATTAGGGTGCGTATCGTTGCACACGATACGTCAATAACACGGGCCACAAAAATGAATAAATAACCCCACACCCCAGAAAGACCCACAAGCTTCCCCTCCTTGGCAATGTAATGTATTATCATATAAATTTATGAGTCGATGACTAAGTGAATTCGTAAATTAAGTGTTCCGTATCCTCTCCTAACGGCCACGGAAGTAATTCATGATTCCGGAGACAATCGCCTGCGCTGCTTTTTCCCGGAAAGCGGGGTCAGCCAATAGCTTCTCCTCCACCGGATTAGACAAGTAAGCTACTTCCACCAACGATGCCGGCATCTTTGTGTGTCGGATTATATTGTAATCAGCTGTCCGCAAACCTCTGTCCGGCAAACCAAGGGAGTTCACCAAAGCCCTGTGTAGAGTCTCGGCCAACTCTTGGCCTCCATGACCGTCCTTGAAGTAATAAACCTCGGTACCGCGTTTGCTGGCATCAGCAAATGAGTTGCAGTGGATACTAACCAGTATTTCCACATTTTCCTTGTTAGCTATGTGGGGCCGATCACGGAAGTCAATGGTAGTGTCACCATTACGTATCATAAATGTTTTAGCCCCAGCTGCTCTAAGGCCAGCCTCAACCCGCCGGGCAATGTCCAAATTGATATCCTTTTCTTTCAACCCGGAGGGACTAACGGATCCCGGCTCGCTACCTCCGTGCCCTGCATCAATACCAATATAGCGCCCCTGCACCGGACTGGTTGTTAGCTCCAAAATCAATTCTCCCGGACTATCGCCTGTTAGCAACCGGTGGCTAAGGTAGGATTTTAACTCTACCACCAAGCGGGTCACATCTGGATCGAAGGCAAATTGGCCTGCCCGCACTTGTGTCACCACTTGGTCATTAACGTCAATCACCGACTCTGTAGCTACTAGCAAAGTATCTTGAAAGTCCAAAACCAAACGATCTGGATTCTTTAAGCGCGTAACATGATGGCTTAAAGGTCCGGTTGTTTGTATCTTTACCCTGGCACCACCGGGAACAGGCTGATAATCGAAGCCACTGATTTGAGGAGAAAAGTAAACTTCCAGTCCAGAAGAAGTTGCTGTCACACGATATTTGGTGGTACGGCTTTGCTCGATTATAATGCTAATACCAGTTGGACTATCTTGAACCCTAACAGCCTGGTTTAACAAACTATTTGGTGTTAAGTCCCTTAGCTTTGAACCCGCTGTAATCCCAGGCAAATTAAGCACCAGGCGATCCGGTGCCGCCAGCTGTTGCACGGTATAAGGCACTTGCCCTGTGGTATCTATTTTAAGAACTTCTCCGCCTGTTATTTGTTCATATGCTAATTTTTCTACCTGATAGGGAAGTACTACAGTAAGCTCGCCAATGTCACCTGTAACAGTAAATGGAGTAGGCTCCAGGAGCTCAAAGGTTACTACTACACCTTTAGCTACTCCGGGAGCAAGAGGCCGTACTGATACCGTCTCGACCAGTTCCCCTGACAGCGGCAATTCACCTTCAGGCATTAATAGCTCTGCTTCCGGCATGGTGACAATTACTTGATTGCCTGTTTGGGTTACGGTTCCCTCTAAACGACCGCTTCCTTTAATGACCAGTACTTCTCGCCCTAATTCCGGTTTTAGCATCACCTGGCGTACTTCAGCCCTGGCAGGAACAATACTAACAGTACGCGTAGTGGCATTCCAATGAACTTGGGCCCCTAAGGCCTCACCGATGAAACGCAGCGGCACCATAGTGCGATTGCCGATTATCACCGGCGGGGCATCTAGTTTGTATTCTTGATTATCCACCAAGGCCGTGGCTTTCCCTATCCCCAGTAATATTTCGCTGTCAGCTAAAGCCACCCGCACAGTGCGCGTAGTACCATCCCAAGCGACTTGTGCTCCTAAGCCTTCGGAAATTACACGTAAAGGTACCATAGTGCGGTTATTGCTGATCACCGGTGCCACATCTGATTGTATAGCTTGTCCGTCAATGAGAAGTTTTATCGAAGTACCAGCTGCCTGAGCAGGAACAGTATAAACAAACAAAACTAATAACAACAGGCAACAAAACAGTGCCCGTCGAGATTTTACCATTTTAAGTGTCCTCCTAAAAGCTGTTAGCTAAAACTACTCGCTTAGCTTCGTTTTTCTATCTTCGACTTATTTCCCCATAATCCTGCCAATATAAAATTCAAATAAAAAGGGCTCTAGCCCTCTTTCGGCTGAGCCCCAGGAATATCAAGCAGTGGCTTCATCCATTCGCGATCCAAATAACTTCGTGGTACAAAAATAGGATAATTAATATCCGGTAGCGGTTTTCCCTCAATTAGAATTTGGAACTGATCAATCCCGGGAAAAGCGCTTAAAGTCAGTGCCAGGGCTCCAATAGTCGGGCTTTGTTCGTCCCTGCGGATGCTACCCTTGGTGTCACGCAGCACTGCTTCTTGAGAAAAGTTTAAGTGGACAAGCCCACCCTCTTGTTGGTAATCCAAAAGGCGCGTTCCCTCTGGAAATACAGCTGACAGGTATGGTATGCCCTGCGGTCCGGCAACTAGTTGTTCAAGTGTAGCTTTGAGCACACCATGTGCTTCACACCCTACCTTCACCGTCACCGGTACTAGGTAGATGTCATTGTAACTAAAATACACTCTTGCTGCCGACCCATCTTCCGGTCCACCGGGAATCAAGTTAATATACTTGGGGCGCTCAAGCAATGTATTGTTGTCTAACACACCGTTTATAAGGACTTCGACTGATTTTATATCTATATCCGGTAATTCAGTTAATGTAAAGGCCAGACTGTCTAAAGCCTGCTGCCAGGCTGCCGGCCCCATGGTCCCAATTGCATCGCCACCTAAATCCACACAAGCTCTACCATCTTTTACGTAGACGTATTTTAACAGCACGCCCGGAGGGAAAGGTGAAGACAATAATTCCTTATCCTGAGGCCCAACGAGGAGTTTCTCCACTGCATGGCGGCATAAGTCGTCTCCTTCTGGTACCTCCGTATTTACCGGAACCAAGTAATTACCTTCCCGTGTGACATAATACACTGTAACCAGTTTTTGTTTTGTAGCAGTTGCCTCTGTAGGAACGATCCCCGTCTCATTCTGAAACTCAAGCGATTCGGCACACCCCACCAGGGTCATAGCCACAAAGAACAGGGACAGAACTAGTAACAACCGCGTGGCTTTTACCGGCCCGCGTTGCATAAATAGGGCACCCCCTTCGGTTATATGCCCTTGAACCTCCCAGTATAATATATTCGGCACCTGTTTCTTTTTCCCTGGTTTACCAACTGACTTTCTTATAAATTTTCTCGTTGGCAGGGAAATAGAATTGTTTTAGCGAATCTTGGCGTCAAGGAACACTAACCTAATTACCCAGGAGGTGCATTACATAAATGGAAATAAAAGAAAACGTCCCCTTAAAAGATTACACTTCATATAAAATCGGAGGTCCGGCGCGTTTCTTCTGTGAGCCAGCTTCCGTGGCCGATATTAAAAACGCTCTAACTTTCGCCGAGGCACAACACTTGATGGTTCGAGTGCTAGGAAGCGGCACCAATGTTTTGGTTAGCGATGCCGGGGTGGAGGGCCTGGTCATACGTATAGGACGAGACTTTAGCTACCTTTCTATTAACAACGGCTCGGCACGGGTAGCCGCAGGCCTTCCATTAGATCATCTCATCACGGCCTTAGCCAGTGACGGGTTGGGCGGATTTGAGCAGCTGGCCGGTATCCCAGGTTCTGTCGGCGGTGGCATCTTCATGAATGCCGGAGCTTACGGTATCACCCTGGGCGACTTCGTTCAAGAAAGCATGGTGATGGATCAACGCGGCCGAATAAAGTGCTTGTCACAGTCCGAACATGGTTTCTCGTACCGTAACAGTATTTTTCAGCACCGAGACGATCTTATTATCTTAGAAACCCTACTCACCATTTTACCTAAACCGACGGAACAGCTGGCCCAAACCATCAATGAAAGCAAAGAAAAGCGACGCCGGTTACCCCTGTTGCCCAGCTGTGGCTCCACCTTCCGCAATCCACCGGGAACATACGCCGGGAAAGTCATAGAAGAGCTCGGTTTAAAAGGAACCCAAATCGGTCAAGCTCAAATATCCCCTACCCATGCCAATTTTATCGTCAATCTGGGAGACGCTACCGCCCGAGACGTTTACGAACTGATCAAGTTAATTCAAAACGAGGCTGCTGCCTATGGTATCACCATGAAACCAGAAGTTCGTTTGTGGGGACAATTTGAATAGAAAAACTAAGTGGGAGGCCTCTTGGAAGTGGCCTCCCACTTAGTTAGTTATATGTATCTGTTATTGTTTGGTGGAGGCGGGGGGGAGTTGCACCCCCCGTCCGAAGATATGCCCACAAAGGCATCTACGAGCGTAGCTTCTGCTTTTATTTTCGCTCATACTGCCTCTCAGAAGCAAGATGCAATTTGAGCTAGCCCTCAGTGTTTCCCGGCAGACCCGAGAGCAACTGTCTGTCGGTAGCCTACTAATATGACACCCGTATCCGACCCCGCAGGCTTGGGCCGGGCGGATGGGCTACGTTAAGTTACGCAGCCAGAGCGTAATCGTTGTTGGCAGTTAATGCCTTTCCATGTTTTTGACACGGTCATGGTCCGTGGCTCGCTTCCTCTGCCAGCTCTATCCCCGTCGAACCTAAATCGCCCCCAAGGAACGTTCTTTAAAGGCACGTTCAATCTCCCGCTTGGCATCTCGTCTAGCTAAGTCGTCCCGTTTATCATAAAACTTCTTCCCTCGAGCTAACGCCAGTTCCACCTTGGCCAATCCTTGTTCATTAAAGTAAACCTTAAGAGGAACCAGTGTCAAGCCCTTTTCCTGTACCTGGGCAGCCAATTTTTGAATCTCCTTCTTGTGAAGAAGCAATTTGCGTGGCCGACGCGGGTCGTGGTTTACATAACCACCTTTTTGATACAGGCTGATATGCATATTATAAAGAAACATTTCCCCGTTTTCCACTCGAGCAAAACTATCCCTTAAACTAGCCTTGCTTTCTCGTAAAGATTTAACTTCTGTTCCTACTAAGACCAAACCGGCTTCATAAGTCTCCATAATAAAGTAATCATAACGAGCCTTACGATTGCTAGCAACTATTCTTTCTTTGTTCTTTGCCTTGGCCATAGCACTCCTCCGAATAAGCCCTAAGGCACTTTCTTCCCAGCGTTATTGTAACATGAAAAGCCAGTGAACACAAGTTTGCTCGAGTAAATGCTTAAGCCAGAGGAGGCTTTGCATCTTGCCCAACGTGCGCCGGCACAGTAAAAAATCATCTTAGTTGCACTCGAATTTGACATAGGCGGTCGGCTCGCATTTGCCCTTGGTATGTTTCTGCCGCTACAAACAGTAAGGGAGCTTTCCCCAGTAAGGAGCGTGGAACAGTAAATAAAATTTCATTGCCTTCGCTTTTGGCGGTGATGCCTGAAGGCAGTTCCTTGGCCGGATAAGATAGCAGAAGCCGTTGCCTAGGTAAATTACCACCTAACACTACCAACTCCAGTTCACATTTAACGTTAGACCTAACGGCACCTGTTAACGAGAGCGCAAGCTCCAGCTCTGTGTCGTTCAACTTACCGGAAAGACATGTAATATCTGTATAGCGATCAAGTCGGTCACCCAGGCTGTCGCCGTGGGCATCAGTAGCCAATACTGTTTGTTCATCAGGCTCCAGTATCAATTCTGACGGATAGGAATGAAACAGTTCCGTAGAGCGAGCGAAACTAGTTAAAAAGCCTTGCATAACTGCCACCTGAGACTTATGCAATAAAATAGCATTATGTTTTTTTATCCGCTCGCTCCACGATAACCATAAGGTAAGCCACTGGCTTTCGCCGGCGATGCCAGCCGGAGGCCCCAGCTCCTGCACCAGATTAGCACCCCAAGGACGCGGCCAGTCTGTGTAATGAACCAGATAGTTGTAGACCTTAGGCTTAAATTGCCAACCCTGCAGTTTAAGCTCTTCTAGAGCATAGGAGACAAAAGCATTAGTCGCCCAATGATCAGGATGACCATCGTAGTTACTGGGAAAAAGTATTACCGTCGGTTTTTCCTCTCTTAGCAAAGCTTCAATATCTTTCAGTAAAACTTGACCGCAGTAGGCTGCCTCTGCTGTATACCCATTGCAGTACGGAGAGACAGCAACGCCTGTATAAGGTGAGCAGTAGGTTGTATTTACGGACCAGTTTTGTTGCCACAAAGATGCTAGCCCCCGGTCGGGATAACCGAGAAAAACTACATTCTCAGCCAGCACGCCCAGTAATGATAAGGCAGACCACGCTTCGACCTGGCGTATTTTGCCCAGTTCCTGCATAGTATTGCCATTGGTTCGCACCACACGCAATCGACGTTGGGCTGCATGCCGAAAACCATCACCGCAGGTAACAAATACCACCTTCACCGTGCTGCCCGCTTCTGTTGCCCGTTGAATTATTCCGGCTGTGCCCACACTTTCGTCATCTGGGTGGGGAGCAAATACCAAAACCTTGTCCCGGTCTGTAAGCTCTAGATTAAGCAGCCCCAACTCTGACGCCATACCGATGGGCAAAGGTAGTAGCCAATAGTAGATATTAAACATAGTAAGCACTGATACCAACAGAACCAGGACAGTTTTGCCAAAGCGACGCATGCCCGGTCTCCTTTCCGGCAATAGCCATGTGGATTAACATGCCTGCTAGAGCCGCAAGGCTTTTTCCTACAGTAACAGTATATTGTTTTGGCCGAAAAAGTTGGCGGCATTTTATATTATCATACTAGCCTATTTAAGCCAAGAAAAAATGGGAGAACAGCTACAACTGCTCTCCCATTTTTTGCTTGTGGCATTAGTCACGCTCTACGGCTAGCTTCTGTACTAATTCCCGAGCTTTGCTAGGGGTCATCTCACCAAAGTACTCATCGTTTATCTGAACATTAGGGCCACCGTTACAATGTTCTAAGCAGAAAGTGGCTCCCAGATCGAATTCCTCACTGCAAGCGCATTCTTTAATAGATTCCTGGAACGATTTGAGAACATCGTACGCGCCTTTCAGATAACAAGAAGTCCCCACGCACACACGAATCTTGGTCTTAGCATCTTTAGCCGGTTCCACTGCTACCTCCTCCCCACTTATGCGCCGACGGGACGCATAGGTAGTATGAAGAAGCTCCTCAGCCTTCTCACTTCCTGGTTGCCCCAAGTATTGACGATATAGTCGTTCTATCATTGGATTATCATCTGAACAACGCAGCTCGCGTTGTTGATCGATATTGTATAGCCCTTGGGCACGGAGTTCACGATGCTCAGCATTGTTTGGCAGCGGTTGGCCACCACCGCCTACACATCCACCTGGACAGGCCATTACTTCTACCAAGTGGTAGCTACACTCGCCTTTCTTTATAGCTTCTATAAGAGCTTTCGCCTGGGAAAGGCCGTGCACCACAGCCACTTTGATTTCTTGATCGCCCAATTTGATTGCAGCTTCCTTGAGACTTTCAAGCCCTCGCACGGCTTTGAATTCGACCGGAGGCGTCTTCCCATCTACAGCACGAGCAGCCGTACGCAGCACCGCCTCCGCTACACCACCGGTTACACCAAAGATCATACCAGCCCCAGTAGCCATGCCAAAAGGTAAGTCAAAGGCCTCAGCTGGCAGCTTATCAAAATTAAGATTTGCCTCTCGAACCATTTGCGCTATTTCTTGAGTGGTTAACACGGCATCTACATCCAGCACCCCGTTCTGCCCCAACTCATGACGTTGAGCCTCAAATTTTTTCGCAGTACAGGGCATAATGGAAACGACATATAAGTCTTCCCGAGCTACATCTAATTCTTTCGGTAAATACGCTTTAGCGATAGCACCGAACATACCCTGGGGTGAGCGACAAGTAGAGATGTTATCCAGATATTCGGGATAAAACTGCTCAGCAAATTTCACCCAGGCCGGGCAACAGGATGTAAACAGGGGAAGATGCCCGTCAGTACGCAGACGCTCTGCAAACTCGTGGTATTCCTCCTGCACGGTTAAATCGGCAGTAAAACAAGTGTCGTAAACACGGTCAAATCCGATTCTTCTTAGTGCCGCTACCAACTGCCCGGTACCAATGGTTCCAGGCTCCTGGTCAAAAGCCTCGCTAAAAGCTACCCGCACTGCAGGTGCCACCTGTACTACAACCTTCTTAGACTTGTCATGCAGGGCCGTCCAAACCCGGTCTACATCAGATTTAACTGTCAACGCCCCTGTAGGACAAACAGCAGCACATTGCCCACAGTTCACACAAGCCACTTCGCTCATTTTTTTGCCAAATGCCGGCACTACCGTCATTTGGCTGCCGCGATAAGCAAAGCCCAACACACCTACTCCTTGGATTTCATCGCACATACGAACGCAATCGCCACATAGAATGCACTTGGACTGATCGTGTACCAAAGCCGGTCCTACATCTACCGATCCAGCTGTTTTTTTCTGAGTAAAACGCACATCTCGTATCCCTAATCGAAGAGCTAATTCCTGCAAACGGCAGCTACCGTTTTTCTCACAAGTAGTACAATCACGGTTATGATTGGACAGTATCAATTCCAAAATCATCCGCCGATGATGTAACAACCGTTCGGTATTGGTGTAGATTTTCATGCCTGCAGCCGGAGGCTGAACACAAGCAGCATAAAGACGACCTTTGTCATCTTCTACCATACACATGCGGCAGGCCCCATAAACCGATAGCTCCGAGTGATAGCAAAAAGTAGGAAGGTCAATACCGGCTTTACGGATCACTTCCAGTATATTTTTCTCGCCATTTATCTCAATTTCTCTCCCATTAACAATCATGGTTGCCATGTTAGTTCACCTCCCGAATAGCTTGAAAAGCACATTGCTCAACACAAGCTCCGCAGCGGATACATTTGTCTGGGTCTATAATAAATGGCTGCTTAATCTCGCCGCTAATAGCATCCACTGGACAATTCCTGGCGCAGCGACCACATCCACGGCATGTTTCGGGATCGATTTCAAAGTGGCGCATGGCACGGCAGGCACCGGCCGGGCACCGCTTATCACGCACATGGGCTAAATACTCATCGCGGAAGTGCTTCAGTGTAGACAATACAGGGTTGCCGGCTGTCTGTCCCAAGCCACACAGCGACATATCATGAACCATGTAAGCAATTTCTTCAAGAGTATTAAGATCATCTTCTGTTCCCTCACCGGCCACAATGCGCTCTAGAATCTCCAGCATACGGCTGGTTCCTTCGCGACACGGGATACATTTGCCACAGGATTCCCGTTGGGTAAAGTCCATGAAAAAGCGCGCCACTTCCACCATACAAGTGCGCTCGTCCATGACAACTAAGCCACCTGAACCCATCATGGCACCGGCACGCTTCAGCGAATCAAAGTCAAGCGTGACATCTAGATGTTCTTTAGTTAAACAAGCTCCAGACGGACCGCCGATTTGTACTGCTTTAAACTCTCGGTCATCTTTGATGCCGCCACCGATGTCAAAAATCACTTCACGTAAAGTTGTTCCCATGGGCACTTCGATAAGCCCGGTGTTCTTGACATTGCCTGTTAGGGCAAAAGCCTTGGTCCCATGACTTGTAGGTGTTCCTATGCAAGAAAAAGCCTTAGCACCTTTACGCATGATGAAAGGCACATTAGCAAAAGTCTCCACGTTATTAAGCAAGGTAGGGCAGCCAAACAGACCTCTTTGTGCCAGCCGTGGTGGCCTAGGAACCGGCATACCCCGCTTGCCTTCGATAGAAGCTACCAAAGCTGAAGATTCTCCGCAGACAAAAGCGCCTGCTCCCTGATTGATATGCAATTGGAAAGAAAAGTCGGTTCCTAAAATATTTTCGCCTAAAAGACCGAATTCTTCTGCTTCCTGAATGGCCTTACTTAGCCTTTCCACAGCCAATGGATACTCGGCCCTAACATAGATATAGCCCTCAGTTGCTCCCACGGCATAACCGGCAATAGTCATTCCTTCCAGAACTTTATGGGGGTCACCCTCCATAATACTGCGATCCATGAAAGCACCAGGATCACCCTCGTCTCCGTTACAAACTACATACTTGGTCTGTCCTGCTGCATCACGAACTGCCTGCCATTTTCTTCCTGCCGGAAAACCGGCACCGCCCAGTCCCCTCAGACCGGAAGCCAATACTTCTTCTACTGTCTGCTCCGGCTTAAACTCCGTTAACGTCCGCGCCAATCCTTTGTAACCATCGCGCGCAATGTACTCACGAATATCTTCCGGATTCATATGCCCGCAATTACTTAACGTTTGCCGATGTTGTTTTTGATAGAAAGGAATATCCTCTTCACGATCGAAATGTTTTTCACTACCAGGAGTTGTATATGTCAACCGGTCAACACAACGACCGCCGATTATAGTTTCTTGTATAATTTCCTCGGCATCCTCAGGACGCACGTGTACATACATAAAATCATGCGGCTCAACCAAAACCAAGGGGCCCAGCTGGCAAAAACCACGGCAACCGCTCTTGTCCAATTGAGTGGCATTGCTTTGCACTTCATTCTCTAACAAGAAATCTAGATCGACCACTACACC
Organism: Bacillota bacterium; assembly: GCA_012839445.1. Lineage (GTDB taxonomy): Bacteria > Bacillota > DTU030 > DUMP01 > DUMP01 > DUNI01. The sequence goes on from DUNI01000213.1 coordinate 14,750, forward strand.
TGATTTTTCCACGGCCTTTTTTAGAGCGTCATAGACCAAAAGAGAACCGTTGGCCACACAGCCTGTCCCCGCACATACAAGAATGCGTTTGGCCACTTTATCGGTAGCCTTACGGTAAGTAGCAGCAAGTTGATTAAGTTCCTCGATGGATCTAATTTTCGCCATGCTCTTTCCCCCCTGCCAGTTGATCAATGATAGCAACGATTTCATCCGGCGTTGCCTCACCATAAACCTCACCGTTGATGGTTACCACTGGAGCCAACGCACAAGCCCCTAAACACGCTACAGTCTCCAGAGTAAACATTAGGTCAGGGGTAGTTGTTTGGCCTTCAGCTAAGCCTAAACGTTCCCGAATTGCTGTCAAAATAGCTTCTGAACTATGGACGTGGCAAGCTGTGCCATCACAACATCTAATCACAAACTTACCTTTTGGTTCCAAGGAAAAGTTTTCATAAAACGTAGCTACCCCAAAAACCTTGGCTGGAGATAATCCCATACCTGTTGCCACGTACTGAAGAACTTCTTCCGGTAAATAGCGATAGACCTCTTGCACTTCTTGCAATACAGCTACCAGCCGTTCGGGACGATGTTGATGTCGCTCCAAGATCTCATTTACAGAAAGAAAACGACGACCACAACTTAACTCTGCATTTGCCACGGGCAATCCCTCCGTTTCGTTACTATTATGTAATATATTTCGTTATTTACTTAACACTAGTAGCCATTTGCACCCCCTTCGTAAGTTGGCTGTGGAGTTCTGAATATTGTTACTCCGGAGTATTCTTCCTTGAAAGTGGTATGTACCATGGAAAAATGCTATACTCGGCCTACTTCTACTAGGCCAAGTATAGCATTTATGTTACGTTTATGTCAATCTTATTTGTTCCTACATTAATCTCTTAACAAAGTCCGGTATCAGTAATGTCTGTTTAATGCCCCACTCCACTTGCTGTGTTGTTAGCTGAAAATTGGGGCAAACACCAGTGCCACGATAGTCATCAGCTTGATCAATATATTTATGGATGGTCCGGATGTATCCTTAAAGGGATCGCCAACGGTGTCACCAACAACCGCCGCCGCATGTGCCGTCGTCCCTTTGCCGCCAAAATGTCCGCTTTCGATGTACTTCTTGGCGTTATCCCAGGCTCCGCCGGAGTTCGCCATTTGAATAGCCATCAAAACCCCGGTGACCAAAGCTCCCGCCAGCAAACCACCTAACGCTTCTTTGCCTAAAATAAGGCCCACTGCCAGCGGTACAACTACTGCCATAAGACCCGGTACCACCATTTCTCTTAGTGCTGCCACTGTGCTAATGTCAACGCAACGGGCATAATCAGGACGGCCTTTACCTTCCATTATGCCGGGGATTTCACGGAACTGCCGCCGGACTTCTTCGATCATGTGGAAAGCTGCACGACCCACTGCCTGCATAGTCATGGACGAGAATAAATAAGGAAGCATACCGCCTATGAATAAGCCTACCGTTACCCGGGCATCCAAAATGCTAAGCCCAGTTTCTTCCAGTCCTACTGCAGTAGCATAAGCAGCGAACAAGCCTAAAGCGGTAAGGGCTGCCGATCCGATGGCAAAGCCTTTACCAATGGCAGCTGTGGTATTACCCACCGAGTCCAATGTATCGGTAATCTCCCGCACGCTAGGATCCAGTTCAGCCATTTCAGCAATACCACCGGCGTTATCCGCAATCGGTCCGTAGGCGTCCACTGATACAGTCATACCGGTGGTGGATAACATCCCTACACCGGCTAACGCAATGCCATAAAGACCGGCAAAATGGTTGGCCACATAGACTGCAGCTGCAATCATTAACATAGGCCAACCGGTGCTGGCCATGCCAACTGCCAAACCAGAAATAATGGTGGTGCCGGCACCCGTTTGGGCCGCTTCGGCAATGTTTTGGGTGGGCTTGAAGTCAGCAGAAGTATAGTATTCGGACACTAGGCCGATACCGGTTCCTGCAGCCAGGCCAGCCACCACAGCCAAGAACGGACCTGTTTCCTGGATGACAGCCCTGGTCAAAAAGTAGCCGACAATGGCAACTATTACCGTGCTGCCAAAAGTACCGTTGCGCAATGCACCTTGTACATTACTGCCTTCTCCGCCACGGACAAAAAAGGTGGCAATTACGCTGGCCACAATGCCAACAGCAGCCAAAAGCAGCGGCAATAATACACCCTCAAAACCATAAGTAATGACACCAATAGACATAGCTGCAATAATAGATCCTACATAGGATTCAAACAGATCGGCGCCCATGCCGGCCACGTCACCTACGTTGTCCCCTACGTTATCAGCAATCACAGCCGGGTTGCGCGGGTCGTCTTCAGGAATACCGGCTTCTACCTTACCAACTAGGTCTGCGCCCACATCGGCAGCTTTGGTATAGATACCACCGCCGGCCCGGGCGAACAAAGCTATGGAACTGGCTCCTAAACCAAAACCGTTTACAATATTAGGATCTCTATAGATAAGATAGAAAATCCCTAGGCCCAATAGCCCCAGTCCAACCACAGACATACCCATGACCGCCCCACCTGAAAAGGCAATGTCAAGAGCAGGCCCCTGTCCTCGGTGAGCAGCATTAGCAGTGCGAACATTGGCCCGTGTAGCCACGTTCATACCAATAAAGCCGGCACCCATGGAACATAAAGCCCCAAACAAGAAACAAATCGCTGTCTGGATACCAATAGCGAAAGTCAAAACCGCAAAAAGAACTATGATAAAAACAGCTAACACTCGGTATTCGCGGGTGAGAAAAGCCATAGCCCCTTCGTGAATGGCATCAGCTATACTCTGCATTTTCTCTGTTCCCGGATCAGCCCTATTCACCCGACCGGCAAAATAAAGAGCAAAAACCAGCGCCAGTAACCCAGCCACTGGGGCCAAAATCAAACTTAACTCCATTTCCTTCTGTCCGCCTCCTCTAAAAATGGTGCCTCTAAAGCTAAAAGCACCTACCCTCGTGGTAAGTGCCCCTTCAGTTAAAACATCGTAAGGAGCAGTGCCAACACCATGAAGGCTGCTGCTACATACTTAGTCCAGGCCCCTAGTTTCTCGTTTAATCCCTTCTTCTTCCCAAAAAAAGTTTCAGCCCCGCCACCAATGGAAAGCCCGGCACTCTTACCTGATTGTAAAAGAACCAAAAGCATAAGACCAAGGCAAGCGATTACAAAGAGAACTAACAGGACTGTGTGTAGCACTTGTCTCACCTCCGTTATTCACCCTTACTAGGATATATGCCAGGCTAGATTATTTCCTGTGGCATCTTCATAATTTTAGCATACCCAAAAGCAAATGGCAACGCTTACAGGCGTTTGCCAGATGCAAGCATTGCCAATCGTTAATAACGTAAGAACTTCCCGTTCCTTGTGCAAAACCCTGCCTGCAAACAGGTTTTGGAGTTTTTATGCTACCAATTGAACGCTTTTAGGCCGGCAAATAAGGCGCTTTCGCCCAGCATTTCCTCGATTCTGAGCAACTGATTGTATTTAGCTACTCGCTCGGAACGTGACGGAGCCCCGGTTTTGATCTGTCCGGTGCCTGTAGCCACTACAATGTCAGCAATAGTAGTATCTTCAGTCTCACCGGAACGATGAGATACAACTGCGGTATAGCCTGCCCGCTTTGCCATTTCAATGGCTGCCAAGGTCTCTGTTAGAGTGCCAATCTGGTTAACCTTTATTAGGATAGAGTTGGCTACCTCTTCTTCGATCCCGCGGCTAAGTAACTTGGTATTGGTTACAAACAGGTCATCGCCCACCAACTGGATTCTGTCGCCTAGCCGCACCGTTAGCTCGTGCCAACCTTCCCAGTCATCTTCGGCCAAGCCATCCTCCAGGGAAATTATTGGGTACCGCTCAGCTAATTGAGCATAGTAATCCACCATTTCAGAAGCAGTGAAAGTTTTCCCTTCCCCGGTTAAGACATAGCGGCCGTCTTGATAAAACTCGGAAGCAGCAGCATCAATAGCTAAGAAAGTATCCTCACCCGGCTTCAGTCCTGCTTTTTCGATAGCCAGAACTAAGAGTTCCAGCGCTTCTTCATTGGATTGCAGGTCAGGCGCAAAACCGCCTTCATCGCCTTGGCCACTGGCCAAGCCCCTATCCTTAAGAACCTTCTTCAGAGCATGAAATACTTCTGCCCCCTGACGCAGCGATTCGGCAAAGGTATCGGCTCCCGCAGGTACTACCATAAACTCTTGAATATCCACATTGTTGTCAGCATGTTCACCGCCGTTTAGGATGTTCATCATGGGTACCGGCAAAATACGAGCCGCAGCACCGCCGATATAGCGATAAAGAGGCAACCCCAGTGAATTAGCTGCTGCACGCGCCACCGCCAAAGAAACGCCTAAGATAGCATTAGCTCCGAGCTTACTCTTCATTTCAGTGCCGTCAAGAGCAATCATGGCCTTATCCACTGCCGCCTGATCCAGGGCATCCATCCCAATAATCTCCGGTGCCAACGTCTCGTTCACATTGGCTACTGCTTTTAGCACACCTTTCCCCAAGTAGCGGTCTTTGTCTCCATCCCTAAGCTCCAGCGCCTCGCGAGCCCCGGTGGATGCTCCTGAAGGCACAGCAGCACGCCCAAAGCTACCATCATCTAGAGTCACATCAACTTCCACAGTGGGGTTGGCACGAGAATCCAAAACTTCACGAGCCCAAACGTCAATTATAGTTCTAAACAAAGATTGCACCTCCTGTTATTGTTGCCAATGGCATTTCCAAGACTTCCCCGCTATTAAAATAGTTTTAGCGGTTCTGGTTAGAAAAACGATTAAGAAGCGATTGGCCTGTCATCTCGGCCGGTTTTGGTAAATCAAGTAGATCCAAAATGGTAGGGGCCACATCTGCAAGTCTTCCCGGACGTACTTTCCAACTGCAAGCTTCATTAGCAACCACAATAAACGGTACTTTGTTGCACGAATGAGCCGTTTGGGGCTGGTCACCCTTATCTAGCATGCACTCACCGTTACCGTGGTCAGCAGTAATTAAAGCTACTCCTTGTTGGGATAACACTTCTTCCACTACTTGCCCAACACAACTGTCTACAGCTTCGACCGCTTGGATAGTAGCCGCTATCTTACCTGTATGCCCAACCATGTCCACATTAGCATAGTTTAAGATCACCACATCAAACTTTTGCTGCTGAAGTTCTTTTAACAAGGCTGCAGTAACTTCATGTGCGCTCATCTCAGGCTTAAGATCATAAGTTGCTACTTTGGGAGACGGAATAAGTCGTCGTTCTTCCCCGCTAAAGGGTTCTTCTTCTCCACCACTGAAAAAGAACGTTACATGGGCATATTTCTCCGTCTCAGCAATCCGAAGTTGTTTTAGACCATGATTGGCTACATACTGCCCCAACGTATTATTCAGCCTCTGGGGTGGAAAAGCCACTGGAGCCGGAATAGTCTCATCGTACTGCGTAAAACAGACAAAGGCCACAGCAGGCGCATTGGGTCGGCGATCAAAGTCGGTAAAATCCTTATCTACAAACGCCCGAGTTAGCTGGCGTGCTCGGTCAGGACGAAAGTTGAAGAAAATAATTACGTCTGAGTCCTTGACTTTGGCCACTGGGCTGCCGTTCTCTGCCTGTATTACCGTAGGGAGAACAAATTCGTCAGTCTCGCCCCGTTCATAGGCCTTTTTTACAGCTTGGTCAGCAGAAGACGCCATCTTACCTTTACCATGTACCAATGCTTCATATGCCAAAGCCGTCCGTTCCCAACGCCGATCACGGTCCATGGCATAATAACGTCCGCTTACAGTAGCAATTTGACCGCACTTTAGCTCCTTCATCTTTTCTTCCAAACTAGATAAGTAGGTACTGGCACAAGCCGGCGGTACATCACGTCCGTCAAGAAAAGCATGCACAAACACTTGCTGTAATCCATTTTGTGCTGCTAATTCTAACAAAGCATACACATGGTCAATATGGCTATGGACACCGCCGTCAGACAATAAGCCCATCAGATGCAAACTATGTCCTTTGGCCTTAGCCATGGCTTCTTTCAACACCGGGTTGTCAAAAAAGTCTCCTTGACAAATAGCGCGATTGATACGAGTGTAATCCTGGTAAACAATCCGTCCGGCGCCAAGATTTAGATGCCCCACCTCAGAATTACCCATTTGGCCTTCCGGTAAACCTACGTCTTCCCCGGCCGCCCCTAGCAAGGTATTGGGATATTGTTGTAAATACGATGTAATGTTCGGTGTCCGGGCTCGGGCAATGGCATTCCCCTGGCTTTTCGGGGCCTGGCCCCAGCCGTCCATCACGATTAGAACCACTGGTTTTAGCGGCACGAGCCTGCCCCCTCTATTTTGATGCTGATTTGACAATAGCTGCAAAGTCCTTAGCACTAAGACTGGCTCCACCCACCAAAGCCCCGTCTATTCCATCTTGGCTTAAAAAGCTGTCACTGTTAGCAGCCTTAACACTGCCACCGTACTGAATTCTAAGGTTGGCAGCCGTATCGGACCCGAACTTGGTCGCCACAACATCGCGAATCACTTTGGCCATACCGGCAGCATCAGCCGGCTCTGCCGAGCGCCCGGTGCCAATGGCCCAGATCGGCTCATAGGCAACAACCAGCTTCTGTACTTGTTCAGGGGTCAAAAGCTCCAAATCCTTTTCCAGTTGAGCTGTGACTACTTCTTCAGCCCGCTCGGCTTCGCGCTCAGCCAAATGCTCGCCTACACACAAAATAGGGGTTAGACCGTTTTCAAAGGCAGCTTGCAGTTTTTTAGCTATCTCAGCATCAGTTTCGTTCTGATAAGCACGCCGCTCCGAGTGGCCGACAATGACATAACTCACATCTAAATCCGCCAACATCCCCGGTGATATTTCGCCGGTGTAGGCACCTTTATCTTCCCAAAATAGATTTTGGGCACCTAACACAACATTACTACCGGCAATTTCTTGCCCAACAGAATACAACGCTGTAAAAGTTGGGCAGACCACAACCTCCGTATCCTGGACATCGGCTACCAGCGGTAGTAATTCCCGTACCAAAGCAATAGCTTCCGGTATAGTCTTATTCATTTTCCAGTTGCCTGCTATAATTGGAACTCGCATAGTTTTCACCTTCTATTTATCTTGTAGTGCAGCTACTCCCGGCAATTCCCGCCCTTCTAGAAATTCCAGTGAGGCGCCGCCGCCGGTGGAAATATGGGTCATGTATGAGCCAAGTCCAAACTTAGCCACTGCCGCTGCCGAATCACCGCCCCCAACCACGCTAATGGCGCGGGCATCTGCCAGTGCTTGGGCCAACGCATGAGTTCCAGCAGCAAAGGGTGCCAACTCAAATACGCCCATGGGTCCGTTCCAAAGCGCTGTCTGCGCCTCGGCAATGGCATCTGCGTACAGTTTTCTCGTTTTTGGACCGATATCTAAACCCATTTGATCTTCTGGTATGGCATCAGCTGCCACCACTTGGGAAACTGCCGTGTCAGCCACTTCAGGAGCCACTACTACATCCACCGGCAAAAGCAGCTGTACACCGCGTTCTTTGGCTTTAGCCATAATCTCCTTAGCTACTGGGATCTTATCTTCTTCTAACAGAGAGCGTCCTATTTGATTGCCCTGCGCAGCCAAGAAGGTAAAGGCCATGCCGCCACCAATTATAAGGGTGTTTACCCGATCAATAAGGTTATTTAGTACCGTGATCTTATCTGATACTTTAGCTCCGCCCAAAATAGCCACAAAAGGTCGTTCCGGATTATCCAAGGCTTCACCTAGCATCTTTAGTTCTTTTTCCATTAAGAAACCGGCTACGGCCGGGATAAATTGCGCCACTCCGGCAGTGGAAGCATGAGCTCTATGAGCAGTGCCAAAGGCATCGTTAACATAGACTTCAGCCAACTGAGCTAAATCCTGGGCCAGCTTTGGGTCATTCTTTTCTTCCCCTGGGTAAAAACGAATATTCTCCAGTAACAGCACTTCACCCTCATTAAGGGCAGCAACAGCTTTCTTTGCTTCCGGGCCAACAGCCACGTCGATTTTCTTCACTGGGGCCTTTAGTAGCTCTGCCAGCTGCTTAGCCACCGGATCCATACGCAGCTCAGGGACAACTTTCCCCTTGGGCCGACCTAAATGAGAAACAAGGATGATCTTAGCCCCGGATTTTTTCAGATACTCTACAGTAGGCAATGCTGCTCGTATACGGGTATCATCAACTACTGCACCGTCTTTAAGAGGAACGTTAAAGTCTACCCGTACCAGAACCCGCTTGCCGGTTACTTGGATATCGCGCAAAGTCTTTTTGGCCATATATAGTTTCCCTCCCGCTTAGGTTTCAGGAGAGTCAGACTGCCACCGCAGTCTGACTCCGGATATTATCTTATGCAGTTCGGTATTGTAGGCAATACTTAAACGAGTGTCTTTTCTTGGCCTTAAGGCAGCTGATGAAGACGATCTCTTAGCACCCTTTTTGTCCGATATAAGCTACCATATCCACACAGCGGCAGGTATAGCCCCACTCATTGTCATACCAGGCTACAACCTTAGCCATATTACCGATGGCCTGAGTCAATCCCGCATCTACAATTGAAGACCGGGAGTCACCGCGAAAGTCAGCTGAAACCAGCGGTTCCTCAGTGTATCCCAAGACTCCTTTAAGTGGTCCTTGAGCTGCAGCTGCTTTTAAGGTGCTGTTTATCTCCTCTACCGAAGCCTCCTTGGCCAACTCCACTGTCAAATCAACAGTCGAGACGGTGGGAGTAGGCACTCTTAGGGCATAGCCATTCAGCTTACCTTTAAGATCCGGGAGCACCAGGGCCACAGCTTTAGCAGCACCGGTGGTGGTAGGTATAATAGAATACGCTGCTGCCCGTGCACGGCGCAAATCCTTATGGTTGGCATCCAAGATCTTCTGGTCGTTGGTATAAGAGTGAACAGTAACCATCAAGCCTTTAACAATGCCGAAGTTCTCTTCTATAACCTTGGCCACCGGAGCCAAGCAGTTAGTGGTACAGGACGCATTGGAGATGATATTGTGTGCAGCCGGGTCATAATCTTCCTCATTTACTCCCATAACTATGGTAATATCTTCGCCTTTAGCCGGAGCAGAAACTACAACCTTCTTAGCCCCTGATTTCAAGTGGTATTCCAGCTTCTCCCGTTCCCGAAGCTTGCCGGTGGACTCCAGTACAACGTCGGCTCCAACTTCGCTCCAGGGGAACTCAAATGAATCACGGATATTATATGTTCGAATTAGATTATCATCTACCTGAATACCGTTTTCCGTAGGAACTACCTCATGATTCAAGGCACCATACAAGGAATCATGCTTTAGCAAATGAGCCGACATAGCATTATCCCGCACTCCGTTTATGGCAACAATTTCTATGGCTGGATTAGAAAGAGCTGCCCGAAGAAACAACCGTCCAATCCGACCAAACCCATTGATAGCTACTTTGATTGTCATGATTAATCCTTCCTTTCTTAAGCCGAGTTCTTTTCCTACTTAATCATCTCGCCGAGTCGCTAAGGGGCCTCCCCTCCTTTCAATGAGCTTGAGCATTTCTAGCAGTGCTCCTTCATCAGTCACTAACGTAGTAGCAGGGAAATCATAAGATAGTACAGCTAGCATAGCTTCTGCCTTACTACTGCCCCCAGCTACAGCAATAACATGCCCAACTCTCTTAATATGCTCCAGCTTTAGACCAGTGCTTGGCGTGACATAGACAATCTCACCTTGTCGGTTGAAATAATAACCAAATGTTTCCCCTACAGCCCCTACGTGCTCCAACAGCGCCAGCTGATCCGGTCGCAGATGTCGGCGCCGGGCCATGGCTTGAGCAGCACCGATTCCCAGCAGCAGAATGGAGGCTGATCGGGCTACCTCCAGGACTTCACGAATTTCGGGCTCCTCTGCCACCACTGCAGCCGCCTTTTCACCTAAGCTATCTGGCAAATGGAGCAGGCGGTAATTAGCATTTAGCTTGGCTGCAATTTTGGCCGCAATGCTCCCAGCCTGTTTGCTCAAATCCTCACCCATGCCACCTCTGGCGGGAACTACAGTAAGCTGACCATTGAAATTGGCCGGAACCAAAGTCGAGGCCACTGCTGCTAAAGTAGTCCCCCCAGATACAGCCAAGACCATGCCTTCGGCCAAGATGGACTTAAGATAATGAGCTGCAGCCCGGCCCATATCTTTTTGCACCAACTCACTGCTGTCGCTGTCACCTGGTACTGCAATGACTCCTTCCAGATCGAGGCAGCGAGCCAACATTAATTCAGCTGTAGACAAATCATGCACCTCATGCATATAACCATGCAATTCTTCTACTAGCTGTTGCCCCTCGGAAGTGAGCACCATACCAACGCTGCTGGTGGCGATAAGACCTTGTTCGCGTAGAAATTCCACTTCAGAACGTAGCTTTCGTTCTGTGGTTCCCATTTCTTTAGCTAATACTCGCCGACCTACAGGCATAAGCAGAGAGATAGTCCGAAGAATAGTATACCTCCGGGTAAGAACGTCTATCAGTTCAGGTACCAGCCGCTGTTGTAACTCTGTCATCGTCCGCAGCCCAGACTCTGTGCAGGGTCGTTTTTCGTCCCGCGTTTGCATTATTTGTCCCACGTGTGCCAATAAAAACGGCCTCCTCCTGTCTGCCTTATTAATTCTTCATTCGGATAAGAAATCCTGCCTGTTAACAAAACTTTTACTACCTAAAACTAGTTGCACCGCATAAAGCGGTGCCATCTAGTCTAAGAACAAGCCCAATTTGAACAAAATGGGTTACTTAGAACATTAGTAGCGACGGCGACAGGCGGATGAAGGAATATTGGCCTCTTGGCGGTATTTTGCCACCGTTCGGCGTGAAAGATTAATCCCCTGCTCGGCTAATTGTTCTGATAGCTTCTGGTCGCTAAGTGGGTTGTAAGGATCCTCTTGTTCAATTAAATCAGCTAGCACTCGTTTTACCGACTCTGCTGCCATTCCCTTGCCACCTACGCTTTCCACTCCGCTATCGAACAGTATCCTAAGTGGGAACACTCCATAGGGCATTTGGATAAACTTATTGGCGGTAGCTCTACTTACAGTGGATTCATGCACCCCAATTTCATCTGCCACTTCCCTTAATGTTAGAGGTCTCAAATGCCTAATACCATAATCAAAAAAGGGGCGTTGTAGGCGCAGTAGTGCCTCTACTATCCTATAGATAGTTAACCGGCGTTGTTCAATACTGCGAATCAGCCATACAGCTGAATTAAGTCTGGTTTCCACAAATCTTTTTGTCTTACCGTCTTCGTTTCCGGGTTCGGTTAAGATACGCCGATAGTGATTGTTCACCCGCAACCTATTACCAACAGAATCGTTTACTAAAATTATATATTCGTTACCAACCTTTTCTACAGTCACATCCGGCAACACATAATGAACCTGCTGGCCGTCACCGTATTGACGTCCCGGTTTAGGATCCAAAGTCCTGATAAAATCGCAAATTTCCTGAACCTGCTTCAACGATAAGTCCAACTCCTGAGCTATCCGTCCCAATTTACCCGCAGCCACATCAGGTAAATAATGGAGTATGATCTGACGCAGTTCAGGTGTAAGGCAACCTAGGGCCTTGGCCTGAATAAGAAGACACTCTTCCAGATTTCTAGCTCCTACTCCTGTTTGTTCCAACTGCTGGATAGCCTTAAGCACCCTTAGCACCTTAGCCCGCGATTGCTGCAAAATATCAGCAATATCGGCAACGCTGCACCGTAAATAACCGTACGGATCTAGGCTACCGATAATGAACTCACCAATACGTTTTTCTTCCGGCGTACGGGCAACCAATTTCCATTCAAGGAGAAAATGCTCGGCTAAAGTTGTTTCACGACTTATAAAATTATCCCATGTAGGTTCCTGACGCGAATAATTAGTTTTTGGTACAAAACCAAGATCACTGGTATCGCGAAAATATTCCGCCCAATCTGGCTCGGTCTCTTGAAGCTGTGGCTGAGAATCGTCTTCTTCTAACTCTAATAATGGGTTCCCTTCTATTTCTTCTTGAACATAGTTCAGTAGCTCTTGGGTTGG
>DUNI01000026.1 GCA_012839445.1 Bacillota bacterium
AATAGTAGGGCCGATAATACCCAGCCAAGCGTTTACCCGAAATGCTTGCTCAATTTTCCCCAAGCGAAGCATCAGCATAGCCCCGCCGATTTCCAACAAGCCGGCCAAGAAACGCATGGTTGCCATGGCCAAAATCAATTTAATTTCAAACAAAAAACATACCCCCTGCTCTTAGCTACGTTTAAGAAAGGCTTATGACAAATATATGGGCCTTTCTTAAAGCCAAGAACAGGGGGCCAAATTCATGATAACTATAATGCGGCTAGCTCTTCATTTTTTAAGTCAGTGATAAACATGTGACCTGGGGAATGTGTGATCATGAAATCGGGCTTAGCTTCCATGGCTACGGCTTGAGGGGTACAGCCACAAGCCCAGAACACAGGTACTTCACCCGGTTTAATGGTTACAGAGTCGCCAAGATCCGGCTTGTTAATATCGGCGATGCCGATGACGGCAGGATCCCCCACATGAATAGGGGCTCCATGAACGGAAGGGTAACGGGAGGTAACCTGTACCGCCCGCACTACCTGGTTCGGTGGAACAGGTCGCATGCTTACCACCGTGGGGCCGTGGAACATGCCTGCAGGTATGCATTGTACGTTGGTAATATACACGGGTACATTCCGGTTTTCTTCAATGTGCCGAACAGGAATGCCTGCACCTAATAGGGCAGCCTCAAAGGTGAAACTACAACCTAGAAGAAAAGCGGTTAGATCTTCACGCCAGTAAGGAGTTATGTCAGTAACTTCGTCCTTAAGCTCGCCCTGTTCCCAAATGCGGTACTTGGGAAGGTCGGTTCTAAGATCAGCCTCCGGCGCGGCTAAACGCGGAACTGGGGAACCGGGCTCAGTTACGTCTAGAACAGGACAAGGTTTGGGATTTCGGAGACAAAAGAGAAGGAAGTCAAAGGCATATTTCTGCGGCAAGATTGCCAGGTTGGCCTGAGCGTAACCGGGAGCCAGACCGGGGGTAGGAGAGGTGAAGTCGCCTCGCCTTATAGCTTGACGCAATTCTTGTACGGACAGGTCTTGTACCGGCAAAATAGACACCTTCCTCTCATTGATTCTTATTATCCTGCGTTATGAAGGCAGGCTATCGTAAGTTTAAATATCTAACATGGGCTTTGTTTATTTCTACAGGCTGGCCTTATAATGTAGGTAAAATTCCGGCCGGGATTCCGGCCGGAATAGAAATGTTTTCGGATTCTGTTTTAAGCCATCACTTCGCCTAAAGGAACTACTTTGACACCGGCATCTTCAAGAGCAGTTCTGATGTTGTGCACAAATTCAAGGGCTTCAGGGTTGTCTCCGTGGACGCAGATGCTGTCGGCGCAAATATCGATATCTTCGCCATTGATGGCTGTTACTTTACCTTCGGTTACCATGCGGATTACTCGTGGGATGGCAATTTTGGGATCGTGAACCATGGCACCCGGCTGGGAACGGGGTACCAAAGTGCCATCTGGGTTGTAGCCGCGGTCGGCAAATACTTCTTGGGCTCCTTTTAGCCCCACCTTTTTAGCAGCTTGCACCATTTCGGATCCGGCCAGTCCCAGGAGAATGGCATCGGGAGCTGCTGCCTTGACACCGGCAGCAATGGCCTCAGCCAACGCCGGATCTTTAGCGGCCATGTTATATAGTGCACCGTGGGCTTTTACATGCTGCAAGGATTTACCGGCAGCTCGAGCAAAAGCGGCCAGGGCACCTACTTGGTAAATAATGAGGTTCTTGACTTCTTGGGGCGTTAGTTTCATTTGCCGTCGTCCAAAGCCTTGTAGATCCGGGAAACCGGGATGAGCACCGATACCTACATTGTTTTGGACTGCTATATCTACGGTTTTTTCCATAACCATAAAATCACCGGCGTGAAACCCACAGGCAATGTTGGCCGAAGTAACATGTTTAAGTACTTCGGTATCCAAGCCTAGTTTATAGGTACCAAAGCTTTCCCCAATATCGGAATTCAGGTCTACTTTGATCATTGTTCTCAAACCTCCCGGGTTATTGTACTTCTTCCACTTGAGCCGTGAACGTTTGTCCATTGATACCGATGCTAAAATGCCAGATACGGCCGCTGGCTTCCGGCAAAGATTTGGCCCACTCATTTAGTGCTGCCTCGCGTTCCTTGAGCAGCTGAATGGCTTCGCTTCTGGAGATGGCTTCGAAACTGATTTCGTCTCCGGGTTTAGCTTGAGCAATGTGGCTAAGATCCACACTGGCCACAGTGGCTATTTTGGGATAACCGCCGGTGGTTTGCCGATCGGCCAGCATGATAATGGGAAGCCCATGACCGGGAACTTGAACGGCACCAAGCGGGATACCATCGGAAATAATGTCGGCACCGGCTGCATGTTCAATAGTTGCTCCTTCCAGCCGGCATCCCATGCGGTCGGCGTCGGTGGTAACTTGGTACTTGGAGCTTAAGAATATTTCTTGACCTGTTGGGGTGAAATGATCGTCTTGAGGTCCTAAGATAACACGCAATGTTATCGGGCCTTCATATCGTGGCATTAGTTCAGGAGCTAACTGGGCTCCTGTTTGAATGTTCTTTTTCGCTGCCGCCGAATTAGCATTAATGTGGTCGCCCACTTTTAAGGCCCGCCCATCTAGCCCTCCGATTTTGCCCCGTAGATAGGTGGAACGACTGCCCATCACTTCCGGTACGTCAATACCGCCGGCAACAGCCAGGTATCCTCGGCAACCGCTTGTGGCTGCTTTAAATGTGATCTCATCGCCGGTTGCCACGGCCACTGTTTGCCATCTTGGGAACTCTTGCCCGTTAATTTCAGCACCCAAATCAGCTCCGGTCAGGGCTAATTTTGTCGGTGCCAGTACCTTTAGTTGAGGGCCGAGCAGTGTCATTTCCAGAGCTGCTGCTCCTTCCGGGTTTCCTACCAAGATGTTGGCAATGCGTAGGGCGTATTCATCCACCGCTCCGGCTACAGGCATGCCAAATGCCTGATACCCGTGACGCCCCCGGTCTTGAACAGTCGTTAGCAGACCGGGCATAACTACTTCCAGCACTGCAGTCATTTGGCCGCCCCCCCTTCGGAAAGTGGCTTCTGTTGTATCTGATAGGTGCCGTCGCTTATTTGAGCGGCAATTTCTCGGTATTTATCTTCGGATATGGCTAGAAAGCGAACATAATTGCCGGCCTTTAGCAGTACCGGTGGGTCTCGGAACGGATCGTAGAGCTTAAGCGGTGTGCGCCCGATAAGTTGCCAACCGCCTGGACTAACGATGGGATAGATACCGGTTTGTTTCCCGGCGATGCCGGTTGATCCAGCTGGAATATGGGTGCGCGGGGTCTTTAAGCGCGGAGTAGCCAAACGTTCGTCCATACCACCGAGATAAGAAAATCCCGGAGTAAAGCCCAACATGTAGATTAGATAATCGGTTCCGGTGTGAAGCTTAATAACTTCTTCGGTACTAAGACCGGTGTGCTCACAAACATAATCCAGATCAGGTCCGAATTCACCGCCGTAACACACCGGAACCATGGTGACCTCTGGTTCTGGCAGCTTTAATTCTGCCAGGCCGTCTATTACTTTTAACAGGCGTGTTTCCAATACTTCCGGTGCCATTATCAGTGGGTCAAAATGAACCAATATTGACCGGTATGTGGGTACCAACTCCACTACACCGGCGAGGGATTCTGCTTCTAGGGCTGCTGTCAGCGACCGGACCCGGGCGTTAATCTCGGGCGTAATTTCATTACCAAATTCCACTACCAGCGCACCATCTCCGGCCGGGAGTAGTCGCGGTTGTTCGTACATCCGCCTCGCCTCCTAGAGTTATTACTTCCAGAGTGCTGCCATGCCACTTAACGAAGTTATACCCATATACAAAGTGATTGCGGTAACAAGAACACCAAATATCAGTAACCAAGTGGGATGCTTATATTCGCCTATAATATCTTTCCGCTGAGATGCTACTAAAATTGTGCCCAAGGTTAGAGGTAGAATCAGGCCGTTAAGTGAACCGGCCAAAACCAGTAAGGTGACTGGCCGCCCAACAGTAACGAACAGTATGGTGGAGGCGGTAATGAAGCCAATAATCCACTTGGACACGTTGCGTTCAATGTTGGAGAAAAGGGTGCGCAAGAAGGAAACTGAAGTATAAGAGGCTCCAACCACAGATGTGATACCGGCCGACCACAACACAACACCGAAAAACTTATAACCGATCATACCGGCGCCGAGCTGGAAGGCAGAAGCCGGTGGGTTAGCTGGATCCAGTGTGGCTCCGGTAGATACCACACCTAAGATGGCTAAGAACAGCAATATCCGCATGACACCGGCGATTAACATACCGTTGATGGCACTGCGGTTGACTTTATCTAGATTATCTGCTCCCATTATTCCGGCATCCAGCAGGCGGTGGCCCCCTGAGAAACTAATATATCCGCCCACGGTTCCACCAACCAAGGTAATAATGGGTAACAACGAAATCTGGGTTGGGGCTATCATTCGGGTAATGGCTTCACCCACAGGCGGTTTGGTGACAGCGCTAACGTACAAGGTAAGAGCAATCATAATTAGGCCTAGATATTTAGTAAATTGGTCCATGATGCCGCCGGCTTCTTTAGATGAGAATATACCGACAGCGATAAGAGCGGAAATTATAGCTCCAAACTTTAGGTCTAGCCCGAACAGTACATTTAATCCTAGGGCGGCGCCGCCTACATTACCCACGTTAAATGCCAGGCCGCCTAAGGCAACTAAAAAGGCCACCACATATCCTAGTCCAGGCAACACCTTATTGGCAATGTCTTGGCCGCGTAATCCGGACATGGAGATGACACGCCAGATGTTCAGCTGGGCGCCGAGGCTAAGAATGACAGATGTTAAAATGACAAAAGCGAAGTTGGCCCCGAACTGTTCCGTGAATACGGCTGACTGAGTTAAAAAACCGGGCCCGATAGCCGAAGTTGCCATGAGAAAGGCTGCTCCTATCAGAGCACTAGCCATACTACGCTGGGACTCAGTTTGCTTAGAGTTCGTAGACATGCTTATCCTCCTTCACTAGTCATATTGTCTGTTTACGTTACCGGCAGGGGATAACCATATTTCACCCCCGTTCATTGAATTAGACTACTATAAGCAGCTAACCATATCCCACCTCCCAAAAATCAATATTGGGAAGATAAACCCGAATGTATACACTTTGTAATTCTACGTTACTTCCAAACTTACCTGCTAGGTTTACAATGTGTATTACGGAAATAGGTCCTTTGTTTACACAAATCGCGACAAAATTTACATACCGGTGATTAATGTTTCTTATATTACGGCTTGTTTACCTTCAATATAGTAGCGGTCCGTTCTTTGCGGCCTCTTGTTGCTGTTCAAAGGCTGCTGCGGTATAATCAGGAAAGATAATAAAATAAGGAGCGTGAGGAAGGTAATTATTATCATCGATGGCTACAATATGATTCGACGGGTCCCAGCGCTCCTTAGTATAGAAGGCGGACGTGGGCTGGAAGCGGGGCGGGAGGCTCTGTTAGATCGCCTTTTTTTATACAAAGGCGGACGCCGAGATGATATTACGGTAGTGTTTGATGGTCCTGGCGAACGGGGTTACTGGGCCCGTGGTGGCATCCGAGTTCAGTTTGCACCCTCGGCGGATGATGCTGTAGTGGCATTGGCCGGACCCGGGGTTTTGGTGGTAAGTTCGGATCTGGAAGTACAGTCCGGTGCCCGACAACGAGGGGCTACAACCCAAGGAGCAGATGAATTTTGGCAACGGGTGAAAGGGGCCATTGCCGGTCGGCGTTATCGAGGATCACGGAAGCCTCAACCAGTGTTCCACGGCACCTGGGATAAGGCCTATTGGGATGAGACCGATGAAGACAATAACTACCATCGTAAGAGAAAGCGTCGTAAACGACGCCGGTAAGAGAGGCATATATTCATGCAATTTGTTAATAGCACCAAGATAATTACTGTTGTAAAGGCAGACGATTTACCCCAACTACAAGAGGCGGGGGCCATAGTACGCCAGGGCGGGCTGGTAGCTTTTCCAACTGAGACTGTTTATGGGCTCGGGGGCAATGCTTTGG
>DUNI01000214.1 GCA_012839445.1 Bacillota bacterium
TAAAGGGCTGTGGCATAGACTTGGTGGAGATTAGCCGGATTAAGTCGGCGTGGGAACGATTTGGCCGCCGATTTTTGGAACGAGTGTTTACTCCGTCCGAACAGGCATATTGCTTAGCGCGTAAGCGGCCGGAGGAGTCGTTAGCAGCTCGGTTTGCGGCCAAGGAGGCTGTGGCCAAGGCCTTGGGGCTGGGACTAGGCAGGTTCAGTTGGCAGGAGATTGAGATAGTGCGTTCTAAGAATGGTCGGCCTAAAGTAAGGCTTACAGGGGCGGCACAGGCTCAAGCAGAAGTGCTTGGTGTTGGGCAAATACTGATTTCGTTGTCACATACACATGAATATGCTGTGGCCCAGGCAGTGGCCCAGTAAATAGGCTGTCATAGTGTTGGCAGCATCCATAGGGTGAATAGACTGATTGTTGCACAAGAAAGAGGGCAGGAGGTAAGGAAATTATATGCAACTGGTAACAGCGGCCCAGATGCGTGCGGCGGATAGCTATACTATTGATGAGCTAGGTATTCCTAGCGTGGTATTGATGGAGGAAGCCGGCCGGCAGGTGGCGGAGCTGTGTCTTCGGTTACTTAGCGAGCGGCAGGGCAGGGGACGTGCTTTTGTTTGGGCAGGACGGGGCAATAACGGTGGAGACGGTTTCGTAGTGGCGCGCCGGTTAGGACAGGCTGGCTACCACACGGAAGTGTTTTTGGTTTGTCCTGATCCGGACCAAATTCAAGGACCGGCTCGGCAGAACTTAGAGATTTTGCGACGGTTAAATATTGCTGTCAACCAGGCTTGGTCCGAAGATGAAATTACAGCTGCGGCTAAGGTAACTGCCTCAGGGGATATTCAGGTAGATGCTCTTTTGGGAACAGGCACAAGAGGGGCGGTAACAGGGGCGTTGGCGAAGGCAATTGCGGCCATGAACCGGGCTGTGGTGCCAACAGTGGCCATTGATCTTCCTTCCGGACTTAACGCTGATACGGGTGAGGTGCTGGGGCCGGCGGTGGAGGCTAGCTATACAGTGACTATCGGGCGACCGAAAATAGGGTTGGTTACTTACCCGGGAGCTGAGTATGTAGGGGAACTACACGTGGCCGACATCGGTATTTTGGCGGACGCTTATGATCTTGGGAATTCGGAGGCGGTCTTTTTAGAAAAGGCTGATGTGGTGCCGATAATGCCTGTTTGGCATCCTACTACTCATAAAGGCGAGCGGGGACGGGCGTTTATTGCCGGCGGGTCGCCGGGGCTTACGGGAGCAGTCTGCCTGGCGGGACAAGCAGCGCTTAGAGTTGGTGCCGGTTTGGTAACAGTGGGGGTACCGGAGAGTTTGCATTATCTTATGGAAGTTAAGCTTACAGAAGTTATGACGGCGTCTTTACCTGAGGCCGAAAACATAACGCTGGGCATTGGTGCTGCCGGGACAATTCTAGAAAGAGCTGGGCGAACAGATGCACTGGCCATAGGGCCGGGCCTGGGTCAGGGCGAGGAGTTACCGCATCTGTTGGCTCAATTGGTGCAAGAAGTGTCTGTACCCACAGTGATCGATGCTGACGGCTTAAATGCATTGGTTGGGCAAACCGATATTTTGCGCTTGGCTGGAGCACCTATTATTTTAACTCCACATCCAGGAGAGTTGGCTCGGCTATGCGAGAGTACAGTGGCCGAAGTTCAAGCTCACCGGCTGCCATTGGCGCGCGAGCTGGCCCAGGAGTGGGGCGTGATATTGGTGCTTAAGGGAGCCCGTAGCATAGTAGCAACGCCGGAAGGTGCTTATTATGTAAATTCCACTGGGGGTCCGGCATTGGCCACCGGTGGTAGCGGTGATGTTCTTACCGGAATCATTGCTGGGTTGTTAGCCCAGGGATTAACAGCTAAAGAGGCAGCTATAGCAGGGGTTTTCATCCACGGTTTGGCTGCTGATGAGGCAGCCCGGCAGGTAGGAGGGGAGCACGGGGTAGTGGCCGGCGATCTTATCGCCGCTTTACCAACGGTGCTGGCCGGTTTTCATCATAAGAGAGCGTTTTTTTAGGTTCCCACGAAACATACCCAGCAGGAACAAAATACCATTGGTTAGGAGCTGCCCGGATTTATTGACACTAATAGCTTGGGCGTATATAATTAATCCGTGGCCATGTCTATACTGCGCTCTATACGGAGGTGCTGTCGGTGGGCGAGCTCAGGCGGATCATGATCACGGTGCCGGCTGCGCTATTACAGGAGGTGGACGGCATGGTGGCCCTAGAAAAGGGGAGGACCCGCAGCGAGTTTGTGCGTGAGGCACTACACCGTTTTTTGGAGGACCGGAAGCGTCGGGAACTTCGAGATCGGATGAAGACTGGGTATCTGGAGATGGCAAGAATAAATTTAGAGTTGGCGGAGGAAGGCCTCCCTACGGAGGAGGATGTAGATGAAGTTGTCCAAACTTACCTCACCGCATCGGAAGGTGAGTGAAGGGTGATAGTTCAGCGTGGAGATATTTTTTATGCCGATTTGCGTCCTGTGGTGGGGTCGGAACAAGGTGGTATCCGGCCCGTTTTGATCTTACAGAACGATATCGGAAACCGTTATAGTCCTACCACCATCGTGGCGGCTATCACGTCGCAGATTAACAAGGCGCATCTGCCGACCCATGTAGAGTTGAAATCGGAAGAGTTTGGGTTGGAACGTGATTCGGTTATTTTGCTGGAGCAGATTCGAACCATTGACAAAAAAAGATTAAAAAGTCGCATCGGGCGGTTAGAAGGGGACATAGTAGAGAAGATCAATCACGGATTACTTATCAGTCTTGGTTTGACCGAGCTTTGATACATACATATTGATGGATGTAAAGATGGCTGACGGGATAGGAGAGAGACCATGGAGGTATATGCACTAATTGGACCTTCCGGTACCGGAAAAAGCCACCACGCGCAGGCGGTGGCTTACTGGGAAGGGATCGATGTTATTTTAGATGATGGCCTCCTAATTCAGGGCAGTAGAATTGTGGCTGGGCATTCGGCTAAGCGGGAACCTACTAAGCTACAGGCCGTACGCCGAGCCATTTTTACTGATCCGGATCATGCTGCCGAAGTTAAGGCCAAGTTGGCTGAGCTTAATCCGGAGCGTCTACTGGTGATTACTACCTCAAAACGCATGTTGAGGCGTATTGCCGAACGAATAAATTTGCCTGAGCCCACTAAGATTATCAGCATTGACGATGTGGCTAGCCCGAGACAAATAGCTTGTGCCAAAAAAGCCCGTGAGCGCGAAGGAAAACATGTTATTCCGGTGCCGGCCATTGAAGTAAAACGTAATCTACCGGGAATCTTGGTTGACTCGCTGCAGTATGTTTTCCCTCGTACAGGACGGGACCGGCCTTTCCGCCGGGGCGAAAAAAGCATTGTACGGCCTACTTTTAGTTATATCGGTCGTCTGTCTATTGGGGAAGGGGCCCTTATAACTATGGCCCGGGAGCTCATTAAACCGGTGCCGGGGATACGGCGAATCCTTCGCATGGGAGTACAGGAAGAGAAATATGAAATAAGATTTGATATTGATGTTACCATAGATGGCCGGACATATATTCCAGAGGTCCTAAGTACGAGCCAAAAAAGAATTAAGAATGGCTTGGAAGAAATGACTGGTTTGGCAGTGCGAGAAGTGAATATTACCGCGCGCAGGATAGCTTTAGATTCCTAAAGGGCTCTTATGTCTGAAGATACAGGTGCTTGGTGAATTTTTTGCCAAATGAGACGAAGTATATTATAATGTAAGTGTAAACATAGTTTACCAAATTTTGAGGGGAGGCTGCATTTGTGGGCGAACGACAAAAACTGTTTCGTAAGGGGATTGCCGAGATTAAGGCGTACGTACCAGGGAAGCCGATCGAGGACGTCATGAGGGAGTTTGGTTTAACGGAAGTAGTGAAATTGGCGTCCAACGAAAACCCGCTCGGCCCTTCGCCCAAAGCGCTGGAGGCTATGAGGGGAGCACTAGATAGCCTTAACATTTATCCTGACGGAGCTTGTTTGGCCTTAACCAAAAAGTTGGCGGACAAGTTGGATGTGGATCCAGACGGAATCGTTTTTGGAAATGGTGAGGACAACATCATCACTCTTATTTCCAAGACGTTCCTTAACGAAGGCGAAGAGATGATTATGGCTGATCCAAGCTTCTCCAGCTTCGAAATTAGCGCCCGCGCCATGGGAGCCAAGGTTATCATGGTACCGGTGCGGCCAGATTTTACTACGGACTTAGATGCAATTCTTGAAGCGGTAAACGACAAGACGAAATTAATTTACCTATGCAATCCTAACAATCCTACGGGAACTATCTGCACCCGCGATGAAGTTGAGAAATTCTTGGACAAGTTACCCGACCATGTGGTACTGGTGTTTGACGAGGCGTATAAGGAGTTTGTCGACGATCCGAGTTATCCAGAAGGATTGGATTATGTGCGCGCCGGTCACAATGTGTTAGTTAGCCGGACTTTCTCCAAGGTTTATGGCTTGGCCGGTATCCGGGTAGGATACGCCATTGGTCATCCGGAACTCATCGGTGGCATGAAACGTATCCGTGAAGCTTTTGCCACCAACAGGCTGGCTCAAATTGGTGCCATTGCGGCTTTGGATGATGATGAGTTTCTAAAGAAAGTAACCGACGTGATTAGAGAAGGCCGTGAATATCTATACCAAGAGTTTGAACGTATGGGATTGCCATATGTAAAGAGTCATACTAACT
Source organism: Bacillota bacterium (assembly GCA_012839445.1). GTDB lineage: Bacteria > Bacillota > DTU030 > DUMP01 > DUMP01 > DUNI01. Next base: position 4,719 of record DUNI01000214.1, read on the forward strand.
TTATGATGGTGGATACCAAGAAGGATATTAAACAAGTATTTGTGGACTTACAGCGTGAGGGTGTAATTGTGCGTCCGGCTCATATTTGGAACCTACCTACTTGGGCTCGGGTTACAGTAGGTACCATGGAAGAAAACCGGAAATTTATTGAGGCACTGGAAAAAGTTTTAGCCTAATGTTATAATAGTATACAAATAGGCGATGGCAGAGTAGGCATCATGCGTTAAGTGCCAAAGGATGGGACGTGGCCTTTGGACGAAGGTATGAACCGCGTTATGGTGTCGCGTTCGCTGCCACATCAAAAGGACTTCCTCCTGATGGTGTGGCTATCTCTTGCCACGACCAAAGGGAGGTGAGATGGTGCGTCAGAAAACGCAACGAATCAGTTACCTGGCTGTTATGATTGCTCTCGGCGTTATCCTTACTCGCGTGGCCAGTTTTCGAGTGACCATTGGCGGAGTAGAGGGTATCCGGCTTGGGATAGGGGCACTGCCTCTTATCTTGTCCGGAATAGTTTGGGGGCCTGCAGCTGGGTTTTTTGTTGGTGCTTTGTCAGATATCATAGGCTACATGATTACTCCCCTAGGTGCTTATATGCCTCACTTTACCATTACGTCAGGGCTTACCGGGGCCCTACCGGCTTTATTGCTAAAGTTTACTGGGCAGGCTGACCGTCCTGGCGCAGGGATGTTGGCAGCAGCGATTCTTTTCGGTCAGACCATTACATCTATGATTATGGTTCCATACTTTTTGCAACAGTTATTTAGCATTCCGTGGCGTCCGTTCTTTCCGGCACGACTAATATCGTTGGCAATACACGTTCCGGCTTATACCTTCTTAATTCGCTCTATTGTTGAGCGCACACAGCTATTTATGAAAGTGCCTAAAAGAGAAGAGTAGGTCTTGTTGACGAGGGTCTTTTTAAACATAGTAAGGTTATGGGTAAAAACAAGAGAACCGCTCCTAGGTAAATCTTAGGAACGGTTCTCTTGTTTTTGCCACCTTTCGCTCAGACTGTTTTTCCCTAAATATAAAGGCGGTATTCGGTCAGTTTTGAGTCGGTAGAGTCGAAAAAGCACAGAAGGATTCTTGTACCATTATATGGAAGTGGTCTGAGCGAGTTTCGTATATGGGGTTGGGTTAAGGGGTGTAGAGATGTTTATGCTGGGTAGCAAATTGAAGGCAGCGGCTATATTTTTGGTTTTGGTCTTATCTTTGTATTCTCAAGTGGGGCTAGAAGAAGAATCGACTTTAGTAGCTAACAAAGGTTTTGGTAACATGAACATGGTGAAGCTGCAGGCAGAGGCAGATATGGGTGGGAGTTCCGGGAATACTGTTATTGGA
>DUNI01000215.1 GCA_012839445.1 Bacillota bacterium
AGAGCGGGACATGCCACAATTTTCCGGGTCCAGCGACCTTGAAGGGAAGCGCTAAGCAGTCTCAGCAAAGCGAAGCATGGAGACGGGGCTGAGCACAGGAACCACGGGCAGGCACAGAGGCCTGCTTCTACAAACAGCCCGTGGTACAAGCAACGGGCGGGCACGGAGAACCACTCTTAGGCAGGATATATTCAAAACAAAGACACTGGTTTGAAGCTATAAGTGTCTAATCCGGTGGCTCCAGCAACAGTAGGTGTTTACCCACGGTGGTGACCACTACTTCTTTTTTATCGGCCAAAGGATAAATACCTTGTAGCGGGGCTTTGCTTTCGTAGCACCAATTGATATCCCCTTTGATAGAATAGGCATAAACAGTGCTGTTATCAGCTGTCAAGACTTCGTCTCCCCGAACGGCTAAAGCGCGACAAGGACCTCTTAATCGTCGTTGCCAAATTATGTCGCCACTGCCGGTTAAAAGGGCTACATATCCCGGTGCCAAAGGTGAATCCCCGGCTTGGATCACAGCTAAGAACTCGTCTGGCCCCCAAGCCAGATCCAACACCGTATTTTTTAGCTGGATATCGTAAGCTGTACCCTCAAGCGGAACTATGTGTACCTTGTTCCCGGCGGCTGTGGCAACACCTTGATTCCCAGCTACCAGTGCATGTATCATATCTTCACTGTGCCACAGGGTCTGGGTTTCTGTTTGGCTGGCTGTTAGCCTAAGAAGCTGGCCTCGGGGCTGATCCTGAGCCAGTATTACGCTGCTCACCAGCCAAGCTCCCGGTGTATCAACTATGCAAAGAGCTGAGCTATTGCGCAGTCTGTGCTCGGCTAGCAGCTCGCCTTGGGCGCTGTACAAACGCACACGCTCAAGTAAATTAGACTCATTCTCTAGAACCGGTCCTTGGGCTACAGCTACTTCCCCTTCGCTAGCCAAGGTCAGCGCCTGCGTTACCCACCCGGTGGCCTCAGACCACAAAAGCCCCTGTTCACAACTGAACTCACTCACTTGGCCGTTATCGGCAGCCAGCAGTATTTGTCGGCCATTGCTTATAGCCTTAAACGGAGCAAAAGTTTCCTCTTGCCAAAGGACTGCTCCGTCAGCCGCAAGTGCTACCAATACAGCTGGAGCATCTCCCATTATCAACTGCTTCTTGACTAATCCACCTCCGGCCCAACAAGGTACGTGCCCTGCTTGGCCATAGTATTCCCATGCTAATTGGGCCCGAGGCAAAGACGCCTTTAGTCCCAACACCGGCATGGCTGGGGTTAGGTATCCGCTGCCGGTTCGTAAAAAGAAAAATGGCAGTAGCAAAATAAGAAACAGTGCCACCCATAGCCCACCCTGGTAACGTTGTTCATGCACGCTGTTCACCCCAAGTTGTTTGTCTGCTTAAGAAGAAGTTCGCCTCAGGAAACCCTTTTCCTTCTTTTTCCAAAACAGTTGGCTCGGTTTTTGAGTATTACAAATAAAAATCTGCCCAGGTAAATTTCCTTGGCGGATTTTGTTTACAGCGAACATTTTATGTAGTATACTTGAATTAGTAGGCAGAAGAACCAGGCTTTCAATATCAAATATAGATTTCCTTAAGGAGGTTAAAAATCATGGCAAAGGTAACAATCACAGCCGAAGCGAAGCAGCACCTGCTTGCCAAAGGTACCAACGAGCTTAGGGTCCAGCACGCCGAGTGCGGTGGCTGAGGCGGTCCGGTAATTCGCCCTGCCGTGCTTGCAGGGGCACCGACAAATAGCCAAGGTTATCAGCAGCAAAACATCAACGGTATTGAAGTTTATGTTCACGAAGACCTAAAAGTACAACCCGAAGGTATCACTATCGCACTTGGAGGCTGGGGACCATTTCGTTTTGTTACCCTGACAGGGGCCGTATAAGGCCCCTGTTCTCCTTTATCTTATTTTGTTGATGGTTGATCTGCTGCCGGAGAAGACAAGGACTGACCGCTGGGACAATGATGTTGTTTATACAAATTAAGAAATTCTAGCAAAAATCTCATTTCGTCTGGACTACAGGTGCAAATACGTTCCAAAACCGCTTGAGCCTGTGGTTTGCTTAGCAATTTGCGTACAGCCGGGCTTAGACGAGCATAAAAAGCAGCTGGGTCTTCTTCTTGGATTAAGTAACAAGGTGAAACACCCAAAGCCGAAGCCAGATTATCCAATGTCAGAAGAGATGGTTGTACTTCCCCACGTTCAATCTGGCCTACAAGTCCAGGTGAAACAGAGGCCCGTTCAGCTAGCTCTACTTGACTGTACCCCAATTCTTCTCTAGCCTGGCGAAGACGCACACCCAATCCCGCCAACGGCCCTAAAAGCTGTGTCATACTTATACCTAAATGCTCAGCAATGCGGCTGAGGGTTGCCGGTGCCGGGCTTACCTGGCCACGTTCAATTTCGCTCAGATATGAAGCACCGATTCCTACTTTCTTGGCCAGTTGGGCCAAAGTCAAGCCTTTTTCCGTTCTAAGTAACCTGATCCTTTCGCCAGGGGTAATCCTTCCTTGGGGACCGGTTCCAAACAAGGCTGCCGGTTCTAGATTCAAAGCCTCAGCCAATCGTTGTACTACTTGTAATGACGGTGACTTACGGCCATTTTCCACTTCGCTCAGATATGACACAGAAATGTTAGCCAGTCCAGCTAAGTTGGTTAACGATAGCCCCCGTTCTTCTCGTGCCTGTCGGATTTTCAGGCCACATACCGCTCCTGGGGATCTTTTCGTTTCCGCGCTCATGCAATCCCCCCTTCGACGGTATTATAACATTTATTTACCCCTAGCAAAAGATAAGTACAGGCGGCTTGAAAAAGCCGCCTGTAATATATTTGTCTATTCTAGTTTAGACAAAGCCACCCTGCTTAAGAATCTCTGCTGCTTTCTCTTTGTCCTCAGCCGGTACGAGAACCACCGGGCCTTCGCAGCCCATGCCGGTCTCGGCGTAAATGCCATGACGCCAAAGCTCCCGGGCTGCATCTTCGATTTCCAGCACATCTACTCCACCGATTTCTGCCCCAGTAGGCTTTTTCGGCGGTGGCTGAATTGTCTCGGTGACGTCTTTTTCCCGTTCCGGCGGAACCAGCAATTCCTCGATGCCGGCTCGTTGGGCCAATTTCCATTCTTTTGCCATGAGTTGAGGAAGCTTAGCAGCAGCGCAAGCAGCAGCAAATGTCACTGCTCCAGCAATCACCGGTGCCCCAGATGCCCGTGAAATAATGTTGACGATATGGTTCCAATCCGGTCCGACACCGGGACCGTAGCCATAGCCCATGGCTTCGTAACTGCCACCGGTATGATAGGCGCTAAATACCTTCATGAGCAAGTTGCCAGTAAGAGTATCGCAAACCATAACATCGGGACTACCTGTAAGCAGGTCGTTCCCGCGCATGATCGCACCTTTATCGGCCCGTACAGTCTGAGCAAAATTAATTGTATAGCCACGGCCGGCTAATTCTTTTAGCTGCCGTTCCACTTGGCGGGCACCGTCAATATTTAGGATTCCTACTGTGGGCTCTTTGATTCCAAGGCTCTTGGCCACAGCAATCCCGTAAACAGCGTTCTTTAAGAGTGCCGGTACCCGTTCTGCAGCGCTGGTACCGGTGGTAGTGGCCAACAAAAGCGGTTTTCCCGTAGCCGGAGTGATAACCCGTCCCACTGTAGAAACGCCTACTGGGAATGGATAATGCATGGTTACTGCCGCTGACAGTTCACCGGACTTGAGCAACTCCTCCATGCGTTTATGGGCCTCATCTTCGCAGTCACAAACCTCTTGTGCCAACTCAGATTCAACTTTTGGCCCCACCAATACAACATCGATACTGCTATCGGCCTGAGCTGCCAGCTGTGCGCCGCGTACTACCTCTTTTACGCCATGTTCACTGCCTAAAGTAGTGACTCCTACTCTAATACGCGGGCCGGACATCCGGCCGGTTTCCAGCGCATCTGCCAGCTCGGCAAAAACTTTAGCAATTAACTGTTTTGAGTCCATAACCTCCCCCCCTTAGTCTTGGCTTTGCGCCAGGCCTTCGGACACCTGTCGCAAAGCGTCGGCTATGAGTTTTCTGACGGCACTTTCGTCAATCTCATCGCCTTCACTTAGGCCAGGATTAGGCTCCATCAGGAAGGAAATGCCGTCGAACAGGTTGGTCATTCGACCCAAGAACAAACTTCCTTTGCCGATAATCATGGCCCGGGACATTTCCCCTTCCAAGATTAGATCGCGCGCGTGGCCCACGAACGGCACACCGGAAGGTATATGCCCTTGGGTAGGTGCAAAACCGGGCATACCGTGACGAGTGACAAAGTCGGGGATTTGGCTTCTCTCCATTTGCTTTTTCATCACTGCCAAAGCTGCAATCATTTTGTAGTTAGCCGTAGGAACATCACCGGCACCTGCAGGTTCGGTAATCTCCGGGACTTGCATCTCCACCGAATATTTATCTACGTCTTCCATGGTTAGGCCTAAACGCCGAAGAGGATCCGCCACCAGTGCTTGCATTACTGCCTGCGGCGAAGAGCCGGAACCGATAGTGTGCTTACCTAGTGAATCAGTTCTAATAACAGGATTTTCGCCGTCGTTTTCAGAAATCAGAATAGCAAAAGACCCGATAACGTCCTCTAAAATAGGCATACCCTTTTTCACATGGTCCTTGCCATTCATCCCTAATTTGGCCGTAGAACCGCCGGCCACCACCACTACGTTTTTGAAAATACCGGACTTCACTAAGCCGGCTGCCAACACCATAGCATGAACGGGCGCTGCACAAAAACCACGGGTATCGGATCCGGTGGCATTTGCGCAATTGCCGAATTCACCGATGGCTTTGGCAAAATTGCCGCCGCCACGCTGGTTCATGTCTCCACAAGCCTCTTCGGAACACTCAATAATATAATCGATATCTTTGGGATCAATATCTGTTTTGTCCAATAGATGACGCAAGGCTATAGCTCCTGATGCTTTGCTGGCAGTATTTTCTGCAATTACATGAGCTGTCAGGGTTGCGTCTACCTCGTGTGCTCGACGCACGCATCCTACTAAACGATCTCCTAGCTTAAGTGGCGCGGCCGTTTTCTCATCTACTAATTTCTGAATTTCTTCTCCGCTGCGCCCACTGCCTATTTTTTCTAGATCAGCCTCGTTCATTATTGGATTCTTTTCCAGCCGCGGTCGGAGTTCGTTTAGGAACTGTTCTTCCAACAATACCAATTCAAACGCATCCACCAATCGTAGCCAGGCAAAGAATTCATCCTCAGGCATAATCTCGCCGTACCGTCCGTGCCGTTTTGCCTCTACCTTGTCTCCCTCGTACCAGGGGCGGGGAATAGTCGCCAGTTTGTCGGGATGCATGTTTCCAATATATGTCTGAAAGGGAGCATACCCGATAACTTGTTCAAAGGTCCTAAGATGATCGCTAAACTTAGCTAAGTATGTCGACTCAGGATCTTTCTGGCGTTCCACATCTTGGGTGGTACCAAATTCGAACGCCATGTTTGGTACGTGGGCTAAAACATAGGCGGCACTTTTCACTACTGGATCGTGCATAGTGTCACCTCCGCAAGTGATAGGTGCCCTGGTACCACATAATTTGGGCACCAGGGCGCGCCCAATATTTTTACTTTGGGCAACAGCCCGGGCAATCAAGCTAGCCCGGGCTACTAGTGTTAAACGAAACTATTCCTCGAATACGTGCTGACCGTCCACCGGTGTCTCTAAAGCCTTCAATGCTTTTTCCACCAGGGCTCGACGAAGAACCTTTTCCTCGGCTTCCGGCAGTTCCGGATCCCCTAGCGGGTGCGGGATCGCCACTGTGGGAACAATACGGTTAGCACCAACTGTAAGCGAGATAGGCACTACTGTGCACATATGCACTACCGGTAGCCCTGCCCGCTCGATTTCTTTTACCATCGCTGCGCCGCAGCGAGTACAGGTGCCTCAGGTGGAAGTCAGGATAACAGCAGTTACGCCGCCCTCCTTCAGCTCCTTGGCAATTTCAGCACCAAATTTGGCTGCGTTAGCCACTGAGGTACCGTTACCCACCGTGGCGTAAAAGTATTCGAACACCTTGCCAATTTTGCCTTCCCGCTCCAGGTCGCGCATTACATCCAGCGGCACTACCCGGTCAGGATCATCGTTGGCATAGGTAGGATCATAACCACCGTGAGCCGTCTCATGGGTTTCTGACGTCATGTTGTCTAGCCCGGCCAGACTATACTTACCGAATTTGCTAGCCGATGACGCCTCTATGTGGTCGGGGTTGCCTTTAGCTACGATACCGCCTGATGTAACCAAGGCAATGGTGGCCTGAGCCATATCCTTAACCGGCGGATTAGGCGCTACCCGATCAAATGCCGGCATGGGAAGCTCAGTGGTAAATGGCTGGCCTTTAATCTTTGCCAACAGCATTTCCATTGCCCGCTCGGCTCCTGGCTTGTGAGTCATGATATTCTTACGAATACCCCGGGCGATGTAGCCCTCTTCAGCTGGATCACCGATGGCTTCGCCACGCGCTAATTTAAGGGCAAAAGCTGCTAATTTCGGCAGTACCTTACGCATGCTGGCTGCAGAACCGCCAGTAGGTAAGATATAGACCTCTTTCTTGTAAATATCTGTACCTGGGTTTTCCGGGTACATGGCTGTTACTGCCGGCAGATTCAGTTCACGCTGGACAGCAGCACAAACAGCACCGCAAGCAGCGCCATAGCGACCGGCATTAAAAGCCGGGCCGGCAATTACCAGATCCGGTTCAAACTCCTTGATGAGATTCAACACTTCAGCAGAAGCCGCTTCCATGTTTTCACCGAAATAGCTGTCACCACAAATTACAGTACCTACTATCTCGGCTTCTTGACCCAAAGCAGCTTTCAACCCTAGACCCGGCCCCACCACCTCTGCACGGGATTCGGGTGGTATGTTGGCCTTTTCTTCGCCCCCAATTTGGGCAAAGAACTGGTTCAGGTAGTGAACTACCCTGAATTTTTTCTCGGCCATGAATATCCCTCCCCTCAGAGCTTGCTATGCTGCTCGCGTATTCCCTTTACAGCGTCGATGAGGGCATCGACCTCCAAGACCATTTCCATCATGGCCACTTGCTCTTCATACACTTTCTCATCCACTTGATCCTTAATGTCAGGTTCCATAACGTGATATACGGGGAGTCCTAACTGGACCCCAGTCAATGGACCGGCATAGGTGGGATCGCCGACGGTAACTGTCTCCGCCGCTAGCTCGGCGCAATCGGGGTCAGAAGAACCTAGAATAGCTACTAGATTTTCTGCACCGTGTTTCTCGCCTAGCTCTTTGATCCGAGCCTGATTCTCCAGATCCATTGTACCTGCTGCCGTTCAGACAAAGCACTCAGTGGTGACAAAAACCATCTCGGCGCCGGCAGATTCAAGGCACTCGGCAATAGCCGGCCCTGGAACGCCGTCCCTGTCACCTATGGCAATAACTTTTTTGCCCTTGAGTTCCATTTTGCAGCCTCCTTCTTTCATAATAATGTAATTCCGTGATGCCTGCGCTAGAAGCCTATACCACGAAGATTAGAATAACCCAGTTCGTTAGTGGCACCGGTGATAACCTGCAGCTCCACTGTAAGAGAGCCGTCAGCGGCTTTAGAACCATCAAAGCCACCGGCAATAATATCAGCTACTGCTAGGTCACCGATTACTGTCTTCATGGGCGGGAGCTGAATAATCTCATTGGCATTACCAGCACTGACCACTGCATCAGCCTTGGGGCTAATGTCTGCCAATGATTGAGAAGCTCCATCGCGCCCGGCATATTCATCTGTAAGCAAAACAGTCTTGATACCGTAGCTCTCCAACTTGTTACAGTTCATAATTAAATCGGCATCAGGATTACCGAAGCCTTCCTCACTTACAATGGCGGCATCGGCACCTAACATTTTCGCCAATTTAGAAGCGTAACTGGAAGACCGCTCCTTGTCTTGTAAGGTAACGTTTTCGTTGGTAATGACAACACCTAGGAAGCAAATATCTTGACCGTGATGCTTAAACAGCTGTTTCACCACTGGATTATTCAGATGGTGGAAAGTGGTATTCTTGTCACAGGCTGATACGCAGTTGCCGCTGACAATAGCCCCGTCGAATAGTTCATTGGGGTGGATGATACTGGGTAAGGTTCTCTTAGCATCGATACCATAGACCCAAGTATCATGCAACAATCCTTGCGACTGTAACATGTAGATGTATACGACTTTGGGCAAATCCGGGTATTTGGCTGCAGTCTCCAAGAAAGATCCCTGGTCATAAGTCTCGATTTCATCGGGTTCTACATCCTTGCCGGCTTCACCCAGATACACCGCTGCCTTAAGGCCGGCCAAGCGCACGGCCTTCTCGTGCTCGCGTTTGCCTAAGCCGTCTACTGGATCCATATCCAGTACTACGTTACACGTCTTGGAAAACGGCGTATAATCGGCTCCCGGACCGGTCATATCGATAATACCTTCCTGAAAACCTACAATCTTGCCGGTGGTCACTACTGCTGCACCAGACAGAACATGGGTTCGTCCACTGCCTACTGTGTCCACCTTACTAACAAAACCGGGGAAAATGCCACCGGGGCCGCTGACTTTGCAGCGGGGCTCGATGACGTCTTTTACCGGGATGATACGTACTTCTTGGCCCGGTTTGGCCAAGTGTACCGTGCAAGACTTAATGGTGGGATCCTCCAAAACCAAGGCTGCCAGCTCATCCTTATTAACATATAATGTGCCGGCCTCAACTTTGGTTTGGGAGCCAAAAGCCACATCACGGATCTTGATCTTCCCTAATTCCAAACGCATTGAGGCACCCCTCCTCTCTTCGCTCGCCAACTGTACTTAAGACGCCAACTCTTGAAGCTTGGCTACTATGTTCTCCTTGGTCACCTCGCCACCGGTTAGTTTTGCTACTACTTCACCTCCCTTGTAAAACAGGAATGTAGGCAGAGCCATAACCTTAAGTTCCACCACCAAACGGCGGTTTTCTTTGCTATTTACCTTGCAGAATTTTACCTTGCCCTGGTACTCTTCAGCCAGTTTCTCCACTTCTGGCATTAAGGCCAGACAAGGAGCACAACGCGGTCCCCAAAAGTCTACCAATACCGGAAGATCTGACTTAAGAACCTCTTGTTCATAAGTATCACGTGAAACTTCCACCATCATTGTTTAGGCCTCCCTAAAAATTGTCTTCGATATATTTCTCTGCAGCTACAGCGGCGGTAGCACCGTCGCCCACAGCCGTAACTACCTGTCTCAGGAGTTTAGCCGTGACATCGCCGGCGGCAAAAACGCCGGGGACATCAGTTTCCATGTTCGCCGTTACCGGAATATATCCGGCGGGGTTAATCTTAACTTGTCCCTGCAGGAACTTAGTATTCGGTACTAAGCCGATATACATGAACACTCCATCAACCGGCAACTCTGAAAACTCGCCTGTCTTTACATTCTTTAATTTCAGCGCTTCTACGGTTTCACTGCCTTTTATTTCATCTACAACGCTGTCCCAAACAATCTCGATTTTAGGATTGGCAAATGCTTTTTCCTGAACCACCTTAGTGGCCCGTAGGGCGTCGCGCCGATGAATAACATACACACGGCTGGCAAACTTAGTGAGATAAATTGCTGCCGAAATGGCTGAGTCTCCACCTCCGACCACAGCTACCGGTAGGTCTTCGAAAAACGCTGCGTCGCAGGTAGCACAAAACGAAACTCCGCCCCCGATAAGATCTTCTTCGCCCGGACAGCCCAGCTTGCGGTGGGTGGCACCGCTGGTTATAATTACTGCCTTGCTTTTGAACTCACCGACATTGGTGGTAACCACTTTCTCTTTACCGCTTAGATCTACTCCGGTAACTTCACCCATGACAAACTCGCAGCCGAATTTTTTCGCCTGTTCTTCCATGCGCTCAGTAAGATCAGGGCCGGTACTCCCCTCAGGCGCTCCAGGGTAGTTTTCCAGCAAATCAGTAGTCGCTGCCTGGCCGCCGGCTACCATTTGCTCAATAAGCAATGTCTTAAGTTTTGCCCGTCCGGCATAAAGGCCTGCTGTTAATCCAGCCGGGCCACCGCCGATAATGATAATGTCGTGCACCAAACAAGTCCCTCCTCTTATTAATATACGGTGGAATGCTTACTGAAATTCGCGACCCTGGCTCGGTTACTAACATATTAACCGGTGAAATATGCTTACTCAACTCTTTTCCAGTTTTCCGCCCAAAATATCTTTTATACCAAGAAACGAAAAGTTAATATCCTGGTTCCATGGTACAGGTAAGCAAACTGTCTAAGGCACTTTCAAACACAGACAGATCTACCGCTGCGTAATCGTCCAGCACAAAAGCCGGCAACTCAAATCCTGGCTTTGCCCGCGATTTCCCTACTGCCTCCAAAGCAGCGGCCATGTAACTAAGCGAATCTAAATCTACAGTTTGGTCCGCTTTAGCTGTAAGAACCACTGTCTTATAAGGAATACGCCCCGGCTTGAGACTGCTGGATAACGGGTGAGTGAGTAGTCGATGTCCCTTGTGAACCAAGTCCCGTGCTCTTTTGTACACTGCCGTTACATCACCTTCAACCAGCACAAGCTTCAGATTACGGTGTTTTGTAGCCACTGCCGGGTTATTGGTTAGAACAAGAAAGTACAATTTGTCTTCACCTTCCACCCATTTTTTGCCTTTAAGGTAGTGAAAAAAGGCCAAAGGATTATTGAGGAGCAAGTAAGCACTAATTAAATCCATGCTACTTACCCCCTGTCCTTTGACCTGAGAGATTCCCCTGTAGTAGGGTTACTCCTTCGGCGCCCCATTTAATACCACCTGCTGTAAATGGGCTTCTCCAGGGTTTCGTCACTACAAAGTTTCTTTGCCTGAGAGGTTCAGCTTACCGGGTAGCAACCGACAGCCTTGCTCCTTCGGCGCTATACAGCTCTTCCTTGTAGTTCATCCGATCACTATAAAATTTATTAATAACCAAGCCTTCCACATAATGCAAATTTATTGTAGCACATCTTTCCTAACTTGTCTAGGGGCAATTGTTAAAAATACATCACTGCATAATTGTGACCCTTTCTCCAAATACTTACCTTAGGACAACTGGTAAGACGGGGGGTATTGTGGTGGCCGGCCTAAGAGAAAAAAGCTGTCCCATGTGTGGTAACGTAATTTTAGACTTAGGTTTAACTGAAGACGAAGGGGCACTTTGTTATGCCTGTTATCGTAAGGTAGCAGCCCAACAAAAGGAAGCTCGGGAGGCCTGAGGAAATGGGGCTGTTTACCGCTATGCCCAAAGGACTTCGTGTAAGCGTGGACGATGCTCTGGCGGCCCAAAAGCTGGGCCACAGCCTGTGGCATGATATTCGGCATCTAGCACCTGCAAGCCATCGTTTGGTGGCGCTTTGTATTGGCTCTGATCGTTCCACCGGCGATGCTCTAGGCCCCCTCACCGGTAGCTTCTTAGAAGAGCTGGCCTGCCCACAGCTAAAAGTTATGGGTACCTTGGCCCAGCCGGTACATGCCACCAATCTTGAAAACATGATGGCTTCCCTTCAAACTGAACCGGGGAAGCCGTGTGTGATTGCTATCGATGCCTGTCTTGGCCGGTTGGAAAGTGTGGGCAAGATTGCCTTGTCCGCCGGAGCACTAAACCCGGGAGCAGGCGTTAATAAGGAGCTACCGCCTGTGGGCGACTATAATATTGTGGGGATTGTTAACGTCAGCGGTTTTATGGAGCATCTGGTGCTACAAAATACGCGTTTGCATTTGGTTTATCGGATGGCGAACATAATTGCCGATGCCATTGCCACTCTGTGCTATCGGTTAGCAACCTCCTATCCGGCAGCCGGCCAAGGTACTAGGCCCTAGCCGGATCTTTTTCTTGCTGCCCCATATAACGTTGCCTGCCTACAATAACCTTGCGTAATTCGGCTGTGGCCGCAGGCAGCAAAGCCACCGGTAAAATAACGCGCCAGTGGTTCCAGCTAAGAAAAACAGTCTTGAAGATAGGACGTAGCGCCGGCATGTATACTGTGATCAAGAAGGCTAATAGAGACAGGCTGCTTCCCATTAGCAGTGCCCGGTTTGTAAACAAGCCTAACCTAAACACCGGCAGATATTCAGAGCGGCTAGTAAATGACCGAAGCAGCTCTGCCACTACTAAAGTGGTGAAAGCCATGGTCCGCGCTGTTTTAACATCAAAGGTCCGCAGGGAAAATATAAACACTGCCAAAATAGCCACTGTCATGGCCACGCTCTGGCTGGCAATACCCACCAACATGGTACGATCCAGAAGCGGTTCTGTTGGAGAGCGCGGCGGTTGGCGCATAATGCCGGGCTCAGCCCGTTCCACTCCCAAGGCCAGAGCCGGAAAGGCATCGGTTAACAGATTTAACCACAACAAATGAACCGGAAGCAGCGGCAGCGGTAGAGCCAGCAGTTCCGCCAAGAATACAATCAGTACTTCGCCTACGTTGCACGATAACAGGAAGTAGACAAACTTACGCACATTGGCATAGATGACGCGGCCTTCTTTGACCGCCGCTACGATACTGGCAAAATTATCATCCGTTAGAATCATGTCGGCCGCACCTTTGGCTACATCGGTTCCGGTAATACCCATGGCTACCCCGATATCAGCCCTTTTTAAGGCCGGGGCGTCGTTGACGCCATCACCGGTAACAGCCACTATCTCGCCCTGTTCTTGCAAAGCTTGAACAAGGGCGCTTTTATGCTCCGGGGCCACCCGAGCATAGACGCTAACCTTCTGGGCTTGTTCCTTTAATTGGGCCGGAGTTAAACTGTCAAGCTCAGCTCCTGTGAGTACACGGGCTTGGTCGGTCAACCCTAATTCTTGGCCGATAGCCAGAGCTGTTTGGGGATGATCACCGGTAATCATCACTGTGCGAATACCGGCGCGGCGACAATTCTCTACCGCCAGTTTAGCTTCTGTTCGCAAGGGATCTTTTAATCCCACTAAAGCCAAGAAAGTCAGACCCTCTTCCACCGAACCAAGATCAGCAGGCGGCGGAACAGCCGCAATCTTACGGTAAGCCAGGCACAGCACTCTTAAGGCTTGCCCTGCCAGTTTGGTATTTTGCTCCCGGATCTCATCTGCTAATTTAGCAGTAAGTTCTTCCACTTTACTATCTAACAGGATGCTTTTGGTCCGGGCCAAGATAACATCGGGCGCTCCCTTGACTAAAACTAAATACCCACCGTCCTTAGCCGGATGAATGGTACTCATGAGCTTGCGACGTGAATCAAAGGGTACTTCGGCCAAACGCGGATACTTAGTTGCTAAGCCCGCCGGCGTAATTTTAGCCTTGGCGGCCAAACCCAACAGCGCTCCCTCAGTAGGATCCCCCACGAGTTCGGGTTCTGATTCATCTTTTTCTATTACACGGGCGTCGTTGCAAAGGGCCGCCGTCATCAAAGTAAGGTGCAGATCTGCCCGCTGGTGATCATTTAGGTCCTGATCGTCTAAAGTGATTTGGCCGGAAGCGCCATAGGCACTGCCGCTGACGGTGTATGCTCTCCCGCCTGCCCACAAAGCCACCGCCGCCATCTTGTTTTGGGTTAGAGTACCGGTTTTGTCGGTACAAATTACGGTTGTAGACCCCAGAGTTTCCACAGCATGCAGTTTCTTGACCACAGCGTTCTTAGACACCATGCGCTGCATACCTAGAGCCAGCACAATAGTCACCACCGCCGGCAGGCCCTCAGGGATGGCGGCTACGGCCAAGCTCACAGCAACCAAGAACAGCTGCAACCAGTTAACACCGTAACCGTCGCGCACAAGACCGGTGACAAAAACCAGCACACTGATGACTAAGGTAGCAAGGCCAAGAATTTTTCCTAAAGAGTTCAGTCGTTCTTGCAGCGGTGTGGCCCCTTCCAGTGCCGTGGTTAAGAGGCCGGCGATGCGTCCCATTTCGGTTTCCATACCGGTAGCCACAACGATTCCTTGTCCCCGTCCATAGACTACCGTTGTACCCATGTAGGCCATATTGCTTCGTTCAGCCAGCGGTGCCTTGAGCACCAGCTGCGATCCGGCTTCCTTTTCTACCGGCACCGATTCCCCCGTAAGAGCCGCTTCTTCTACCTTCAGACTGGCGGCCTGCGCCAACCTTAAGTCAGCCGGAGTTACCGTTCCCGCCTCCAGTAATACCACATCGCCGGGAACCAGCTCCCGCGCCGGAATGTCCATGGTTTGACCGCCCCTCGTCACCACCGCATGAGGAGCTGCCATTTGCTTAAGGGCGTTTAATGCCCGCTCGGCCCGACCTTCTTGGATCAAGCCCAAGATAGCATTGACAACTACAATAAGAAAAATCAGTATGGCATCAGTCCGCTCACCCACAGCAAACGATACTGCGCCGGCAGCCAGTAAAATAGCCACCAGGAAGTCCTGAAACTGAGCTACAAATTTGCGCCACAGCGGAATGCCTTCTTCACCCTTAAGCTCATTGGGCCCATAGTCTTTAAGCCGTTCCCCGGCCTCTTTATGTGTTAGGCCCTTGTCCAAATCCGTATGTAACTCTTTAGCTGCGCTGTTGGCCGATAGAGCATGCCAGGCCTGCATCTCACTTCCCCCTTGTTCTAACTCGACCTAATTGCTAGTGTAAGCTCTTAATACCACAAAGATACCAAAAAAGCGAGACCTTAAACAACATCGTTTAAGATCTCGCCTACTTTTTTGCGTTTATATCACAATAGATGACGACGTTCACGTATACGTTGGATAATACGATCAGCTCCTAAAGGCCGGTTGGCATTAAGCTCGTCTATGCTTCGCTGCCCTCTTGCTAGCAGCAGCCAAGTCAACCAAAGAATAATCGCCAACTGTAACATCATATGCCACCTCAGGCCTAACATTCGTCGCCGGCAGTGCTTTTTCCTGCCGGCGTTTCATCTATAACCGCTGGCGGATATCGTGTAGGATATCCTCCGGTGACCGTCCCCGAGCTGTTATTACCGGTGCTCCGGTATGGGGCTCGGTAAAGCCGAGAAAGTCCCGGTCCCCACCGCTGATTACCACCGCCTCGGCATCGTGAAGGCCGTCTTCAAAGCCCACTACCTCATAACCGTGGCGGCTCAGGTGTTCCTTTATGTTGTCCAGTCCTGCTTCCACCGCAATTCGCTCTGCCACCTTAAAACCTCCCTGACATAATCTATCGCTAGATTGTCCGGGAACAGGCTCTTTCATACACAAACCAATTCCAGCGGGCTAGGTACCAAAGGACCTTGTACAGAACGAGCTCTCTACAGCGCCGCCCTTTGTGTTTCGGGCCGGGACAGAGACCATCCTTCGGATGCAGGCTGTCCCCTACTCCTACCCGGTGGATCTCTTGTATAACGCAAGGCTTTCTCGTAGGGGCGACCCTCTGTGGTCGCCCGGTACCAATGCCTTTGGGAAACGGGACGGGACAGAGCCCGTCCCCTACTCCTACCCGGTGGATCTCTTGTATAACGCAAAGCTTTCTCGTAGGGGCAGCCCTCTGTGGCTGCCCGG
>DUNI01000216.1 GCA_012839445.1 Bacillota bacterium
AACAAACGCTCCAGGGCCCTCTTAGAGCAACCCTGGAGCTTTTGTTTACAACCAGCCTAATGGATCTTGCGGTGTACCGTTTACTCGCACTTCACTAAAGTTGGCAGCACCGGTGTTTCTACGGGACCGCATTTACACTTTGAAGTGCGAGTAAACGGTACACCGCAAGATCCATTAGGCTGGTTGTAAACAAAAGCTCCAGGGTTGCTCTAAGAGGGCCCTGGAGCGTTTGTTTGCAAAAAGAAACTTGGCAATTATTTATTACAAACTTGTAACAGAAAGCAGGAGTTTAGCGGATAGTGGTCGAATAGAGAATACAGAATAATCGCAGGGAGGGGTTCAAATGCTAAGAATCAGAAAACGGAGTCTCATGATCCTAATGGCTGCTTTCTTGGTGTTAGTCTTGGCAGCAGGTTGTGCTCCGGCAGCAGAACCGTCGGCAGAAAAAGAACCGGAAGAACCAGCTGAGACACAATTCGTCAACATTGCCACCGGTGGTACTGCTGGAACTTATTTCCCCTTGGGCGGGGCTGTGGCTGACATTCTTAACAAAAACGTTGACGGTGTTAATGCAAGCGCACAAAGTACAGGAGCTTCAGTAGCCAATATCAACATGCTCAAAGACGGCAGTGTAGAGATGGCTTTTATCCAGAACGACATTACCTATTATGCCGCTAACGGCGAAGAGATGTTCGAAGGCCAAAAGGTAGGCGGACTGTACGGTATTTCCACGCTTTATCCGGAAACCATTCAGATTGTGACGCTGGCCAGAACAGGTATCGAGAAGATTGAAGACATGAAGGGCAAACGCGTGGCTGTAGGTGCTGCTGGCAGCGGTACGGAAGCTAATGCCCGTCAGATTTTAGAGGCTTATGGTATTACTTACGACGATATTACAGTTCAGTATCTGTCATTTGCGGAAGCAGCCAGCAACCTTAAGGACGGCAATGTGGATGCGGCGTTTGTTACGGCTGGATTCCCCACCGCTGCTATCCAGGACATTGCAGCTCAGCACGAAGTAGTGCTGCTGGAAGTGAGCGAGGAAATCGCTGACAAATTAATCGAAAAATATCCGTTCTATACAAAGGTTGTTATTCCGGCCGAGACCTATCCCAAACAAGGCGAAGATGTTAATGCTGTAGCTGTTATGGCCATGTTGGTGGTAACGGAAGATATGGATGAGGATTTGGCCTACGAAATTACCAAAGCTATCTATAGCAATTTGGACCGCTTGGAGACGGCTCATACTGTGGGCAAGTTGATCACCAAAGAGGGAGCATTAGATGGCATGTCGGTGGAATTGCATCCAGGTGCCGACAAGTATTTTAACGAATAAATAGAGCTTTTATTCCGGGACGTGCTCTGGTTGGAGGTGACTGGGCACTGGTTCGTCCAGTGCCCAGCTCTATATGAGAAAAATACGTTTTACACTGCTCTTGGCAGTGGTCTTATTATTAGGACAGGTCTCTTTACCTCTGCCCTATCTATCTGTTACTGACGGTGACGGCCAGGTTGTTTTGCAGCCATTTATAGGGCTGGAAGGCCGTTTTACGTTGGCTTACCGACACTCAGTTCAAAAGACGCTTTGCTGGGAGGATTTTGAGGTTAGGAAAAACGGTGAGATAGTATTGGTAGCCACGAGATATGAGTCATTGGGAGTAGGATTGCCGTTTCTTGTCGGGGAAGGTCAACTGACTAACAACCAAGGCCAGTTTCATTTAACAGGATTGGATAGGCACTTTCCATCTTTAGCGTTAAGGGCGATGCCTATTGCTGAACAAGCGCTCATTGTGAGCGAACGGATTTATAAATTTAATGATTTTTTTGCTCCCGGTGCCATGATTGAAATTAGAGCCAGGAGATTGTCGCTGTTTCAGGTTCTGAGCTATAAACTGAGCAAGGGGGAAGGATAACTTGGTGGATACACCCAGGGTTCAACCGGAAGAAACAATTGATATGGAAGAGTTCTTGGCCAAATACGACCGGGAGTCGGATTATCGTCGTTTGACTGGATTTGCCAGTCGGGTGATAGCAGCGATTGCTATTTGTTTTTCACTGTTTCAGCTATATACAGCTATTTTTGGCGTCTTGGATGCTCAAATCCAACGTTCAATACACTTGTCCTTTGGCATGGCGCTGGTGTTCCTGCTTTATCCCACCAAGAAGAGTTGGTCCCGTACCAAGCTACATCCTGTGGATGTAATGTTAGCCATAATAGCGGCAGCCGTTCCGATGTATATTGTTATTTGTTATCAAGATTTGGTGCTTCGAGCCGGAACTGTGACACCGGCGGATTTGGTAGTAGGATTTTTAGGTGTTTTGTTTGTGCTGGAAGCAGCCCGACGAGTGGTAGGGATACCTATTGTGGTAGTAGCATGTATCTTCTTAAGTTATGCGTTCTTGGGGCCTAAGATGCCTGGGTTGTTGGCACATAAAGGTGTAGGTTTAGGTCAATTGGTATATCACTTATACTTTACTACGGAGGGTATTTTTGGTATTCCGCTAGGGGTATCATCGACCTTTATCTTTTTGTTTATTCTTTTCGGAGCGTATTTGGAAAAGACAGGGATGGGTAAGCTGTTTATTGATTTGGCTAATGCTTTAGCCGGTTGGGCCAGCGGTGGTCCAGCGAAAGTGGCTGTCCTTTCCAGTGCCCTTATGGGAACAGTTTCCGGTAGTTCGGTGGCTAATGTGGCTGGCACAGGAAGTTTTACTATTCCTATGATGAAGAACCTAGGTTACAGTCCTGAATTTGCCGGTGCCGTAGAGGCAGCTGCTTCCACCGGTGGCCAGCTTATGCCACCGATTATGGGAGCTGCGGCTTTTCTCATGGCGGAGTTCACCGGCGTCCCTTATATTCAGGTGGTAAAAGTAGCAGTGATCCCGTCGGTGTTATATTATATCGGTATATGGTCTGGGGTACATTTAGAAGCCAGACGGCTGGGACTAAAAGGGATACCGCGTGACCAGCTACCTAAGGTAGGTCCCTTGTTATTGGAGAAGGGACATTTGGTGTTACCGTTGATAGCCATTGTTTATCTGTTAGTTACAGGACGCACGCCCATGAGGGCTGCTTTATGGGCCATCTTTTTGGCCATTGTTTCGTGTATGCTGCGACGTTCAACTAGAATTGGTTTCAAAGATATAGTGGATGGATTGGAACAAGGTGCCCGCGGAGCGCTGGGTGTGGTGATTGCTTGCGCAACGGCTGGCATTATTATCGGTGTGGTTACGAAAACAGGATTAGGCTTAAAGATGGCTACTGCCTTAGTGGACTTGGCAGGTGGAAAACTACTGCCAACCTTGTTCTTTACCATGATTGCTTCTATTATTTTAGGGATGGGTGTTCCTACTACGGCTAACTATGTTATTACCTCTACTATTGCTGCACCGGCTTTACTTAAACTTGGTGTGCCGGTGATAGCAGCTCATATGTTTGTTTTTTATTTCGGAATTATTGCTGACGTGACTCCGCCGGTGGCACTGGCAGCCTATGCCGGTTCCGGGATTGCCAAGGGCGATCCTATGAAGACAGCTTTTAACGCTTCTAAGTTAGCCATTGCAGCATTTTTAGTTCCCTATATGTTTGTTGTATCGCCGGCACTGCTTATGATTGATGCTACCTTACCCTTAGTGCTGAGGGTAATGGGAACTTCTATCATCGGTATGATCGGTATTGCTGCAGGTATAGCCGGCTATCTGTTTACTGATGCTACCTGGCCTGAACGGGTGCTACTGTTTGCCGGTGGACTTATGATGGTTCATCCGGGAAGTATCACTGATTTTATCGGTTTAGCCTTATTGGCAGCTGGGTTTATTATCCAGCGGGTAAAGGTTAGAAGAGAACAGGTAAAGACAACAGCAGTATAAAGTATGAAAGGTACGTGTCATATAAAAGGATAGATGAGAAGACGATGGCTGTCCGCTTTGACAGGAAAAAGCGGGCAGTCGTCTTGTTTTATATGTTCACTGCTGGGATTTTTGAAGGTTTTGTGAACATGTGGTATCTTGTATGGACAAGAGACTAACTTGGGTAGTACAATTATAATAAGAAGAAATGGTAAGTTTCAGGAGGTGTAAGTCAGATGGGTGACTTTTGGCGCCGCTTCAGGGACAAGAAAAGTTATATATTGGTGGCAGCAGTTGCTCTTCTGATCGGGGTTGTAGTAACAGTTGGCTGTATGGCTGCTCATAAAGCAGTGGCTGAACAGAATGAAGATAGGGGACAGGTACAAGCAGCACCCCTAACGAAAACTCCAGGAGTGTCGTCCACCCGTTTGCCCGGTGGGGATCCTGACACTATTGCCGACATGGTGGATCAAGTAGGGCCGGCGGTGGTCATGATCAATACGACTGTCGTTGAAAAAAGTCAGGGAATGGACCCGTTTTTTGATGATCCGTTTTTCCGCGAGTTTTTTGGTCGGCGCTTCCAATTGGAACCGGAAGAACGGCGGAGCCAAGGCTTAGGCAGTGGTTTTATTACTAGTTCTGACGGCTATATTCTTACCAACGAACACGTGGTTGCCGGAGCCGAGGAAGTACAGGTTACAGTCTCGGGGTATGACGATGCCTTCCCGGCTAAAGTGGTGGGAACGGACAAAGAACTTGACTTGGCTATACTAAAAATTGATGCCCCGAAGCCATTGCCCACTATTGAACTGGGTGATTCTGATAACACACGTGTAGGCGAGTGGGTGGTAGCCATTGGCAATCCTTATGGACTGGACCACACGGTTACGGTGGGCGTAGTGAGTGCTAAAGGGCGCCCGGTGCCGGTACAAGATAGGATCTATAAGAATTTGCTGCAGATTGATGCTGCTATTAATCCGGGCAATAGCGGTGGACCCTTGCTAAACTTAAACGGTCAGGTGGTTGGTATCAATACTGCTGTTAACGCTCAGGGCCAGGGTTTGGGATTTGCTATTCCCATTAATACAGCCAAGGAAGTAATGGATTCTCTACAAACAAAAGGCAAGGTAATACGTCCTTGGATTGGAGTCTCTATTTTAGATGTTACAGCTGATCTACAGCAGTACTTTAAACTGCCAGACCGCCGTGGAGCTATAGTGGGTGAAGTTATTAGCGACAGTCCGGCTGCCAAGGCAGGTCTTCAGGTGGGCGACGTTATTCGAAAAGTGGATGATGATATAGTGGAGAGTGCCCAGAATTTAGTGGAAATGATTCAGGAGAGGGAAATCGGTGCCAACGTAGGCCTGGAAATATATCGTAATGGCCGCACATTGTTCCGGCTGGTAAAGATTGAGGAAAAACCATAAACGCAAAAGGATATTATGTTTGAGTGGGGCTGCATTGATGGCGGCCCCATGCTCTTATCTAGTAAGTTTTGGGCGACATTGCTGGGATCTAAGGCTTTGTGGTAGAATGGAACCGGGGAATTAGGGCGGGCGTAATAGGCCCGCGCTTTTTGTCGGGAACGGATTTTCACGATATGAACCGTAGATGAGGTTTGGGTTTAATAGAGGAAGTGGTGTGATGGAACAGAGACTGCGTTTGAAAACGGATCTTGTTCCCCGTGGCGATCAACCAGAAGCCATTGCTGCATTAGCTAAAGGGGTACAAGCAGGACATAAGTATCAAACCTTGCTTGGGGTTACTGGTTCCGGTAAGACTTTTACCATGGCTGGGGTAATAGAAGCTGTTCAAAAACCAACTTTGGTAATTGCCCACAACAAGACGTTAGCAGCTCAATTGTGCGGTGAATTCAGAGAGTTTTTCCCTGAGAATGCAGTGGGGTACTTTGTTAGCTATTATGATTACTATCAACCGGAAGCCTACATTTCTCAAACAGATACCTATATTGAAAAAGATGCTTCCATTAACGATGAAATTGACAAGTTACGCCATGCTGCTACCAGTGCGCTATTGGAGCGACGGGATGTAATTGTGGTGGCCAGCGTCTCTTGTATTTATGGCCTGGGTTCACCGGAAGAATACCGAGAACAGGTACTATCTTTATGGCAAGGGGACGAACGGGATCGAGACGAAGTTTTGAAAAGACTGGTGGAGATGCAGTATAGCCGCAACGATCTGGAGCTAACACGTGGAAAGTTTCGCGTGCGCGGCGATGTGGTGGAAATCTTTCCGGCTGCAGCCACGGCTCGGGCTATTAGAGTAGAGTTTTTCGGCGATGAAATTGATGCTTTAGTAGAATTTGATACTATAACCGGCGAGGTGATAGGGAAGCGTAATCATGTGGCTATTTACCCGGCCAGTCACTACGTGACTTCTATTCAGACGCGTCAGCGGGCAACTGCCAGCATCGAAGCTGAGCTGAGACAACGTTTGGCTGAACTTAAAAATAAAGACAAGCACTTTGAGGCTCATCGCTTGGAGCAACGGACCCGTTATGATCTGGAGATGTTAGCGGAGGTAGGTTATTGCAAGGGAATCGAAAATTATTCCCGACATCTTACCGGCCGGGAACCGGGGGAGCCGCCTTATACTCTTCTAGACTTTTTTCCCGAGGATTATCTTATTATTATTGATGAATCACACATGACTATTCCGCAGTTGCATGCTATGTATGCCGGTGATCGTTCACGTAAAGACAGCTTAGTGGAACATGGATTTCGGTTACCTTCTGCTTACGATAATAGGCCACTTACTTTTGATGAATTTATTACTCGGGTCAATCAGGTAATCTTCACCACGGCAACTCCGGGACCGTTTGAGCTAGAGGTTAGTCAGCAAGTGGTGGAACAGGTAGTTAGGCCAACGGGGCTGATAGATCCCGCCATAGAAGTACGGCCTACGCAGGGCCAAATAGACGATTTGCTCCATGAGATCAATCTCAGAGTTGAGAAAAATCAACGAGTTCTTGTAACCACTTTGACCAAGCGTATGGCTGAAGATTTGACTGATTATTTATTGGAATCAGGTGTAAAGGTGCGCTACTTACACTCGGACGTTGTTACTCTTGAACGAATGGAGATAATTCGTGACCTGCGCTTAGGTGAGTTTGATGTTTTGGTAGGTATCAATCTTCTGCGCGAAGGCCTGGATTTGCCGGAAGTGTCCTTAGTGACGATTCTAGATGCAGATAAAGAAGGTTTTCTGCGATCCCAGCGCTCCTTAATTCAGACCATTGGCCGAGCGGCGCGTAATGTTGAGGGTCGGGTAATCATGTATGCTGACACCATCACGGATTCCATGCGTCAAGCCATAGACGAGACGAATCGGCGACGACAAATTCAGCAGAAGTACAATAAAGACTACAATATTACACCGCAAACGGTACAAAAAGCCATCCGCGATGTGATTGAAGCTACTTCAGTAGCAGAAAAGATGGAAGAGTATTTGCCCAAAGAAAAAAGTATCAAAGCCATGTCAGCAGCAGAACTGCGACAGTGGGTTACTGAACTGGAAGACAAGATGCATGCTGCAGCTAGACAATTAGCGTTTGAGGAAGCAGCCCAGTGGCGGGATTTGCTGTTGGAAGCCAAGATGCTACTAAGCAAATAGATTATTAATGCCTGGCTGGCAGAAAAAACCTGTACAAATAGCGAAAAAGAGGGTACAATAAAAGTAAAGTTTTGAAGGAGGAATAAAGATGACGGTACAAACTTCGGTTATTGTGTATTCTACCCCTACCTGTCCCTATTGTACTTTGGTAAAAAACTTTCTTGCTGATCATAATGTGACCTACGAAGAAAAAGATGTGGCGGCGGATAAGGAAGCGAGACAGGAGATGCTAAGCTTGACCGGCCGCACGGCGGTACCGGCGCTTAAGATTGGTGACGATGTTGTGGTTGGTTTTGATCGGGCTCGCATTAGCGAACTGTTAGGCTTATAAAATTACAGACCATAGAGACAGATTGCAGTGTGATCTCGCCGTTTCCTTCGTATTGATACGCAGAAAACGGCGAGGTTTTTTGCAAAATATGAGTAGCGTTGAGCAAGTTATAGGCATGAACCTCCTTCAATGAGAATAATAGTATAGCACATTTGCATAAATGTGATATAATGTAGCCATGAGTAAAAAAGGGAGGTTTTTGCCTTGCACCGGTACCAGTATATCAAGTGGCTGGGCGAAGTAGCTAAAGATGACGTAGCGCTAGTGGGAGGGAAAGGGGCTAATTTGGGCGAACTGACCCAAAGCAAGATAGAGGTGCCACCTGGTTTTTGCGTAACGGCAGCTGCATATCGAGAATTTCTTCGTTCTGCCGGACTGGAGAAGAAAATAGCGAACATTATCAACGAGCTTGATGTAGAGGATTCGGATCAACTCCAGACAGAAACTGCCCGGATTCGAGATCTTATTGTTAAGGCTCCCATACCGGAGAAAATTGTCGCTGAAGTGAAGGACGCTTATGAGGAATTGGGTGGAAACATAAACATAAAGCATCCCTCAGTGGCTGTACGCAGTTCTGCTACAGCAGAAGACCTGCCGGAGGCGTCTTTTGCCGGACAACAGGACACATATCTTCATGTTTGCGGTCCGGATCAGGTGGTAAAACATGCCCGTCGGTGTTGGGCGTCACTTTGGACTGCCAGAGCAGTATACTATCGGGAAAAGCAGGGGTTTGATCACTTAGAAGTTTCACTGAGTGTTGTGGTTCAAAAAATGATTAACAGCGGTAAATCAGGAGTAATGTTTACGGCTCATCCTGTAACCAACAATACTGAACAAATAATGATAAATGCTAGCTGGGGTTTAGGAGAAGCAGTTGTATCCGGTCTAGTTACTCCTGATGAATATTTGGTGGATAAGAATACATTGAGTGTTATCGATAAGAATATAGCGGAAAAATCGGCAATGATTGTGGATTGCCCGGATGGATCGGGAACCAGAGAAGTAAACGTAGCCAACCACTTGGGTCCTGATATGGTTTCAAAGCAATGTCTGAGTGAACGAGAAATTATACAGCTAGCGCAATACGGACAAAAAATTGAGGAACTTTATGGTTGTCATCAGGATATTGAATGGGGCTACGATCGGGATACTGAGGAACTGTATATTTTGCAAGCTCGTCCTATTACCACCTTAGGAGGAGAGGAAGAAGCCGTGACTGCTAATAATGCTGAGAACTTAGAAGTTTTGGTACGAGGAATATCTGCTTCTCCCGGGATAAGCGGCGGAATGGTTAAAAAGATTAAGGATGTAAGCGAAATTGCCCGGGTTGAAGAGGGCGACGTATTGGTCACAGTGATGACTAATCCGGATATGGTTCCAGCTATGCGAAAAGCCAGTGCTGTTGTTACTGATGAGGGCGGCCGGACTTGTCATGCGGCCATTGTGTCCAGGGAACTGGGTATTCCTTGCATTGTGGGAGCTAAGAGGGCAACTGAGGTACTAAAAGAAGGCAGCCGAGTTACAGTAGATGCTACCTGCGGGGTAGTCTATGCAGGAGAAGTGATGTTGGAACAACAGACTAAGCAAAATGATAATGGTCTGGCCGCTGCTGTTCTCAGTGAAGATCTTCTAGCTCAATTGACACCGGTTACAGCTACCAAGATTTACATGAATTTGGGCCAGCCGTCACTAATAAACAAGTATCGCGCGTTACCGCTGGATGGCATTGGTCTCATGCGTACTGAGTTTATATTTACAGATATGATTGGGGCCCATCCCATGTATCTGGTAAAGACCGGACAGGGGAAGATCTTGGTAGATAAAATGGCAGAAGGGATAAGCACTGTGGCTCAGGCGATCAATCCCCGGCCAGTGGTGGTAAGGCTTAGCGACTTTCGCACCAACGAGTTTCGTGGTTTAAAGGGAGGCGAGGAAGTTGAGCCGATAGAAAACAACCCCATGATTGGCTGGCGGGGTGTGGCCCGTTACATTTCACCTGAATATGAAGAGGGTTTCCGACTGGAGTGTCAGGCTATCCGCAAGGTACGGGAAGAGTTTGGGCTAACTAATGTTTGGGTCATGTTGCCTTTTGTCCGTACCATTTGGGAACTAAAACATGTTAAAGAAATCATGGCCGGTGAAGGGTTAGTCCAAAATAATAACTTTAAGCTTTGGATTATGGCCGAAGTACCGTCGGTCATTTTTGAGGCGGAGGAATTTGCCCAAGAAGTGGACGGTTTTAGTATCGGAAGTAATGATCTTACACAGCTGATTATGGGAGCCGATAGGGATTCGGGTATACTCAATCGGATGGGGTACTTTGACGAAAGGAACACAGCGGTCAAGAGGGCTATTGCCATTTTGATCCAGGCAGCCCATAAGTACAATAAAACGGTTTCTATTTGTGGTCAGGGCCCGTCTCAATACCCGGAATTCGCCACCTTCTTAGTGCAACAGGGCGTGGATAGTATGAGCGTCAATCCGGATACAGTGGTGTACACCAAGCGTTTAGTAGCCTCAGTTGAGCGCAAGATAATGTTACAGAACATGCGCCAAGATGGATGTAATGAATGCTAACAAGATGATTTGAGAGAGGGGCAACCCTCTCTTTTTTTGTGGTTAGACGGTGAAAATCTTATCAGTAATCCTTCCAATTATTTCTGTTTGCTTTCATATTTGTTGTGTTATAATGAAGGGCGAGAAAGCTGACGTTACGAAAGCGAGGATTGAAGCCTTCATGGCAGAGCAATATATTAAGGTGCGCGGTGCTCGACAGCATAATCTTAAAAACATAAGTATCGACTTACCTCGAAACAAGTTGATTGTGATAACAGGGTTATCGGGCTCCGGCAAATCCTCTTTGGCCTTTGACACTATTTACGCTGAGGGCCAGCGCCGATATGTGGAATCTCTGTCAGCCTATGCCCGCCAGTTCTTGGGCCAAATGGACAAACCTGATGTGGATTCCATAGAAGGGTTATCACCGGCTATTTCCATAGACCAGAAAAGCACCAGTCATAACCCGCGCTCAACAGTAGGTACAGTGACGGAGATATACGATTATCTGCGATTGCTTTTTGCGCGAATTGGCCAGCCGCACTGTCCTGATTGTGGCAGCTCTATTAGACAACAGACAGTGGACCAAATGGTTGATCGTGTGCTCAAGCTTCCGGAAGGAAGCCGGATTCTGATTCTGGCACCGTTGGTTCGGGGGCGCAAAGGTGAGCACCAACGTATCATTGAAGAAACCAGGAGAAGCGGCTTTGTTCGCATGCGTGTCGATGGACAAGTAAGAGAATTATCGGAAGAGATTAAGCTTGAGAAGAATAAGAAACATACATTAGAAGTTGTGGTGGATCGGCTGCGTATACGAAGCGGTATTAGAAAGCGGCTGGCTGATTCGTTGGAATTGGCATTGGGTTTAAGCGGTGGTTTGGTGTTGGTTTCTATGCTGGAGGGGGACGAGTTTACCTTTTCACAGAATTTTGCTTGTCCTGAATGTGGTTTTAGCTATGAGGAATTGTCACCGAGATTATTTTCGTTTAATAGTCCATACGGGGCTTGTCCCACTTGTACAGGACTGGGTATAACCATGGAAATTGATCCTGATTTAGTTATTCCCGACCCTAACAAATCGATTGCCGAGGGAGCTATCGCGCCCTTTAGCCGGTCCACTAATTATTTCCCACAGATTTTAGAAGCTTTGGCTGCCCATTATCACTTCAGTACGGAAGTTCCAGTAAAGGACCTGAAGCCGGAACATTTAAATATTCTTTTATACGGTAATGACGGCCAGCGTTTCCGGGTGGACTATGAGACTCGTTGGGGCGAATCGCGTATCTTCACCACGGATTTTGAAGGTGCTATTCCAATTTTACAGCGCCGTTACCGGGAGTCCCAATCTGCCACTGCGCGCACAGAGTATGAAGAATATATGAGTTCGCGTCCTTGTCCGCACTGTCAGGGCCAGCGGCTAAAGCCGGAAGCGTTAGCGGTGACAATTGGCAATAAAAATATTGCCGAAGTAACGGTCTGTTCTATTGAAGAGGCGCAGCAATTTTTCGCGTCGTTGGAATTGACCGAGCGTGAACAATTGATTGCGACGCGCGTTCTGAAGGAGATTCAGGCTCGCTTGGGTTTCTTGATTAATGTGGGCTTGGATTACTTGACACTGGACCGGGTGGCAGGGAGCCTTTCCGGGGGCGAGGCCCAGCGCATTCGTTTGGCAACCCAGATCGGTTCTGGTTTAACCGGAGTTTTGTATATCTTAGACGAGCCCAGCATTGGTCTTCATCAGCGTGATAACAAACGCCTTATGGAGACGCTGGAGGATCTTAGGGATTTAGGGAACACGGTAATTGTGGTGGAACATGATAAAGAAACCATGGAAACGGCTGATTTCTTGGTGGATGTTGGTCCTGGAGCCGGGGAGCAGGGCGGCGAGGTGGTGGCGGCCGGATCTTTGGATGATATCAAGTCTTGCCCGCGTTCGATTACTGGTCAGTACCTTAGTGGGCAACGGCGCATTCCTGTACCTAAGACCCGACGGGAGCCAAACGGTAACTGGCTGACGGTTATAGGTGCGGCTGAACACAATCTTAAGAATATCGATGTAAAGATACCGCTGGGTGTATTTGTTTGTGTTACCGGTGTATCTGGTTCAGGGAAAAGCACTTTAGTAAACGATATATTATACCGGCGATTAGCTCAGGAGCTACATGGATCTCGGAAGCAACCAGGACGTCACAAAGATATCCTAGGCAAAGAGTATCTGGATAAGGTGATCGCCATCGATCAAGCACCCATTGGTCGCACACCCAGATCTAATCCTGCAACTTACACCGGGGTCTTTGATCCTATCCGTGAGTTGTTTAGCCTTACTCCTGAAGCTAGAATGCGTGGCTACAAGCCGGGCCGCTTTAGTTTCAATGTACGCGGCGGCCGCTGCGAAGCTTGTCGGGGTGATGGTATCCTCAAGATTGAGATGCACTTTTTGCCCGATGTGTATGTACCATGTGAGGTGTGCAAGGGCAGAAGATACAACCGAGAAACCTTGGATATAAAGTATAGAGGAAAGAGTATAGCCGATGTATTGGAAATGACAGTTACAGAAGCGTTAGCCTTTTTTGCCAACGTACCGCGAGCGGCTACCAGATTGCAAACCTTATACGATGTAGGTTTGGGCTATATTCGTTTAGGTCAGCCAGCTACCACTCTTTCCGGAGGCGAGGCTCAGCGGATTAAACTGGCGACGGAGCTTTCTCGGCGCTCCACTGGACGTACGTTGTATATTCTGGATGAACCAACCACAGGGTTGCATTTCGCCGATATTGAAAAACTTGTTCAAGTGCTGCAGCGCCTGGTAGATACAGGCAATACAGTGCTGGTTATTGAGCATAACCTGGATGTAATTAAGGCGGCGGATTACGTGATTGACCTGGGACCTGAGGGCGGGGAGAAGGGCGGTCAGGTGCTGGTAGCAGGGACACCGGAGGAGATTGCTCAGTGTGCACGTTCTTATACCGGACATGAACTGTGGCGGGTGTTGCATGAGAAGGCTATACTGGCCGGACGCTAGGGCGTGTGAGGTGGGTTAATATGGACTTGGAGAAAAAACTGGAGTTGTTGCCGGAACAGCCAGGTGTCTATCTAATGAAGGATAGGTTGGAAAATATTATTTACGTGGGTAAAGCAGTTAATTTGAAGAATCGTGTGCGATCCTATTTCCGCAGCCACGACCACCCGCCCAAAGTTAAAGCTATGCTGGAACATGTTCAAGACTTTGAGTATATTGTCACTGGTTCCGAAATAGAAGCGTTGGCGTTGGAATGTAACTTTATTAAGAGCCATCAACCACACTACAATATCCTGCTTAGGGATGATAAACAGTACCCATATTTAAGATTGACTGTAAATGAAAAATTCCCCCGTCTAATGGTAACCCGGCGGATAAAAAATGATGGGGCCCGTTATTTTGGTCCTTATACCGATGTTGGTGCTCTCAATGAGACAATGAAGCTATTAAAGAAGATTTTCCCTTTGCGTACCTGCAGTGCCTACGGTTTTGCCCGTCGGGAGCGACCATGCCTTAATTATCATATCGAGCGTTGCTTGGGCCCATGCCAGGGAACGGTGTCGGTAAAGGAGTATGGGGAACTGGTCCGTGAGTTGATCTTGTTTCTGGAGGGGAGACAAGATGTAATTCTAAAACGACTCAAAGAACGGATGGAGATTGCTGCCCAGGAACTTAGATTCGAAGATGCAGCTAAATTGCGGGATCAGGCTGCGGCAGTGGAAAGAGTGCTGGAAAAGCAAACAGTGGTGTCTTTAGGTGGGGAAGATCAGGATGTTATCGGTTTAGCTCGGGGAGTGACCGAGGCTTGTGTGCAGGTATTTCAGGTGCGTGCAGGAAAGCTTACGTCTCGAGAGACGTTTTTTCTTAAAGGTACCGAAGGTTATGAACGGTCTCATTTACTGGCAGCGTTCTTAAAAGAGTACTATTCACGTGCCGCTATTGTACCGCCGCGGATTATTTTAGGCGAACAAGCTCAGGAGCAGGATCTACTGGCAGCTTATTTAAGCCGGCGCAGCGGGCATAAAGTTATACTGCATGTACCGCAACGAGGACCTAAAAAGGCACTGGCCGACATGTCCGCTGAAAACGCAGTGTTAGCCCTGCGCGAGGCTGAAGAGCTCTGGGCACAGCAGGTTGTGAGGACAGAAGGAGCACTGGCAGCGCTGCAGATAGCGCTGGAGTTGCCGACTTTGCCACATCGCATTGAGGGTTTTGATGTTTCCAATTTACAAGGGCAAGAAGCTGTGTCTTCAATGGTAACGTTTGTAGATGGGAAGCCGCTTAAGTCCCATTACCGGCGCTTTCGTATTCGTACGGTCTTTCAAGCCAATGATTATGCCATGATGACAGAAACCGTGAAACGGCGTTACAGCGGGACTTTACGAGACAAAATGCCCCTGCCGGATCTTATTTTGATCGACGGTGGCAAGGGCCAGCTCTCGGCTGCATGTTCAGTACTGACTGAACTAGGGCTAGATCATATACCTATTTTTGGGTTGGCCGAAGAATATGAAGATCTTTATGCCAAAGACCGAACAGAACCGATCCGGCTTCCTCGGGATTCAGTAGCGCTACAGCTTTTACAACGAGTTCGGGATGAGGCTCATCGATTTGCCCTGAATTATCATCGGTTGAGGCGTCGGCGTAGTGCGCTAAGATCGGAATTGGACGAGGTGCCAGGGATCGGTCCCCGACGGCGGCAAGCGTTGATTAAACAATTCGGTTCTTTGAAAAAGTTGAAAGAAGCATCATTAGAGGATTTACTGGCGGTTCCGAAGTTGACGCGCCCTGTGGCAGAAGCTCTCTATAACCATTTGCACAGCTAAGGGCTCGTCATTGCTACCTAGATACAAAGAAACGGCGCAAGGCGTTAAATATTCCTTGCGCGACTTTTTGTTTATAGTCAATATCGCGCAGCAAACCTTCGTCGATGCGATGGGATATAGAGCCTACTTTCACCACTGCCCCAGGTGCCTGTATCTCTCTTAGTAGATGAGATGACGTGGTTCCTTCTGAAATCAGAGAAAGTGGCAGTTTTTGTTGCAGTTCTTGTTTCAGGACGTTAGCCAGACGTGGGCTGCCAGGGGAGGCTGGTAGATACAGAATACCGAACCCAGAGCGCGGTTGGGTCGGATTGTAAAGGGTTGCCAGGGAGAGTACCACATGGCACCGATGGCCGCTTCTAATGGCAGTAGGGGAAAGAGTGGGAAAGGCCGGTGAAAAACTGCTAAAATGTGGATTGGCGTTAACAGCGGCTAGCAAGCGGCCTAATCGCCGGGCGATATCATAGGTAGGGATTGTTTCCGCCAGACCGGTTGGACTAACAACACAGGGGCGAGCCCAAGGATCTAGCAATATTACCTTATTAGCAAAGAATGGGAAGAGCGGGGAAGGATCTATGTAAACGTGATAGTGGCACAGTGGCCCAGGATCCTTATTTATATGCCAGGGTCCGGGAAAATATCGTTCGATGGTGAGCTCTACCTTTTGCGAGTCCTGTTCGAATATTGTAACAGCTTTAACCACGGCATCGGTGACCCGAAATTCTCCGCTGGGCATATTTAGAGCGGTGGAGCTAAAAGTAAAAACAATGTTGGGGCCATCTTCTCTAACGGTATAAGAAGGCTCACCCCAAAAATCGACGCCGATAACTGAGCCGGCGGCTAAGGTGGTATCGCCGGCCTGGGCATGATGCGTACGCAAGTTGACTAGCAGTGCCGGTTGTGCCATGATGCTCACCTCTGTAACCAATTTGATGCCTTATACATAATTTATGCGGCATCTTGGAAAAAGTGACCCAACTCCCCTGTAACAAAAATGCCATGATAAACATAGCATGCCGAGAGGGGGAGGTGAAAAAATGGCGGTTAAAATCCCTCTGCGTACGCACCTAATTACCGAAAAAGATGATATTGTTAGTGTAGTTGAACATTATGCTGGGAAAGTTGCCGAGCCGGGAGATTTAGTTGCAGTGGCAGAAAGCGTTGTTGCTATTGCTCAGGGTCGGTTTATCCGTCAGGAAGACGTTAAGACGGGGTTTTTAGCCCGCTTTCTCTGCCGTTTTCCCCAACGGCACGGTAGCCTAACTTCAGCGGCAGCTATGCAGTTGGCCATAAATGAGGTGGGTGCCGGTCGTATTTTGGTGGCTGCCGGCGCCGGTGCCGTAGGTAGGATATTTAGATGCCGCGGGTTGTTTTATCGTGTGGCTGGCCCAGCAGCAGCTTTGATCGATGATGTGGCCGGGACCATGCCGCCGTATCATGTTTTCATTGTTCTCGGACCGAAAAACGCTGATCAGGTAGCTCAAGCCATCTGTGACCGTCTAGGGGTGGATGCAGTGATCATGGATGCTAATGACTTAGGGCTGGCAGATGTAGTTGGGGCTTCCGTGGGTGTGCCTCGCCCCTATATCCCAATGTTGTTTGCCGATAATCCAGCTGGAAACTATGAACAGCAGACTCCTTTAACGGTAATCAAAAATTATCGCACAAAACTAAAGGGGTGGGGTTGAATGTCCGTTGACCAGACACGTGCTCCACTGGCAGAAGCGCTAGCGTCCTACGTAAGAGATCAGGTGGTACGTTTTCATATGCCTGGGCACAAGGGAGGCCGTGGGATTTCTCCAATGGCCGAAAAGATTTTAGGAAGACGTTTGTTCGAACTCGATATTACCGGCGTTGAAGGCATGGATGATCTGTTACAGCCTACAGGGGTGATCAAAGCGGCTGAGGAATTACTGGCTCAGGCGTTTGGGGCTGAAGAGAGTTTTTACCTTATCAATGGCACTTCTTCAGGACTGCAGGCTTTGATCCTAAGTGTTTGCAACACTGGGGACACAATTTTGGTACCGCGTAACATGCACAAGTCTATGGTGGCCGGTGTTATTTTGAGCGGAGCAAAGCCGGTATTTTTGTCACCGGAGGTGAATGAAGAATTTGGTATCGCCCTGGGGGTGACATCGGAGAAGGTGCGAACAGCACTCAAGGATCATCCTGAAGCTAAAGCAGCATTACTTATCAATCCTACTTACTATGGCACTACCTGTGATTTGGGTGCTTTGGCTGACCTAATTCACCGTCATCGGCGACCATTGCTAATAGATGAAGCTCATGGCCCCCATTTTTATTTTCATGATGATTTACCTGCCGGAGCCTTGTCTTTGGGTGCTGACGCCAGTGCCCAAGGTGCTCATAAGACATTGTGCAGTTTGACACAGGGATCATGGCTTCATATACAGGGGCCGTGGCTGGATCGTGAACGGTTGCAAACTACTTTGGCTATGCTACTTAGTACCAGTGCTTCCTATCTTTTGTTAGCTTCGTTGGACTTGGCCCGGCAGCAAATGGTTATGGAAGGACAGGCTATTTTGGAGCGTACCATTGAGTTGGCCGAAGGTTTGCGGCATAAGCTCAAGGCTTTACCTGGCCTATCGGTGTTTGATCATGAACATTGCGATAACGCTGCGGCGCTGGAACTGGATCCTACTAAAGTTACTGTCAATGTCAGTCAACTTGGGCTTACGGGCCAACAAATAGAACTTTATTTGCGGCACAAATATGGCATCCAAGTAGAACTTTCTGATTTGCACAACGTTTTATTTATGGTTGGACCTGGTAACACCAGGGCCGATGTTGAAGTACTGGTGACAGCTTTTGAAGAACTGGTACAACAATATCGGGGTAAGAAGGTTAGGTCTTTGTCGGCTACTTCGCCACCGATACCTTGCCAGATTATGACTCCTCGAGAAGCATTTTTGGCTCTGGCAGAAAGTATACCTTTGCTCGAAACTGTGGGACGCATCAGTACCGAAACGGTAACTTGTTATCCCCCGGGGATTCCAATTTTGTGTCCAGGAGAGGAAATAACTGCTGACATAGTAGAATATATTGGGTTAATGATTCGGGAAGGCTATCGTGTGCAGGGCCCACGGGACGGAGGATTGACGTGTTTACGGGTTGTTAAACATTGATCTTTGGAAAATCATGGATGGAAGGAATCTCCTCGGATACTTTTATCCCTCCCTAAGAATACTAATTTCGGAGGAAATGCTAAGGCCAGGGAGGTGACAAAAGTGAAATCGAGGTACCCGACGAAAATCCTCTTATTATGTTTGGCTCTGTTGACGATCTTGATAGTGACCGGTTGCCGAGCTGCACAAAGAAAACCTTTGTCCACCAAGACACCGACCCCCACTACGCCTTCACCCATGGGGACGACTCCTAGAACTACGCCTGCTCCCACTACACCAACAGGACCGCTTCCAACACGCACGGAAGAGGTAGTGCGTTTGCAGGATGAACTGGCAAAAGAAGCGGAAAAGGTTTCCGGTGTGAAGAAAGCGTGGGTGGTTATTTCCGGAGGAACTGCTTTAGTGGGAACGGAACTCAAAACTGATATGCCACGTGGTAGTCAAGGTGATGCAGCTGGGGTAAAAAATGACGTTATTATGCGAATTCGCAGGGCTGATTCAAGGCTGACAGGGGTGGCAGTAGCTACTGATGCCGGTACTGTAAATCAATTGCGCAAAGTCGTGGAAGGGATGCGGGCCGGTAAACCAACTACCACCTTTACTCGAGATGTAAACGATTTGGTCAGAAAAATGACATCTGGTATGAAATAAGAAACCCGGGGCAAGCCCCGGGTTTTCGGCCTAGATAAAAGAAAACCCTCAAGTTAATGATGGCAAAGCGTCCCAATGCTGGCTATAATCAGCGGCCAAACCTTCTGATTTCAAAAATAAACGCTGTAACAGCTCCCAACCATAGTCCATTCCTTGTGCACCTAGCAAAAGCAGCAGATCTCCCGGCCCTATTCGATCGAGCACTGTTTTCAAGGCTGGCTGAAGTTTAGGAAAGTGTGCTGGGAAGATGCCGGCAGCAGTAAGGGCATCAAAGAAAGCAGCCTCTTCCTCGCTGCTTACAAGATCCTGCTCACAGACACATTCGTGGCTGCAGGTGGTGAGGAAGTCGTGAAAACGAAGTCGTTTAGCCCACCAAGCCAGTGTTAGTGCATTGGCCCGGTTTACAGCTGGACTGCGGTTACCGCGCAAAGCATAGGTCACCAGCAGGCGCCGATAGGGAAGAGTGGCAACGCACTCAAACACAGCATCAAAGCTAGCTGGGTTAAGAGCAGTATCGTCGACCACGATAAATTCGCCCAAGCGGTGCAACTGTAATCGTCGGCTAACACCTGGAAAAGTAGCCAGAGCTTGTTGAATGGCTATTGGATCAATACCATAAAAAAGGGCAGTTATGGCGGCTGTTAGTGCGTTGGCTATATTGTGCCGGCCGGGAACATTAACGACTAACGGCAATTCTAGAGGTTGAATGATTTTCCCGTTAGTTGATAGTGGTCGTGAAATAGTTAATAAGAATGAGCTGTTTTGGGACATTAGTTGCACGGCGTTGGCCTGCACTTGGGCAAAGGGACCTAGGCCATAGGTGAAATAAGGTGTACGTAACTTTGTCAAGAGAGATCTGGCACCTAGGTCGTCGGCATTAAGAAGAACTGTACCGTCAGGGGCTAACATATTTATGAAACGGTTTTTTGCTTCCCGGTATTCGAGAAAGTTGGCATGGGTATCTAAGTGATCCAATGTAATGTTAGTGAGTATACCAAGATCAAAATGTAGCTCAGCTATGCGGTGAGTGTTAATTCCTTGCGAAGAGACTTCCATTACGGCAAATTCTAAACCTTCATCAACCATAAGAGCTAGGTATTGCTGTAGTGTATCAGCGACAGGAGTAGTGAGTTTGGATGGGAAAGTGTGCGTTTGGCATTTTACTTCTAAAGTGCTGATAAGACCGGCCGATCGAGCGGCTATACGAAAGATGTGGCTTAACATGTAAGCAGTTGTTGTTTTGCCGTTGGTGCCGGTAATACCTACTAGCTTCATCTTTCGAGACGGCTGGTCCCAGAAACAGGCGGCCAGTTTAGCCAACGCTTTCCGGCTGTCTGAAACTGTGATTAATGGGCAACTGTAGTTGGATGTGGGCTTTTCAATTACTACTGCCTGCGCACCTCGGTTTATAGCCTCAGTTATAAAATCATGGCCGTCCTGGACAGTTCCAGGTATAGCCACAAACAGATAACCGAATTGCACTTGTCTTGAATCGGAAGTAATACCAAGTATATCCATGTTAGGGACAGATAAGGGATCAATTCCCAGCGCCGACACAAGTTTTCCAAGGGGAACACCCATAGTAGTTGTCACCTCCTTTGAATTCAAAATACCGCTACATGTTATGCATGCGGCTGAAATTTGTTCTGTTCTAATGACTACAATATATTTCTGCCAGGATGATTGAACCTCTGAAGGGAAGAACTGATATGAAAATAGTAAGTACACGTTGGCTTGGACTGGTGCTTATACTGACGGCAATAAGCGGTTGTTGGTGGTTTGAAAGGATTGCGACTGATGTAAGCTTAGAAGGAAAAGATGTCAGCGGTCTTACTGAGCGCCAAGCAGAATATTTGGTGCAAAAGCTGGCTCACGAGGACCCGGATATAAAAGTACCAGAGACGGTAGCAGTGTTACTTGAGGCCCAGCCAGGTACACGAGTGGTAGCAGTCCGAAAGCAAAAGCTACTGGCTTTATATTCAACACCATTGCTAGATCGCGAGCCTAACCGGGTACATAATATTCGCGTAACAGTGCAAAAACTTGATGGGCAGAAAATAGATCCAGGTAAGGTATTCTCTTTTAACGAGACAGTGGGGCAACCTACTAAAACGGCGGGGTATAAGTTGGCCACGGTGTTAGCTGATGACGGTAGTAAGATTAGAGAATTGGGTGGAGGTATGTGCCAGGTATCATCGACCTTATATAATGTGGCGCTGGAGGCAAATCTTGAAATTGTTGAGCGTCATTCCCATGCTAAGCCAGTAAAATATGTTCCCGAAGGACGTGATGCCACTACATATACAGATTTGGATCTAAAGTTTAGGAATAGTACTGATAAGGTGTTGTTTTTAAGGGGCACAGTGGGGAAGGATAGGGTACAGTTATGGCTCTATTAACCTAAGTATGTAACAGAAAAGAACATAAGGAGCTCCCCTTCGGCGTAAGCATGGGAAAGAAGGAGGGGGAGCGTTTTGTCATTGGGCAGGGATGTTTTATCGCTATTTTTAGCCGGATTATTCAGCAAGTTGATCGGGGTTTTTTATCGGGTGCCCCTTAGCTATCTATTAGGCGCAGAGGGCATAGGCCTTTATCAAATGGCGTACCCTGCTTTTACATTGGCTGCCATTGTGGCAGCTGGCGGCTTGCCTTTGGCCATAGCCAAACATGTTGCTGAACACTTGGCAGTAGGCAAGGACGAGGTTGCCTGGCATGTGTTTCAGGTAGGACGGTTGCTTCTTTGGCTGCAAGGAATGGTGCTAGGGATAGCTTTTTATTTGTTGGCACCGATGATAGCCACCAATGTCTTAGGTGACCCGCGGTCTGAATTAGCACTTAAAGCTCTGGCTCCGGCTGTGTTTTTGCTTTGTGTGGAAGGGAGCTTGCGCGGATATTTTCAGGGGAAACAAAACCACATGGTGTTAGCTAAAAACCAGGCGTTGGAACAAGTTTGTCGGGTGGGGACCATGCTTGTTTTGGCTTTTATCTTGGTTCCTTATGGATTAGAATATGCAGCTGGCGGAGCTGCCGCTGGGGCCACCGGCGGGGCTTTGGCAGCTGTAATTTTCTTACGTGTGCATTTGCAAATGGATCGGGCTGTTAAGTCTCGCTCAAGATGGCAGAACTGGTATAAAACAGCTAGTTCTTTGAAAGCCTTTGCTCTTCCGGTAATGCTGGGGTCTTTTGTTATGCCGGTGATGCAAATGGTGGATGCTGCCATTGTACCTTTGCGTTTGCAGACCGGTGGTATCCCCATGCGTGAGGCCACAGCACTATTTGGGCAACACGCCGGAATGGCTCTTTCACTGGTAGGTTTACCCACAGTGGCAACTACGGCTTTGGCAACGGCGTTAGTACCGGATTTGGCCGGTGCTTTAGCCCGTGGCGATAATACAAGGGTGGTGGAACGAGTGTCTCAAGCCTTGAAGTTGACAGTTGCGTTAGCTATGCCGGCTGCTGTAGGGTTGCATGCTTTGGCAGAGGAGATTTGTCATGTTCTTTTTGGCACACCGGAAGCTGCAATTCCATTGCAATGGCTGGCTTTTGGGACAGTGGGGCTTTGTTTGATGGAAACAAATAGCTCGTTGCTTCATGCTTTAGACCAGGGGCGTTGGGCAGTGGTTGCCATTTTTACCGGTGGTGTTCTTAATGCCGGCATTGACTATCATTTTTGTGCTCTTCCGGCTTTAAACATTAGAGGCGCTGCTTTAGGTACAGGCTTAGGTTTTACAATTGCGGCGTTGTTAACCCTAGTGGCATTGAGCCGTTGTGTTCCAGGATTTTGGCATCCAGGCATGCTATTTGTTCCACTAATGGTTTCTTTACCTCTAGCTCCATTAGTACGGTGGTTCTTGGCCTTTGGTCTGAGTCGTAGTTGGCCGTTGGCAGTAGCTCTTTTTGGTGCCATTGGAATCGGCCTGGTATTTTATATCTTTGTGGCTCAAATCATTGGGTTGATAGATGTTCGGTTGTTCCGCGTGTCCCCACATAAGTTTTTGTGAGCAGGAAATATGGCTATTTTAGCGAAGTAATACTTTAGCAATAGAAGTACTGGGGGTTTGTGAAAGGGGGCTACAACCCATGGGGTATGCACCGAAATGGCGTGATGAACTCACTGACCAGCTTTGCTATGCGTTCTTAGCCTTGGAGACTCGAGAAGAATGTTGCCGGTTGCTAGAGGATATTTGCACCATTGGTGAGATTCAGGCTTTGGCACAACGGCTGGAAGCTGCCCGGATGCTTCGGGCTGGGAAAACCTATGATGTTATTGCTGCTCGAACTGGCATGAGCACCGCCACTATCAGCAGGGTAAAAAAATTTCTTCAATATGGTGCCGACGGCTACAAGTTGATATTGGACCGTATGGAAAAGGAAGGAAGACTGTCCGCCCCTGGTTCTAAAAACAAGGATGAATAACAAAAAACGCCCTTGGCAGGGGCGTTTTTTTGACAGGAGAAAGTATAACGAATGTCGAAGACAGATTAGGCTTTTAGGGGAATACTTAGTACTTAAGGTGGATGATGGAATGCAGGATCATTTGACAGATCTTAATGAACAGCAGCGATTGGCGGTGGAACACGGTCCGGGACCGTTATTGATACTGGCGGGAGCCGGTAGCGGTAAAACGCGAGTGTTGACCCACCGCATAGCTTACCTATTGGAACGAGGAGTTCTCCCAGAAGAAATTTTGGCTATCACTTTTACTAACAAGGCAGCCACTGAAATGCGCCGTCGGGTGGAACAGATGGTGGGTTCCACCGTTACAGACGGGATTTGGCTCGGGACGTTTCACGCCATCTGTGGACGAATTTTGAGAAGCGAGATTGCTCGAGTCGGTTATAATTCCAACTTTGTTATTTATGATGCCGGTGATCAATCGAGGTTGATTCGCCAGGCCTTGAAAGAACTAAACTTAGACGATAAACTATTCAATCCGCGCACGGTACAGGCTATCATTTCTCGAGCCAAAAATGAGTTAGTGGAACCTGAGAGCTTAGAGAATTATTGGTTAAGGGAAGGTCCTAAGGACTATAGTGCCTATTTTCTGCAGCGAGTGGCGGAAATATATACCAGGTATCAGCGTATCTTAAAAGAAAACAATGCTTTAGATTTTGATGATTTGTTGCGGCTTACGGCGGTAATTTTACAGACCTGGCCTGATGCTTTAGCTAAGTGGCAAGGACGTTTTCGTCATGTATTAGTAGATGAGTATCAGGATACAAATAGGGCGCAGTATGTATTGGTGCGACTATTGGCCGGGGTACATGAAAACCTGTTTGTTGTAGGGGACGACAACCAGTCCATTTATGGTTTTCGTGGAGCTGACATTCGCAACATTTTAGAGTTTGAACGGGATTTTCCGCGAGCTCGTGTGGTTAAACTGGAGCAAAATTACCGTTCCACGCAAACAATTTTAGATGCAGCCAATTATGTAGTAGCTAACAATAGTCGTAAAAAAGAAAAACGGCTGTGGACAAGCAATGGTCAAGGTGATCGAGTGCGTTTATATAAAGCCTGGGACGGCAAAGAAGAGGCCTATTTTGTGGCTCGTGAGTTGCAGCATCTTATGGGACGCGGGTTCACTCTTCAGGACTGTGCAATATTATACCGTACTAATGCACAATCAAGATTGTTGGAAGAGGTGCTTCTTTCGGAGCGACTGCCTTATCGGATGCTGGGGGGCATACGTTTTTACGAACGATTGGAAATTAAAGATACATTGGCCTATCTGCGATTGTTGCTAAATCCTGTTGATGCTCTAAGTTTGGAACGGGTAATTAATACTCCTCGCCGTGGTGTAGGGCCCAAAACTCTGGAGCGCATATTGGCTTTTGCCCAAGATGAGAAGTTGGACCTGATCACAGCGTGTTCGCGCGCTGATAAAATACCCAGAATTCAAAAAAGAACCGCTCAAGACGTCATGGATTTTGGCCGGACGCTGCAACAATTACAAGCTCTGGTGCCAGTGACACCGCTCATGGAGCTAATTGTTAGAGTGTGGGAAGAAACAGGTTATCGGGCTTTGCTAGAAGATGAGCGTACAGTGGAAGCCCAAGGACGGTTAGAAAACCTGGATGAATTTCTGTCTGTGGCTGCGAGTTTTGTCAAAAATAGTGACGACAGTTCATTGGCTGCTTTTTTGGCTACGGTTTCACTTTATACAGATCAAGATTCGTATGATGAACAGGCTGAGGCGGTAACACTTATGACGTTGCATAGTGCCAAAGGGCTGGAATTTCCAGTGGTTTTTCTGGTGGGTTTAGAAGAAGGGCTATTTCCTCACAGCCGATCGCTGGAGGATGAAGACAGCGTTGAGGAAGAACGACGACTTTGTTATGTAGGCCTTACACGTGCTAAGAAGCGTCTGTATCTTACTCATGCCGGCCAGCGAATTCTCTATGGCCGAGAGCAATACTGCAGTCCGTCACGATTCATAAAAGAGATTCCGTCTAGGTTTTTGCTTGAGGTATTTCGTCCCGGGCAGGAAGAAAACAAGAAAATCATCCCCTTCCCTTCACGACCAGTAGAGACCAAGAGCGATGATAGTTCCTCTACGCAAACTTGGCGCCCAGGCGACAAGCTGCAGCATCCAAAATTTGGAGAAGGAACAGTGGTATCGTGCCGGGGAGACAGCCCGGATGCAATAATCACCGTAGCTTTTCCGGATGCAGGGGTTAAAGACTTAGCCATACGGTATGCTCCTATTAAGAAGCTTTAGGTTAGGGCTCAACAAAGAAGTTCAGGTTGGTAGCTTGTACGTAACTGGGCGTGGGATATAATAGTAAGAGTAGGGTAAATCTGGAGGAGGTTTGCTATGGCCAACGATGTGGCGGTCAGGATTGACGAACTGCGCCGCCAATTGGAATATCACAACTGGCGTTATTATGTGCTGGATGATCCGGTGATAACTGACAGCGAGTATGACCGGATGTTGCGTGAACTCCAGTCTTTGGAAACGGCTCATCCGGAGTACTACTCGCCTGATTCACCCACTCAACGGGTGGGTGGAGCTGTGCGTTCTGAGTTTGGAACTGTAGTCCATCGAGTTCCATTATTTAGCCTAGCCAACGCTTTTAGCACTGACGAGCTACTTAATTTTGACCGTAGGGTGCGCGAACTAAGCGGACAAAGTCAGGTAGAGTATGTAGTGGAGCTCAAATTAGATGGGCTGGCGGTTTCTTTAACCTATGAACAGGGTCGGTTTTCCCAGGGAGCTACCCGGGGAGATGGGACGACCGGTGAGGATATTACAGCTAACCTACGCACTGTTCGCCCTTTGCCCTTGGTACTGCGAGAAGAGGCACGGACTGTCCCACCGCTGATAGAAGTGCGCGGGGAGGTTTTTATGCCCAAAGACGCCTTTCTGCAGTTGAATACCAGGCGAGAAGAAGCAGGGGAAGCCTTGTTTGCCAATCCTCGCAATGCTGCTGCCGGGTCGCTTAGGCAACTGAATACGAAAGTGACAGCGAGCCGTGCCCTGGACATTTTTGTTTATGGGTTAGGTGCAGCTGAAGAGGTGACAATTTCTAGCCACTGGGAACTGTTGCGGGCTCTGAAAGACTGGGGTTTTAAGGTGAACCCTCATATCAAATTAGTGCAAGGCATTGATGCGGCAGTGGAGTATTGTTTAACCTGGCAAGAGCAACGCCAGGAACTGCCCTATCCTATTGACGGCTTGGTGATAAAGGTCAACGACTTATCATTACAGCGAGCTTTGGGGGCTACCGCCAAAAGCCCTAGGTGGGCGATTGCCTACAAGTTTCCGGCTGAGCAGGCTGAGACTACGCTAAAGGAAATTGTAGTTACTGTTGGTCGAACCGGTGTACTTACACCTACAGCTATATTTGATCCTCCAGTGCAGTTGGCCGGTACTACGGTGAGCCGGGCTGTGTTGCACAACGAAGACATTATCAGAGTTCGAGATATTCGCGTGGGTGATGTGGTGAAGGTGGAAAAGGCCGGCGACATTATTCCAGAGGTAATCGGACCGGTACCGGAACAGCGGACAGGCCGAGAACAACTTTTTGTTATGCCTAAAAGCTGTCCTGCTTGTGGGGCCCAAGTAGTTAAATTACCGGGAGAAGTGGCCTTCAGATGCCCCAATGTTTCTTGTCCGGCCCGCTTAAGAGAGAGCTTGCTGCATTTTGGTTCGCGAGGAGCCATGGATATTGATGGTTTAGGCCCGGCAATTATCGATCAGCTTATGGAACGGGAGCTGGTTAGAGATGTTGCTGATCTTTATTTTT
Source organism: Bacillota bacterium (assembly GCA_012839445.1). Classification (GTDB taxonomy): domain Bacteria; phylum Bacillota; class DTU030; order DUMP01; family DUMP01; genus DUNI01. Next base: position 27,255 of record DUNI01000216.1, read on the forward strand.
TGCAAGCAGAGGATATTGCTTCGTTGACGCGAATGGGCGCTAAATCGGCAGCTAATTTGATTGCAAGTATTGAAGCCAGCAAGAACCGCGGTTTAGATAGGCTGCTGGTTGCATTAGGTATCCGCTATGTGGGTGTTACTGCTGCCAAGGCATTGGCTTTTCATTTTTTTGATATGGAGAGGCTAATGGCAGCTACTAGGGAAGAGCTACTGGCCGTCCCCGGTATTGGTGACAAAATAGCAACCAGTGTTCAGGATTTTATGGTGGAAGAACGTAACCAAGCCACTATTAGACGCCTTAAAGAAGCAGGAATAAACATGACCGTTACGAAGTCACCGGTCAACGGTGGTGGGAAATTGACCGATAAAACGTTTGTTCTTACAGGTAAGTTAACAGGTTTTACACGTGCTCAGGCTCGATCAGCAATTGAGGAAAAGGGTGGCAAAGTTACGAGCAGTGTCAGCGGCAGTACCGATTATGTGGTGGCCGGTGAGAGCCCTGGATCTAAATTGCAGCGGGCTGAAGCTTTGGGAATACAGGTTCTAACAGAGAGGGAATTTGAACAACTGTTGGCTATGGAATAGAAAGGATGGTGACCATGGTTAAAATCACCGACGTCGAGGTGGAAAAAATAGCTCGTTTGTCGCAGCTAGAGCTTACCTCGGAAGAGAAACGGATGTTTACTCAGCAACTAAGCGATATCTTGACCTTTGCTCAGCACTTGGCTCAGGTCAATACTGACGGCGTGCCGCCCACAATATCTGTCTTGGATTTGGTAAATGTATGGCGAGATGATGAGGTTAAGGAATGGCTGAGCCGGGAAGAAGCTTTGGCTGAGGCTGCGGTAGTGGAAGATGGTTGCTTTAAGGTACCTCGTATCATGGATGAAGAATAGTAGAGGGGGCTCTTAGGTTGGAATTATGGGACTTAACCGTGCACGAATTGAGCCGTCTGCTAGCTACTGGCGAAGTGAGTGCTGTTGAGGTTACACAGGCGGCTTTGGAGAGAGCACAACAGGTGGAGCCAGCAGTACGTGCTTTTGTTACCAGTACGGCTGACCAAGCTGTCGTGGAAGCAAATACAGTGGACGCTGCCCGGGCCCGGGGAGAACAGGTAGGCCCTTTGGCCGGTATACCCATGGCTCTGAAAGATAACATATGTACGCGCGGTGTCCGGACCACTTGCTGTTCGCGCTTATTGGAGAAGTTTGCACCGTCGTATGATGCTACTGTGGTAAGACGGTTACAAGAAGCCGGTGCTATCTTGATGGGCAAAACTAATATGGATGAGTTTGCAATGGGGTCATCCACTGAGAACTCGGCTTTCTTTCCCACTCATAACCCTTGGGATCTAGAGCGTGTTCCGGGAGGTTCCAGCGGTGGTTCGGCAGCAGCAGTGGCGGCGGGAGAAGCAGTGTTTAGCCTAGGTTCCGATACCGGTGGCTCTATCCGTCAGCCGGCGGCGTTTTGTTCCGTAGTTGGGTTGAAGCCAAGCTATGGACGGGTGTCGCGCTTTGGAGTGACAGCTTTTGCTTCGTCTTTAGATCAAGTGGGTCCGTTCACCAAGGATGTCACTGACTGTGCTCTGGTTTTAAATGCTATTGCCGGAAAAGACGAACTTGATCCCACGTCAGTTGTGGATACACCGCCGGATTACAGACAGTTTCTGGGGAAGGATATCAAGGGATTGAGAATCGGTCTGCCGAGGGAATATTTTGCTGAAGGCATCGATGACGAGGTTAAAGAAGTGATCATGAAAGCCGTAGGTGTGCTGGAAGGTTTAGGAGCAGTGGTGGAAGAGACTTCACTGCCACATACTGAGTATGCACCTTCGGTTTACTATATCTTAGCTCCAGCAGAGGCGTCTTCTAATATGGGACGTCTTGACGGTGTTCGCTATGGGCGTAGGGTTGAGGCACCGGATGTAGATACTTTGTACAACAGAACACGGAGCCAGGGTTTTGGGGCTGAAGTACGCCGTCGGTTAATGATCGGGACTTATGCTTTAAGCGCCGGTAATTACGAAGTGTTTTATCAGAAAGCACAACAGGTGCGTACGCTTATTGTCCGTGATTTTGAGCAGGCCTTCACTCAGTATGACGTGCTGCTTACTCCCACATCACCTACTACCCCGTTCAAAATAGGAGAAAAAATAGATGATCCGCTCCAGATGTATCTATCGGATATATGTACCATTCCGGTGAACTTAGCGGGGATTCCAGGATTATCGCTGCCATGTGGTTTTAGCCAGGGACTCCCGGTGGGGATGCAGCTGCTGGCCAAGCCTTTTGCCGAAAGTACATTGCTTCAGGTTGCTTATGCTTTCGAGCAAAATACTGATTACCATAAACAACGCCCACAGGTTACCGTAGGGGGTGAGAGTAATGCGTAAGGAAGATTTAGAAACGGTTATCGGTCTAGAAGTACACGTGGAGCTGTCCACTGAGAGCAAAGCTTTTTGTCGTTGTAGCACTGCTTTTGGGGCAGAGCCCAACACTCAGGTTTGCCCTGTTTGTTTGGGATTACCGGGAGCATTGCCGGTACTCAATAAGAGGGTATTGGAATATGCCATTAAGACCGGCCTTGCACTTAATTGCTCTATTGCCAGCCAGAGTAAGTTTGATCGAAAAAACTATTTTTATCCTGATTTACCTAAGGCTTATCAGATTTCGCAGTTTGACCAACCTATCGCCTATGACGGCTATGTGGACATTACTGTAGATGGACAAGCAAGGCGTATCGGCGTTAAAAGGGTTCATATGGAAGAAGATGCGGGCAAATTGATCCACACCGGTGATGATATTGCTACTGCTACCAGCAGTTTAGTGGACTTAAACCGGGCTGGGGTACCTCTTATTGAGATAGTTACTGAACCGGATATCCGTTCACCGGAAGAAGCACGTCTTTACCTTACTAAGTTAAAGACAATTATCCAGTATCTTGGGGTTTCGGATTGCAAGATGGAAGAAGGTTCCCTCAGGTGTGACGCTAACTTGTCGGTAAGACCACGAGGAAGCAGCAAGCTTGGTACTAAATCAGAGATTAAGAATATGAACTCTTTCCGCGCTGTTTTTCGGGGCCTCTCTTTCGAAGAAGAACGGCAAAAAGAGGCGTTTTTGGCTGGTGAGGAGATAGTACAAGAAACGCGGCACTGGGACGAAAGTCGTGGAATAACCGTGGGCATGCGGAGCAAAGAAGAAGCCCAAGATTACCGCTATTTTCCTGACCCGGATCTTCCGCCGCTAGCCATTGATCCTACTTGGGTGGAAGATATCCGCGCCGACTTACCGGAGTTACCCGATGTCCGGGTTGCCCGATTTATCAAAGAATATGGTCTGCCGGATTATGATGCGGAGGTTTTAACTACTTCGCAGCGGGTGGCTGATTTTTACGACGACTGCGTTCGCCTGCATGCAGATCCTAAGGCAGTTAGCAACTGGATCATGAGCGAAGTTTTGCGCTTGCTGAATGCAGAAGGAAAGGAACTGGAGGAGACACCTCTTACTCCTGAGCATGTGACCAAGGTATTAAAACTGATGGATGAAGGCGTTATTAGTGGTCGTATTGCTAAAGACGTTTTTGAGGAGACGTTCCACACGGGTCGGGATCCGGAAGAAATAGTCAAAGAGCGTGGCCTAGTACAAATCTCCGATGAGGACGAGCTTGGTCGTATCGTGGCGGAAGTGTTAGAAGCCAATCCCAATGTGGTGGAAGATTACCGTAACGGTAAGGATAAGGCTCTGGGTTATTTAATTGGTCAAGTGATGAAAGCCACTCGAGGCAAAGCTAATCCTCAGATGGTGAACAGGCTTTTTAAGGAAAAACTGTAGGCACATTGCGAATAGCTCTCCTCCGGTCTGGGAAAGCCTAAGGCCGGAGGAGATTTTTATGCCGAAGAATCAACCAAAATTGCTACCAGAACTAAGCGGTAGCCAACGTCTTCACTTGAAGCAAATGCTTAGCGAAATCGTGGATCAGTTGGTTGACCAACAGACTCAGATTGAGCAAACGATCAGTCAAGGATTGCCTGATTTAGCAGTGGGCCTAAGCAGTGCTGGCAAGATGCGTGAATTAGAGACCATGCTAAGGGAATTATCGTCGTCTCAGGGCAATTATCGAAAAGAATTAGCTAAAGAAGCATTGACTTCGGCGGCGGCCATGTCTTGGCGGGAGGAACGGTCTTGGGCCCAGGCTCGTGAGCAAGCGTTAGAAAAGGGAGTGGCTAATCTTTTGCAAGCGGCTTGGCTGGGAACGGCTCTTAAGAGACAAGCAGTGCTTACTGAAGGGCTCACAGTAGTCAAGGGATTGCTGGATCATAAGGAGGACGGCGTAAGTGAAGAAGATCACTAAGTTTTTGCACCTACATGTATCGGATCTGTGGTTGGTTCTCAGAGCCACGGTGCTTTACGCCATGTCTTTGCTTGCTATTCGGTTGGTGGGAAAGCGGACTATTGGACAGTTGTCCCCCTTTGATCTATTGGTGATTGTAATATTGGGTGCAGCGGTGGCAATTCCTATGGAAGATGAAAAGCTGCCTTTTACCCATGGCCTGATACCTATAGTCATGGTTACTTTGATCAGCTGGTTAATCTCTAAGGTCATTTTGCGTAGCCGACGCATTGAGAATGTTTTACAGGGGAAGCCGTGTGTGTTAATCGAAAACGGCGAAGTGGTGGTTAAGAACATTAAACAGGAGCGGATTTCCATGACTGATTTAGCCATAATGCTACGGGAGAAGGACGTCAATAATATCCAGGATGTTCAAGAAGCGGTGCTGGAGCCGAATGGCTTGCTAAGTGTAATTCTAAAGCCGGAATGCCAGCCTTTGCGGCCTAAGGATATTGGTATCAGTACAACAGAAGGGATTTATCCAACGGTGCTGGTGATGAACGGGGAGGTTATTTATGACAACCTGGATCGAGTTCGGCTAGGATTGCCCCAGCTCATGAGGGAGTTAGCCGAACGGGGCATTAGGCGGGTACAAGAAGTGAGATCAGCTACCTTAGACGAGACCGGGCAGGTGACAGTGCAGTTAGAAGAAGGGGGCGAACGCTAATGGCAGGCGATCAAGAGAAAAAGAAACAGGGACTGACTCTAACAGTTCCGGAAGGTAAGGTGGATTGTTCCGCTATCGAGCGGAAATTGGGTACCAGTTTAGGCCCACTGTTAGATGCCTTTTCCTTGGGTTTAAGCGATGAAAAAGCAGCTGAATTGGCCGAAGTAAGTGAACACGATGTCCGGGAACTAAGAGCTAAGTTAGGACAAGTGGGGAGTTCGCTTGGCTTAAGTTTTAAGAAACCGATTTGCCAGAATAAGAAAGAACAGCCGGAGTAATACTCTTTGCTGTTTTGAGATCTTTACCTGGATAAGCGATCCTTGGAAGGGTGTTCCTAACAGGCTATGGTGCCAGAAGGCGATCGAGGGTAGTATTAAGATCAGCAATCATTTGTTCTAGGGTGGTATAGGTTTGGCTGTCCAGCATGGCCCCTTGGGCCTGGGCCAGAGCGGCAACGGCTTGTTGTAAGCCTTGGGTTATTTGGTTATCGGTCTCACGGATTTGCTGGCGCAGCTGCCCTTCAATTTGTTCTGCTTGGGATTGATAGGATTGCAAAGTTGCTACAGTGAGGTTGTTGTTGGTGAGGCCGTTTTTAATTTGGGTCAAGCCTTGAATGATTTGATCCAGTCGTTGCCGATCAGACTGGGCTGTGGAGGCTTGGCTGAGTGTAACTTGGTTATTTTGGTCAGCCTGCAACTGTTGTTGATGAACAGTGTCCAATAGTTGGTTAACAAGATTGGCAATGTGACTCTGTTGTTGTGAGCTCATTTTGTGCAGCTCTCCTTTACATAGGCTTTTAATTATCATTACCTGAGAACTACTTCAATAATCTTGCGCAGCAAGATTTGTTTTTCTTCTGCCTTGTTTTCGCCTTTTCTAAGACACCGTGTTTTTAGATGTGTAGCGCTGCCTGCAATTGGTGAATCCTTATGCTGTGCCAAGGTATAGCCTTGGCAGCAGGAAACTGCAGGCTTAGGAACGAATAAATCTAACAGGAGAGAATATGGGAGGGATAACCATGCAGTTATGGGAGAAGAGTGGCAAAGAGAACACAAAGTCAACTGTAAATGCAGTTATAACTAAGGCTCAAGAGTTAGGAATAGGTCACGTAGTAGTAGCTTCTAATACAGGGGCTACTGCTCGTCAGTTTTTAAACTCAGGTTTAAAGATAGTATGCGTAACACATCAAGTGGGATTTCGTGAACCGGGTAGCGACGAAATGCCGGCTGAAGTACGGCAGGAATTTAAAGAATTAGGGGTTAAGGTGCTGACAACTACCCATCTTTTCCGCGGAGTAAATCGCGGGTTTACCCAGGTCCATGGAGGTTTTGACCCAGGAATGGCAGTGGCGGATACACTTCGTTTGTTTGGCCAAGGTACCAAGGTGGCAGTGGAAGTGGCAGTTATGGCCTTAGATGCCGGTTTGATCCCCTATGGTCAAGATATTATTGCCGTTGGCGGTTCCGGCCGCGGTGCTGATACGGCATTGGTTTTGCGTCCGGCTCATTCGGGCGAATTTCTGCAAACTAAGATCCGTGAGATAATATGTAAACCGAGGGAATGGGAGAGGTAAGAGTGAAGAGGCCGCCAGTAACAAAAGATGATTTACTACAGCTAACCATCGAAGACTTAACATCCAACGGAGAAGGGGTAGGACGATTCAAAGGCTTTACCGTGTTTGTTCCTGGCGCCTTGCCACAGGAGACTGTTACCGCCCGGGTGATTTCAGTGCAAAAGCACTATGCCCGGGCTTTGCTAAGAGAACTAATACAAACGTCTCCACAAAGAACAGAAAGCAAGTGCCGCACCTATCGGCGCTGTGGAGGTTGTCAGTTGCAGCACTTAAGTTATGGTGAGCAACTGCAGTTTAAGCAGCGGGTGGTGGAACAGGCTTTCATGCGGATTGGCAAGGTAGAGAAAGTACGGGTATTGCCTACTATGGGCATGGATAATCCTTGGGCCTACCGAAACAAAGCTCAGTTTCCTTTGACGGAAAGAAACGGACATATAGTCGCGGGGTTTTTTGCGCCTCGGAGTCATCAGGTAGTGGAAATATCTGAGTGTTTTCTCCAGCATCCCCAAATAAATATGGTTTTACAGAGATTCTTGTCTGTAGCTAATGAGTTAGAAATTCCAGTGTATAATGAAAATAGTGGCACTGGGTTTTTGCGTCATTTGCTGGTTCGAGTAGCAGTAACTACAGGTGAACTAATGGTGGCTGTAGTGACCACCAGCGCCGATACGCCACGGTTAACAGAGTTAGTGAAGGGTATGACCACTGGTATTCCTAAGATCACTAGTTTCTTATTGAACATCAATTCTAAACGGACCAATGTTATCCTGGGATCTAGATGGCGGGTTCTTTATGGATCACCGACTATAACTGATTATTTGGGCCCCTATCGCTTCTGTATTTCGGGGGGCTCGTTCTTCCAAGTGAATCCTTTTCAAACTGTCAGATTGTATGAACAGGCTCGGGCCTATGCCGGGCTCACCGGACACGAAGTAGTGATTGACGCTTACTGCGGTATAGGTAGTATTTCCCTGTTTTTGGCTGAGCAAGCCCAATTTGTTCATGGAATAGAGGTAGTGCCGGCGGCCATTGATGATGCTAGACAAAATGCCCTCGAGAATGGGGTGAAGAACGCTGAGTTTCATGTAGGAGAAGTGGAAAGGGTATTACCGCAGCTAACGGCCCAAGGGATTTTGTGCCCGGACGTTGTGGTACTTGATCCACCCCGACGAGGGTGCCGACCGGAAGCATTGTTAGCATTATCTTCTGTACGACCGGATAGGATTGTCTACATATCCTGTAATCCGGCTACTTTGGCGCGGGACATAGGAGTTCTAACAGTTCGGGGCTATGAAGTTCAAGAAGTACAGCCGGTGGACATGTTTCCCCAGACGTATCACGTGGAAACAGTCGTTAAACTCAAGAGAAAAAAGAAATAAAGAAGGTGATTAGAAATGAATATGTTTTGGGAGGGCAAGGATATAAAAAACGAAGTCGAAATGCTGGCCTTGTTAATGAAAGATTCAAGAAATACGGTAGTGCTAACAGGAGCAGGAATGGACACAGAAAGTAACATACCGGATTTTAGGGGTAAAAGCGGATGGTGGAGAAACATAGATCCTAGTAGAGTGGCCAGTGTTCAAACACTTCAACAAAACTACACGTTGTTTCACGAATTCTACTCTATGCGAATAGAGCTCTTACAAGATGTTAGGCCCCATAAAGGACATTATATTTTGGCAGATTTTGAACAGAAGGGAGTAATAAAAAGTATCGCAACGCAAAATGTATCCTGTTTGCACCGCCAGGCAGGAAGCAAGACAGTATATGAACTTCATGGCAATATTAAGACAATAAGATGCAATAGTTGCAATCACGAAGCTGCGTTACAGGATTTCTTAGATAAGAAAAACTGTAGTATATGTGGAAGGAATGCATTAAGACCTAACGTTGTCTTGTTTGGAGAATACTTACCGAGAGATGCCTGGAGTTTAGCTGAAAGGGACATTAGAGGATGTGATTTGCTGATTGTCATCGGTACAAGTTTGAAAGTTCATCCGGTAAATCAGCTTCCGATGCTAGCTACAGGTAAGGTTGTACTTATTAATGATGAGGATACAAGTTCTGGCTGTAAGTTTGATCTGAAGATTATTGGTAAGGCAAGAGAAGTCTTAGAAGAACTAACTGAGATCTACAAAAGTGCCTGACATTAGCTCATTGAGGCATGAAGTACCAGGAGAAGGCCAAGGGAAAGGGCATGTACTTCAGCCATGTTTCCAAGAATGTTATTGGCAGCCGTGATGATTTGGTGTATTATATTATACTAAGAAGAGGCTGATAAAGTTGGCATCGCTATTATTTTCATCGAAGTGAAAACGGAGAAACATCATGAGAAGCGTTTATATAGTCTTGAGTCAAACAGGTACAATGGTTTCTAGAATCATTCGCCAATATACCAGGGATCCTTATAATCATGCCTCCATTGCTTTTGATCCTTCTCTTGAGGTAATGTATTCTTTTGGAAGAAAGCACCGCTATAACGTGCTTATTAACGGCTTCATAGAAGAGAATTTTAACCGAGGTTTATTTGCTGTTTTCCCAAATGCCAGCTGCTGTATTTTGGAGATTTCCGTTACTGAAGAACAGTTCAAAACCATGCTTGAATCAGTGGACTTCTTTTTGCGTCGCAAGGAAGTCTACCGTTACAATATGGTTGGATTGCTGGGCTATATGCTTGGTATCCGGTTTGCACCGCGAGACCGTTTTTTCTGCTCGCAATTTGTATCCTATATTCTGAGGAAGGCTACATTGTGGAACGGTGTTCCTGAATTAACGAAGCCGATGGATTTTCTAAGAATTCCCCACAGAGTTGTTGTGTTTGAGGGCAATATAAGGGAATATAGATTAGCGTAAGGTTGCTGGTAATTATCGTTATTGCTTAGAAAGCAAACAGTTGGTAAGCCATATTTCTTGGGAACAGTGGATAACTAAGGGCGCTGCTTCCAGGAAAAGCGCCAGGGAAGTTGTGCCCATTCATCGGCGTAATCCACGTTGATTCTAGGTCCGGTGGTAATGTCCTGTGGTGATACTGTTTCAGCAGGAGCTATGAAGAGAGTGTCTCCTGTGAGATCATGACCATATTGTTCTTTGGTGATTGCCAAGGCTTGGCAAAGTTTTCCGGGACCGTTTGTGAGTTGACACAACCTCTTTGTTTTAATGTGCTGGTGATTTGTCTTGAATTGGCGCCTGGCAAACATAAGATCAATACCGTCTTTTGGCTTCAGGGCGCGGATAAGTACTGCTTGGGGCTGGCCTT
>DUNI01000217.1 GCA_012839445.1 Bacillota bacterium
CTAAACAGGAATAGCCCAAACATCAGCAATATGAACTTTTTTATGAACTTAATAGTTTTCATTTCTTCCTCCGATCCCATTTCTGGCCAGGCCTATATTGTACTTACACAAAGGCTCTTTTATTTATTTTCTATTCTATCATATATTCTTATTCTTGGCCTTATAAAAGGCTGCCTGTTCATAATAACATAACAACCTATCAATAATAGACAGGGTGACTGCTTTTGTAAGTTAAAGAATAGTTCGGAGGTTTGCTTGTGAAAACAGTGGGGATAGGAATTATTGGTTTTGGTTGGTTCGCACAGCTAATAGCCGACACCATCATTAATACTCCAAGCCTACGTTTGGTAGCAATAGCCGAGCTGGAGTCAGAACGACGTCAGCTGTTACAAAGTACGTTCCCACACGTACAACCTTATGAAAATGCTGAACAACTACTGGCCGATAAAGATGTGGCCATAGTAATCATTGCTACGCCACCTGTAAGCCATGCAAAACTAGGCCGCGAAACCTTGCTTGCCAATAAACACCTTTTCTTAGAAAAGCCCGGTTCCTTGAGAGTGGATGATATGGCAGGACTAAAGAAGTTAGCTAATACCCGTGGTCTAAAAGCCAGTATTGATTTTGTCATGCGGCGCAATCCTCTTTACTTTATTCTCAAGCAGTTACAAGACAAATCCGTCTTTGGTAATGCAGAACGCGCCCTCCTGGAAAATTACGCACACGACGATCACTTGCTACCAAAGCATTGGTTTTGGAATATAGCAAAAAGCGGTGGTATCTGGATTGAACACGGGGTGCATTTTTTCGACCTCGCAAACTGGCTCTTTGGTCCCGGCAAGAAAGTGTGCTCCAATAGCTTTAAGCGATCAGGAGAAACCCTCATAGATCGAGTCACCGGTACAGCTCTTCATGACAGTGGCTGTATTGTTAGTTATTACCATGGTTTTACCAAACCCGAGCTATTTGAAACCACCAGCTTTAGTCTAGTCTGGGAACAAGCTTATGCTTATGTATCCGGTTGGATACCAACTGATCTAACCTTAGATGCCCTAATTACCCCAGAAACTGAGACCTATATCAAAGACCAGCTTTTGCAAGAAGCACAAACGTTCTTACCAGGAGTCGGCATCGAGCTCATATCCAGCCAGTTTCAACCTTTATCTTCAACGCCGGCCCATCCAAGAAGACAAAGAAATGATTACCGGGCTACAGCCCGGTTGAAACTTTGTTTTAGATTATCTTCCGATCGTTGGACTGTCTATCGCTGCTGTATACGCCAAGGCCTGCTAGACCTTTGCTCAGCCGTGCAAAATCCAGGTTATCAACCGGCCGTCACTTTAAACGACGCCTACGAAGCCCTCAAGACAGCTGTATCTTTCACCGATGATTCATCCACAACTTAGCAGTACTTTTGCCAGTTAAATAATGCATTTAGACACTCATAATACATTTTGAGTCGGTGATACAAGCCTGTCGTAAAACCGAACTTTTCTTCTTTTGTATGATGTGTAATACCTCTTAGCGCTGGGTAGGATACAGGAATGTCATAATGATAAGCCAATTTGCTCAAAAATATTTCCACCCCAAAACGACACCAATTAAGTGATGGCACGTTTTCAATAAACGTCCCTCGAAATCCCCTTTGCCCATTTAGGATTCCAAAATATCGTTGCGCCAGATCAACGTTCCGTTTCCCCCCACCTTCAAAAACGCCTACTGTCATTCCCAAGTGCGCATTTTCTTCCAATGGTTGTAATAGACTTTCTATATGGTTTTCTTGGAGATTAATCAAATCAGCATCCAAAAACAGCCATAGATCTGCACTTTTTACGTGGTCAATACCGGTTTGTAGGGCAGCACCCTTACCTTTGTTGTAAGGATGACGGATTACTTCTACCGGGTACTGACAGGCCTTCTCGCCAGTATCATCCTTTGAGCCATCGTCAATGACAACTATTCGTTTGCGACGATTGATGGTACAGACTGTATCCAAGACAGCGTTTATGCGTGGCCCCTCATTAAATGCTGGGATAAGAATGGCAACGTAATCCTCTTTTTTCATCTTCCAAAAACCTTTCTAAATAATATTAAATATTATTATGTAATTAGGCATCGACCTAATCCGGGCTCCATAATATTGGCTGACCCTCCTTAAAGTTGTAGTCCTTGGCACGAAGAATTCGAGCAACCCTAGCCTGAACTAAGGCATCCGCCTCTGTTAAACCCTTAGACTTAAAGGTAGCAACAACACAAGCCCATGGATCCTCAGTGACACCCTTTAGAACAGTTCTTGCTCTTTTGACGCCAATCCCTGGGCACCCTGCATAGCCATCTGTAGAATCTCCTGTTAACACCTGGAAATAAAACCAGTAATCTGCTTCAGATGACTGAACTTTTCTAAGCCGTTCTTTCCTCCAGTTATAATGAATCCCAGGTATTTGTTTTAAGTCTTTGTCCATAGTAGCTATTACATAGCAGCCAGGCAAACTAGTAGCCATGATCCCCATGACATCGTCCGCCTCCAAACAATCCACTGCCTTACAGGCCCATGTGTCCCATGCATGCTCAATTAGGGTATCTAGGAGTATTGGCTTCGGTCTTCCCTGGCGGTTCAATTTATACGTTGGCAAAATAGAATACCTAAAATTATCGCTACCAGTAAAACAAAGGACCGGATTCTTTGTTCCCGTTTCTATCAGCATCCGCTCCACCGCAGAATCGAACCCCGATATGGCCCAGCTAGCATCATCCATATCAAGAATGTCATCTGTATTCCGGGCTCGGCTTGCTTCATATGCATACGCAAACTGGCAAGCGAGAAGATCAGCATCAATAAGTAGATCCATTATTGCTCCTCTCTCCCTGTATCTCGCAAACAACATAAATCCTTATAATTTTCTCTATTTACTCTTCTACTCTTCGGGCAGCATATACCGTCCTCGTGCATTGACTTTCAATCTGGTTCAATCCCGGATCTTATCACTTATAAAGTTTCCTAAGAAAGATACTTAGGTGGCTCCCAGGCTTCTACATTTACCAAGTTAGGTGGGCGCTGCTGTGCCAACACGGCCACTACGTTTTCTGCTGCCATGGTGGCCATTCGGGTTCGGGTGGCAACACTGGCACTGCCGATGTGTGGTAACAGAACCACATTGTCCAGAGTCAAAAGAGGATCATCTTTTTTAAGCGGTTCTTGTTCAAAAACATCAAGGCCGGCAGCCGCTATCTGCTTGTTTTTTAGGGCCCGGTATAGGGCAGCTTCATCTACTATGGGGCCACGTGCGGTATTTACCAAGACCGCTGTAGGTTTCATCTGGGCAAAAGCGTCAGCATTAAGTAAATGCCTTGTATCTGTAGTCAAAGGTACATGTATACTAATAAAATCGGAACGCGTCAAAAGTTCAATCCAAGGAACATACTTGACTCCCAGTTCCATTTCTAAATTTTTCTTGCGACGTCTACTGTAGTAAAGAACTTCCATGTCAAAGCCACGAGCTCTACGAGCTACGGCAGAACCAATGATATTTATGGTGCTACCTTAGGTTTAGTGGGCCTAGGTCGCATTGGTTCTGCCGTAGCTCGTAGAGCTCGTGGCTTTGACATGGAAGTTCTTTACTACAGTAG
>DUNI01000218.1 GCA_012839445.1 Bacillota bacterium
TACCAGACTTACTAATGACGTAGTACGAATGCAAAATGTGGTCTTGATGTCTCTGCGCATGCTCATTCGAGCCCCGTTGATGTGCGTAGGCGGCATAATCATGGCTGTTGTCTTAAATGCCCGGCTTACGGTGATTTTACTGGTGGCTATACCTATTTTGCTGCTTCTTCTGACCGCCGTTGCCGGCCGAGCTTTTCCCCTTTTTGCCAGGGCGCAACAAACCCTAGATCGGGTTAATGCCGTCATGCAGGAAAACCTGGCCGGGATGCGCGTGGTTAAAGCCTATGTAAGATCGGACCGGGAACAAGTTAGGTTCGGGCAATCCAGCCGCCGGCTCCGGGACATAACTGTACAGGCATCGCGGATTATAGCCCTGGCCATGCCCATTATGATGTTGGTTATGAACTTTAGCATTGTAGCTGTCATCTGGCTAGGCGGTATTCAAGTAACCAGAGGGCAAATGAAGGTAGGCGAAATTATGGCCTACATCAATTACATGACCCAAATCCTGTTCTCGTTGCTGATGGTAGGCATGGTATTTATGATGTTTTCCCGGGCTCAAGTTTCGGCAGCCAGAGTAAACCAAGTGCTGGCAACTACAGTTGATATCACTGATAGGCCGGACTCTCACGACCGACCTATTTACGCCGGCCAGGTAGAATTTAGTAATGTTTCTTTTCGCTATCCGGGAGCGGTGGGACCGCCAGTGCTGAAAAACATTTCTTTCATAGCCGAACCGGGAACCACTGTAGCTATTTTAGGCGCCACCGGAGCCGGGAAATCTACTTTGGTTAATCTAATACCCCGTCTCTATGAGCCTACAGAAGGCCAGGTGCTAGTAGATAACATCGATGTAAGAGATAGCAAGCTAGACACACTTAGGAGCGGAATCGGGATGGTACTGCAAGAAGCCACCTTATTCTCGGGTTCTATTAAAGATAACATTAAGTGGGGCAAAGAAGACGCCTCCGATGAAGAAGTAGTAGCCGCAGCCGAGGCTGCCCAGGCTCATGACTTCATCATGCGTTTACCGGAAAAATACGATACCCAGTTGGGACAACGAGGAGTTAACTTGTCCGGGGGACAAAAGCAAAGAATCGCTATTGCGCGAGCCATTATCAAACAGCCGCCCATCATTATTTTAGACGACAGTACCAGTGCCGTGGATATGGGAACAGAAGCCCGCATTCACGAAGCCTTAAAAGACGTAGCCAAAAACAGCACTTGCTTTGTCATTGCCCAGCGAATTAGCACTGTTCTTCATGCCGATAAGATCATGGTGCTTGAAGACGGACGGATAGAAGCCATGGGTACCCATGAAGAGCTGCTTAAAACCAGCACCACCTACCAAGATATCTACCGCTCACAAATAAGAGAGGGGGCGGACATCAGTGCCTAATAACAAAGTAAAGACTCCGCCGCCGGCAATGGGTCCGAGAGGAGGCGGACGTCACCGGTTCATGTTTGGCCCCAAGGCCAAAGCGAAAGATATTAAAGGCACCGGTAAAAGATTATGGGGCTACCTCCATCATCAAAGAAAGCCATTAATCGTGGTGCTTCTTCTGGTCATAGCGGCTTCAGCCTTGAATCTGATCAGTCCGTTTTTGATCGGCCGGGCCATAGACAACTATATTGTACCGAGAGACTTTAAGGGATTGGTCCGAATCTCGGCTATTATGCTGGCAGTGTACTTATTGGCAGCTATGATTACTTGGGTTCAACAATACACTATAGCCGGTATAGCTCAAGACATTGTGCTTAGACTGAGGAACGACTTATTTGCCAAAGTCCAGACTCTGCCCCTTCAGTTTTTTGACCGCCAACCCCACGGCGAGTTGATGAGCCGAATAACCAATGACATAGAAAACATTAACTTGTTCTTAAGCAGTGGCATAACCCAAGTATTTTCCGGCGTTATTATGCTAGCCGGCACGCTGGTGGCCATGTTATGGCTGAACCCGTTGCTTACTGTTTTTACCCTGCTGGTGATACCGCTGGTTACTGTGGCTCTAAAAACTATCGCTCAACGAACAAGATCCCTTTTCGTAAGCCAACAAGAGAGGCTGGGGCAATTAAACAGCATCATCGAGGAAACACTGACCGGCCAACGTGCAATTAAGGTGTTCGTCCAAGAGAAAAAGGTGTTGGAGCAATTTGCCGCTGCCAACACAGATCTTAAAACAGTCGGTATCCAGGCACAAATTTTGTCCGGTATTATTCCTCCCCTCATGAACATGTTCAACAGTCTTAGTTTTGCTGTTGTGGCCGCTGCAGGTGGACTACTGGCAGTAAGAGGAATTGTAACCGTGGGTGTAATTGCCAGCTTCACCAATTACTCCCGGCAGTTCACCCGCCCTCTAAACACACTGGCGAATCAATTTTCTTTCCGCACTGGCCAGGGCCGATTGAACCAGGTTAAATTGATTCGCCAGTGTGTTTAGAGGGCGGGTGAACTGCCGGGAGTAATTGGTGAAGCTGGCAATGTGGACTACTGGCAGTAAGAGGAA
>DUNI01000219.1 GCA_012839445.1 Bacillota bacterium
AAATCAGCTTCAGGAATCACAGCACCGGTGGGGTTGTGGGGTACATTTAGGACAAGTAGCTTGGTCTTATTATCGATGAGATCCTCTAGCTTGTTAAGATCAGGCCTGAACCCGTCGTTGGCAGCCAATTCCCAATACTTCACGTTGGCTCCCCTGGCTTCAGCCACGGAGTACAATACTTGGTAAGCGGGGTATTGGACGATAACAGTATCACCGGGATCTACTAAAATGTTAGCCAACAAAAAGTCAGCTTCCATTGCTCCTGTTGTTACCAGGACATTATCGGCTGTGGAACCGGGGTAAAAGCTGGCAATAAGCTGGCGCAGCGAGTCAGAACCCAGTGTGGGATTATAAGAGATACGTATATTTAGTAACTCTGCCACGTCTGTTTTTGTAAGATCAAGTAATTCTTGCACGGTAAATGGCTTAGCATCTGTTTCGGCCAGGTTGTAACGGGCTTCTAGTTCGTGGGTGTTAAGCCAGTGCTCCACTAAGAAAGGAGCCAATTGCATTATTATCCTCTCCCATGTTAAGTTTATACATAATACTATTCGGGCTCTTAAACAAATTTCCTGCTTGCACTATCTAATTAATGTCTTTAAACTGATAATAATATGAGGATATACAGGAATCGGTTAAGTTAGCAAAGCAGTTTCCGGATTAGCACCAATACCATAATTCCGCCCAAGAATCCAAACGTACCCAAGCGTTCGAATCCATGTTCTTGGCTATCAGGGATTAAGGTATCCGAGACTGCATATAGCATGGCACCGGCAGCAAAAGCTAAGCAAAAACCTAAAATATCGCGTAGCCAATCTACCAGCAACATACCTACCAGTGCTGCCAGTGGTTCTGCTAGACCGGTGAGTAAAGCTAGCCCCACGGCCATCGGACCAGAAGCGCCGTTGTCTCTAAGTGACATTGCTGCTAACAACCCTTCCGGGATGTTTTGGATCCCAATGGCCACTGTAAGAATAAGTCCTATTTGATCTTCTTGGGAGGCGTAACCTACTCCCATGGAAAGACCTTCCGGGAGATTATGGAGTGTTATTGCAGCTAAGATCATAAGTGAAGTTTTCCAACCGGCAGCTTTGGGTTTTCTCCTCTTAGTATGATGATGGGGTATTAATATGTCCAAAACTAAGAGTGTTCCGGCACCGGTAGCAATTCCAAGAAGAACTTGCCTGAGGGCGCCTTTGCTTAAGGCTGCAGGGACAAGGGATAACAAGGCGGCGCCGGTCATCATGCCGCCGGCAAAACCAAGAAGTATACCTTGTGACCAGGGAGACACTTGATCAACAAAAAGTAGCGGCAAAGCTCCTAGTCCGGCAGCAGAGCCAGCTATTAATGTTGCCAAGAACTTATTCCAACGAATCACTCCTGGGCCTCCTTAAGCAGTCTTGGTACTTGGGATGGGCCGGCACAAAGGCTGGCTGCTGCGGGCCTGGATGAAAATCTGATATACTATAGCCTAGAAGGAAGTGGGACTATGCGTTGCCCATTTTGTAATGATCTTGATAGTCGCGTGCTAGACTCAAGACCGGCTGAGGGCGGCTCGGTAATTCGCCGACGTCGGGAATGCAGTAGCTGTAACCGACGGTTTACAACTTATGAGCGAGTAGAAGAGCAACTACTTTATGTAGTGAAACGGGATGGCCGGCGGGAACGATTTA
>DUNI01000220.1 GCA_012839445.1 Bacillota bacterium
GACGGGCCGGCACGGAGACCGGCCCCTACCGGAAAGCCCCCGCCGGAACGCTGAGCTGAGCATTAGACTGCTCGCTGAATTTCCTGCGAGCAATCCCGGTAAAATCGGATTGGCTATTCCATTAGAGGGACAAGTTCAGAGGCTTTTCATTTCAATTTGTGCCACGTGGATTGCCGGCCGGTATAAGATAGCAAGCCACAAAACCCACACAAGTAACAGCAAGACAGAATCCAAATCCTGCTCTTAAGGCTGCAGTCGTGTAAACGCCGGTTATCTGCCCCTGGCCGTTGACTAAGTTTATAACCCAACCGGTAACAAGCTGCAAGATAAAAGCACCCAAAAAGCCAATAAAGTTAGCTACACTCACAGCAAAACCTGCCATCTCTTTCGGGCTCCGGTCCTTCATCTCAGCAATAAACAGTACATACATGCTGTTGGGTATGCCTAAGAGAAAACAACATAAAGAAACAGTCCAATAGCTGGCCTTATCGGGGCTCAACATTAGCAAAGCCACTAAGGCCGCCGTCTGCAAACCATAACAAGAAAGTAGAAGCGGGCGTTTTTTTCCCAATCGGTCTGCTAATGTACCTAGAAGCGGGGCTGATATCATAGTAGCCAAAGGTATGAGCCCTAAGCTGGCTGCCGCCTGGGCCGAGGACACCTCCCAAATAGACATTATGTAGGGCATACCCCATAAAGTAACAATCGCCATTAGAGGTCCACAGGTGCAGAAATAGCTAAGCAACACGGCTTTCACACCGCCGGTGGTAAATAACGTGCCTGCCTGCGCCCGCAGGTTTTGCGATCCTTTCTTCTCTTGTTTGCGGTTAAAAGGTCTCCCTGCTACCCAGGCAACCACGGCCACAACCCCGGAAACCAAAGCCAGCAGTTGTGCCGCCCGCCGCCAGCCAACCCGATCGCACAGTTTTGCCAACGGTGCCATACCGACAACGCTTCCTATATTTCCTAAAAAAGCTACCCAGCCGCTTAAGGTAGCAAAAATAGCCGGTGAAAAAAGTTCGGCCTGCAATGCCAATACGTTAACAAAGATAACTGCGACTCCAAGCCCAACTAGAAATCGCCCAATAAAGGCCTGGGCAATAGAATGACTGGCTGCCAGCACCAGCGACCCTATTCCCGCCACCACTGTGCCCACAGTATACACCGGCACCGGACCATAGGTGTCACCCAGCAAGCCTCCCGGAACCTGCATGAACATATAAATAAAGAAATAGGCCGAGCCTATCAGCCCCATGGCGGCTGCATCGGCTCCTAAATCGGCTGCCAGTCCAACAAAGGCTGCTGCCGGAAAAGTACGGTGCAATGTTTCCACCAAGTGACAAAGAGCTGCTGCCAGCCATGCTATCATAGCTCGTCTAGTTTGGATCGTTTGCATATTTTTATTCGTCCTTACTTGTTATAATAGATAGATTACATAAAGTTCAATTGGGCGCCGGGATCGAGAAGCTTCTTGATCCCGGCGCCGTTTATCGTTGTTAGCTGTGGTTACCTAATTCTCTCTACCTCAATCTTACCGCTCTTAATATCGTCAATGGTGCTTTGAACTTTTTCTCTAACTGCTTCCGGTACTTTATCGCCAATGGTTGACATGTCGGTAAGGACAACGCCGTCATTTTCGATATTGTACATAAAGGTTTGGCCGCCTTCCCACTTGTCGGTATAGTGCATTTCGGCCACATTATACAGCGAATTGTCCACTCGTTTCATAACGCTGGTTAGCACATGACCCGGCTGCAAACCGTCCTGGTCAGCATCAGAACCGATAGCATAGTGACCGGAAACCTTAGCTGCCTCAAGCACTCCCAGTCCCGTATCACCGGCACCGTGCAAGATTACATCAGCACCCTGCTCATACTGAGCCAGAGCCAATTCCTTACCTTTGGCCGGGTCGCCGAAGTCACCGGCAAAAGCAGACAGAACTTCAATTTCCGGATCAACAGCAGCCACGCCCTGTTTGAAGCCGTTTAGCCAGTTCTGGCCTACGGCAATATCCATACCGCCGATAAAGCCTACTTTTTTCTCGGGGTTAATTCCCTCAATGTCGGTCTCAGTGGTCATAAGAGCTGCCAACACACCGGCCACATAAGCACCCTGTTCCTCACCGTATTCCACCGAAATTACGTTTTCGATGTCAGTGATTTTACCGTCAAAGAGAACAAAGTGTAGGTCGGGGAATTGCGGTGCCAGTTTAGCCACATAGTCCTTCATGGGGGTTCCACCGGCATAAATCAAATCATAACCGGCCTGGGCTGCGTTACGCAAGTTGGGCTCCCAGTCTACAGGGTCAAAGGACTCAATGGACTTTACTTCCTGAGCCTCAAACTCTTCTTTAGCCTGACCCAGTCCCTCATAGCCGGAATCAAAGAAACCTTCGTCACCTAAAGTACCGGTGATTACATAAGCTATTTTGCTGTCTTTGGCCTCTTCACCGTTTGAATTACTACAACCAACTACCCCAAATA
>DUNI01000221.1 GCA_012839445.1 Bacillota bacterium
GCGTGCTAGACTCAAGACCGGCTGAGGGCGGCTCGGTAATTCGCCGACGTCGGGAATGCAGTAGCTGTAGCCGACGGTTTACAACCTATGAGCGAGTAGAAGAGCAACTACTTTATGTAGTGAAACGGGATGGCCGGCGGGAACGATTTAATCGAAAAAAGATCCTAACAGGATTGCTAAAAGCTTGTGAGAAGCGTCCTGTATCTCTTGCTACTTTAGAGGGTTTAGCCGAGGAAGTAGAGCGTGAAATACGCAATACTTTAGTTGAGGAAGTGCCTTCTACCTACATTGGCGATTTGGTTATGGACAGGCTGCGCAATTTAGATGAAGTGGCTTATGTTCGCTTTGCTTCCGTCTACCGTTGCTTTACAGATGTAGAGCGGTTCCGACAGGAGCTAGAATCTTTGGTGGCTAATTCAAAATCTAAAAAAGATGGAAGTGCAAATAACTGAAAAGCGGGCTTTAAGCCCGCTGCTTAGACCAAACGGCCGCCTGGAGGCTGGTTCTGTTTAGCTTGTGGAGACATTTTGTAACTAGGTTCCTGGCTTTCCACGTAGTTGGTACGACCTTTCAGTCCTTGTACAATTTGATCCAATTGTCGAGCGTACCCATCAAATTGCTGCTTGGCATTTTTGTCCTGGGTATCTAAAGAAAAGCCTTTTAACGTACCTACTGCACTTTCCAGCGAGGCCAAAGTCTGGTGTAGCTTCTGGCCCACGGTCACAATATCTACCTCCTAATGTTTATTTCGGGTTCCTTGTGTAGCTTACCCAGTTGTTGCTGAGGTTATGGGTGGAAACTTACGTGTCTTCAGACATAAAAATGCTAGCTACAGCGGAGACTAAAATAAGGAGGTAAACGATGGAAAAGCGGACAAGGAAATACCGTCGTCGCATGTTTGGGCCAGAAGATGAAGATGCTCGTATAGAAGGAATTTTTGAAGAGGAAATTATTGACAACAACAAACAGTGCCTGGAAACTGCCCGAAAAAATCGGAATAACGTACCTGATAGAGCATACAAGAAATAATGCCCGGCAACGCCGGGCATTATTTTATAGTTTTAGACTGCGCGAACTTCCTTAACTTCAGGAATATCTTCTTTGAGGGTCCGTTCTATTCCTTGTTTTAACGTCATGGTGGCAAAGGGACAGCTACCGCAGCTACCGGTCAGCTTTACAGTCACAACGCCAGTTTTCTCATCAACGGCGACAAGCCTAACATCGCCGCCATCAGCTTGTAAGGTGGGGCGAACCTTGGCCAAAGACTTTTCAACTTTTTCTTTCAAGCCAGCCACTCCTTTGATCTTTTGTTGTATGGTGGTTTCATTATACCACGGTCTTGATTCTTCATACAATAATGTTTGGCAGCTATTGGTTATTCTATATTTTCCGGAGCCTGTGTTGAGCTTGCGTTTTTGTCGTTAGAACAATTATAATTATTATGTAAGTACCCGGTAAGGGTAGTACGGGAATTGAAATAAAGCCAGGCGGGAGCCAGGGAAGGGGAAGGGTATCTTGGATAGTCTTGTGCATCCCTCTTATGAACTCGATAAGAGCAATATGTTAGAAAGACTGCGGAAAATAGAGGGCCAAGTGCGGGGTATTCAAAGGATGATTAATGACGGTCGTTATTGCATCGATATTCTTACTCAGCTGGCGGCTGTCCAAGCGGCTTTGGATAAAGTTGGCCTTATGGTACTGGAAGACCATACCCGGGGCTGTGTGGCCAAGGCAATTCGGGATGATGGTGGGGCCGAGGCCATAGAAGAACTGATGTCTGTTATCGGGAAGTTTATCAAATGACATCTTATTTTATGGTAAGTATGGTGAAAGTAGGGGGGAAGCTTAAGTGGCGCCGGAAGGATTAAGAAAGTCCGATAAGTTTTTCTTTTTACCGGTGGGCATTATTCTTCTTTGTTCGGCTGTGTGGCTTTGGTTGCAAGGGTGGCGTGATTTATACACACTTATTTGGTTTTTGGCCGGCCTAAACAATCTGCTGTTGGTAAGCCAAAGAGCCTGGCCTCGTTACCGGCGTTACTTTAATGTTGTGGTTCCCCTTACCGGCATGGTGTTAATTATTGTTTCGGCTTACTTATTATTTACTCATTTAAAGGGATGATAGGAGTCTTAGCCAGTTAAGCAAAGTGCCCGGTTTGATCCGGGCATTTTGCTTTTCTTTCATATTCCCCTGGGGCTTGCATATAGATTTAGGGACAAAGCTATCGGGAGGGAAAGGCCGTGGGAATTGGCTATCGCTGGCACAGCCTGCGGCGGCGCCTGCGAACAC
>DUNI01000222.1 GCA_012839445.1 Bacillota bacterium
AAATATTATTGAATCGGAAAGTAAAAGAAGTCTTAAAGACCCCAAGTTCTTGCAAGAAGTGGAACAGGCTGTCTCTACGGCTATAGAGAAAGATTGCCGGGCCGTGCTCCGCCGGGTGCAAAAAGAGTTCAAGGGCAGTCTTTCTCTATAGCCGTAGAGACAGCCTGTTCCACTTCTTGCAAGAACTTGGGGTCTTTAAGACTTCTTTTACTTTCCGATTCAATAATATTTCCTTCTAACCGTAGAGAGACGGTAAAAGACACCTGATTATTACTGTAATGTGGCCGAACGCGGCGACGAACGTTCGTTATCTCATAGATAAAGACTTCACCGGTTTCGGTTTCCACTCGTTTGGGCATGAAGCCATGTGCTTGCGCTGCTAGAAAATAATAGTGCATTTCGTCATAGTCCAGTTTCCCCACCATTTTGTCTTCCCGAAACAAAGCCAGACCGGAAATGGCAATACCTTCTTTATCCGCTTTTACTATCGGTGCCACCGGTTGCTCACCGGGGTTGCTAACTCGAGCCGAGAACTCCACTACCCGAAGCAGCGGTATCATGTTTAGATAATCTTCCATTTCCAGTGCTCGACCGATGTATAGCGAGGGCAGTTTTTCTGTTTTAGGTGTTGCTTCCAGGATCTTATCTGTTTTGCCATCAGCTACTACTATCCATGCCTTCAGGCGCGTTTCGGCGGCGCGTAGGAACACGTCCATGATCCTGGATACCCCGCGACGGGCTTGTTCCTCGCCCACTACCAATGTTTGCAAATGGCCCCAAAACAACGGGTGTTCCAGTTTGGCTTGAATAAAGTAATGTCCTTGCCAAAGGGTCTTGCAGCGAGTTTTCTGTAAAACTACCGACTCCTTATCTCCACCGCCGCCACCACCTTCGCCGCCTCCGCCACCCCCCAAAGATTGGGGTGAAGCCAAGCTGTAAATCACGTCAAATTCGTTGTTAGGGGCGGCATCTATACCCTGCATAAGTATAAACTGGCGCTTCTCTATATCCCGCGAGCTGGCCCAGCCACGGGCACCTAAGAAGACCACGAGGAACACAAAGGCCAAAACCCTAAGAGTCTGTAGTGGTTTGCTTGGCACCGGGTTTGTCCCCCTTTCCTCGGATGACGGCAATAGGAAGTATAACCAAAGGTACCAAGAGCACTATTCCTAGGTGAATCAAGAGAGCTAAGCGCACGATTCGTTCTAACTCCATTATGTTTTCGGGTTTAAGAGCCAGATAATAAACAGGAATTACTAGAAAGTAAGGCCAGGTAAGGCGAGATTTAATGTTAAACAGATCGGAGAGAATGGAAACTACACCAAAGAGCAGTGAGCCTACAGTGGTAAAAATCGCGATTACATACACAGCCAAAAAAGGAGCTTCCAGACGCTCAAAAAGACCGCGAAAGCCAATAATGCGGATAAGTTGCAGTGTGGGCCACTGAGTACGAATCAATTCCGGTACACCAAAGACCCCAATACTAGCCAAAAGAATAAGAAGATATGTAGTGGCCACTATAATCAGCCCTATGCTATGGCTGCGCCCTGCTTTTTCTAGGTTAGAATAAAAGGGCATGAAGAGCGATACAATCTCAAATCCTGAGAAAGAGGTTACAGCCACCAGGGTGGAGTAACCTACCAGACGCACATTTTGAAACTGAACCACCGGCAGCAGCCGCCAAATGCTGACGCGGGGAAGTGTAGGGATTAGTAGTAGCAAAACGATGGCCAGAATAAAAGGTAAAAACAGCTCATGCACACGAGCTACTGTTTTTATGTCATGGGTGGCCAAATGGGTACCTAAGAGCAACATGACTAAAATAGCGATCTTCATAGATACTCGTGGCAGAACCGACGTAACAATAACCGCCGAAAATATCCGGCTGGACAATGCAGTCATAACCAGCCAACTAGCAGCAAAAAGCAAGGCCAGCCCACCACCGAAAAAGGAGCCTAGCGTCTTGATGGCATATTGTGGCAGGGTACTATGTTGAAACCGTCGGCCTATGAAGGTATACACAAATAATATGGCTAGGCTCAGAAGACTGCCTAGAATCAAGGGTATCCAGCTGCTAGTCTTGGCGGTAGTGGCCAGTTGCCGCGGCAGAATAAGAAGCTGACCGCTAATAAGAGTGTTAACAAGGATAGCTGTTGCTTGACGGGGTGTTATATAGCTATGGTTTGGTTTCATCCGTGGTCTCCTTCCGGTCTACATCGTCAGGAAGACGCTGCTCATCTAGCGGTTTTAGGAACTGAGGACGCGTTTTTTGAAAGGGAATGCTCCGGCGCAAAATAGCATCGCCTAAGCCTTTTGGCTGATAAGGGGCATAGGGGGCCAGGTAAGGGACGCCCCAGGACTCTAAGCTGGCCAAGTGAATAGCCATTAAAATCACACCGGCGGTGATACCGATCAAACCAAAACTGGCTCCCAGAAAAATAAACGGAAATCGCAGCAAACGAATCGATATAGCTGTGCTGTAGTTAGGGGTAGCAAAAGAACCGATGGCGGTGATAGCTACCACAATTACCGTCAACGGGCTCACAATACCGGCTCGTACCGAGGCTTCACCTAAAATCAAGCCTCCTACTATACCCACAGTGGGACCGATGGGGCCAGGTAGGCGGACGCTGGCTTCGCGCACGATTTCCACTGCTGTTTCCATGATAAGGGTTTCTGTAAGCAGTGAGAAAGGCACCCCGGTACGGGCCGCTGCCAGCGCCAAAGTCAGCCCGGTGGGTAACATTTCCGGATGAAACGATGTCATAGCTATGTACAAACCAGGGAGAAAGAGCGAGAATGCATTGGCTATCAACCGGACCAGGCGAATAAAGGTGCTCAGTTGCGACCGTTCATAATAGTCCTCAGGGGACTGAAAAAACTGGGCCCATACCACCGGTGCCAACAAAACAAAAGGAGTCCCGTCCACCACCACAGCTACGCGACCTTCCAAAATACCGGCCGCCACCTTGTCCGGACGCTCTGTAGCCTGCATTTGTGGGAACACAGACATACTGCGATCCTGTAGCATTTGCTCTAAGTAGCCGCTTTCCAGCACTGCATCGGGACGCAATTTCTTTAGGCGCCCTTTGACTTCTTGTACCACTTTGGGATTAGCCAGATCCTTAATATATAAAACAGCGATGTCAGTGGCAGTACGTTCCCCAATAACCACCGACTCCACCACCAGATCAGGGTCTTTGATCCGGCGCCGGATAAGAGAAGTATTGGTCCTAAGCCCTTCCGAAAATCCTTCCCGCGGTCCACGTACCACGGCTTCAATAGTAGGCTCCTGTACTCCACGGGTACTAAAGCCACGGGTATTGACTATAATACCGGTACTATTTTCACCTATCAGCAAAATGGTATCGCCAGACAACACCGAATGCAGGATTTCCTCTATCTTAGCGGTAACCTTGATCTCGCCTACTGTGAGCAAGTGAGCTTCGATCATTTCAAGAGCGTTACTGGGGGTTAATCTGTCCACGAAGCCTTGAATGCGTGCCAGGTGCAGCAGCGACTGCATAATATCCTGATCCACCACTTGTTTGTCTGTCATCCCGTCAATATATATGAAGGCCAGCTCCAAGTCCTCTTTGGCAGGCAAACGAAACCGTCGTACCACCAAATCCGAACTGTTATGAAGCAGCATCTGCAGCAGTTTTAGATTAGCTTCCAGGTTAGCGGCCAGCTCTGTGGGTTTTTCTGCCAAAACCTCTTTTACCTGGCGCTGGTCTTTTATCTCCGAAGCCGGAATTGGTTTCTTAAAATTACCGTCCATTTATCGACCTTCCTTGCAAGAAGCGTGCTATTGTCAGCACTTAGTGTTGGCTACTTTTAGGAAAACAATTCATTTATCCAAGGCGTCATGCAGGGGCCGGGCTCCATGCCGCTTCGTAACACAGTGCCTGGGAGAAAGGGGGGGGCACGGGCAGCCACAGAGGGCTGCCCCTACGTGAAAGCCTACTGGTAGGGGCCGGACTCTGTGCCGGCCCGTCCCCTAATCCACATGCAAATGCAACTAGAGCCATCTTGTGGGGGGTGGTC
>DUNI01000223.1 GCA_012839445.1 Bacillota bacterium
ATCGCTTTCATAAGTACCAATCTGCGCCGGGATGACGGACGCCTCCTGGCTAGATACAGAGACAAAGAAGCAGCTTATCTCGGCTATCTGGATGATTATGCCTTTCTGGTATGGGGATTAATTGAGCTTTACCAGACAACCCTAAAACCTACTTACTTAAAGCTGGCCCTGGACTTAAGCAAAGACATGCTGAAATATTTCTGGGATGAAACAAGCGGAGGTTTTTTTCTGTACGGTAACGATGCCAAAAGCCTTATTTCACGGCCAAAAGAAATCTATGATGGGGCAACGCCTTCCGGTAATTCTGTCGCAGCTGTGAACCTGATCAAATTAGCCCGACTGACAGGTAATCCAGAGTTTGAAGAAAAAAACCAGCAACAGCTGAAAGCATTTGGGGGCAGTGTAGCAAAATCACCTTCAGGGCACTCTCACTTCTTAATGGCTGTATGGTTGAACCATACAGCTGGAACAGATATTACCATCGTCGGTAATCGACAGGCAAGCGATACGCAACAACTGCTTTTTGTCATCAACAATAAATTCAATCCGGAAGCCATAATTACTCTGAAACCATTACAACCGGAAGAAAATAACCTAGCTCAACTTGCCCCCTCTATCCAAAACAAACACGCCATAGACGGAAAAGCCACTGTTCACGTATGCAAAGACTACTCCTGTCATCAGCCTGTCAATGATCCAAGAAAATTGGCCCAACTACTGTGATGCCTGTTTTTTTGATTCTCTGGTCAACTTACCAACTCTTCTTTTAAGTATTTAGGTAGCTGACACCTATATGCAAGTAAACAAGACCGCCGGAAAGGGCATAACCCCTTAAACGGCAGTCTTTTTTATGCTGCTCCATTACTTCAGAAGAAAAAGTAGTCCGCAAAGCAAAAGAATCCCCGGTGCGATTACTTGCCTTTAAAAACAGGTTTTCTCTTCTCTAAGAATGCCGCCAATCCTTCTTTATGATCCTCAGTCTGCAAAGCAATACCCATAAGGTCAGCTTCTAAGTCAGCATATGTTTCCTGGGTAATATCGCTTATTCGGTTGGCAATCTGTTTAATGTACCCCACTGCAATAGGCGCTTGTGCTGCCAGTTGCTGAGCAAATGCCATTACTTCCTGTTCGAGCTCATCGACAGGAACAACCTTAAGGACCATGCCATAACTTTCGGCCTCTTTAGCACCAATCAAGCGCCCTGTCATAGCCAGTTCTTTGGCCCGCATGACACCGACAGCACGGGTCAAAGACCACATGCCACCAGTATCGGGCACAAGCCCAATGTTTACAAATGCTTGGCCAAACCTTGCCTTCTCAGAAGCGATGACAAAATCACAGGACAAAGCCAAGTTAGCACCACCACCGGCAGCAGCTCCTTGCACAGCAGCAATGATGGGTTTTGGCATATGGTACATCTTAGCAATAGCTTTGCCTATTTCTCTAATGGTAAATCGCGCTTTAGGGGCAGTATCTAAAGCCTTTAGTAGCTCAAAGTCTCCTCCGGCACAAAATGCCTTTCCTTTGGCTTGAAGGATTACAACCCGCACTTCCGGATCTAAAGACACCTTATCTAACACTTCGTTATATTCTTTAATAAACAATGGGGTCATAGTATTCATCTTGTCAGGCCGGTTTAGAGTAATGATTCCAATGTTACCCTTTTTCTCCAACAGCAAAGTTTCCCAGGCCAATTATTACTCCCCCTTAAATTTATGAGCATTTCTATCTGGGTCACCCAAAGATAGCTTCTCCAATGTCTACCGTCCTACCCTTCCTTCCTCTTCACCTTCCTAAATAATGTTATAGCTTCTTGTTATATATTTGCCATTAGTACCAGGTTTCCTTTAGGCAACTTGTAAAAACCCTATAAAAGTTGTATCCCCCGGATACCGATAAGAACATCTCAGTAACTACATCATATCGCATCTTAGCATAATAGTTTGTTGCTGGAATGTCTCAACAAATTGGGCTCTGATAAAAATTGAAACCAGGGCATGATTGTATTTGAATAAAAAAATAGCCCGGTACTCCGGGCAATTTATAGTATATCAAGAAGGGGGTAATTGGATAGCTTACATATACCGTAACATAAGATTGTTAAGAACCTGTGACAACTTCGTTACTTCCTCATTAAAAAGCATTCTGAATAAGTTCCGGTCTCACTGTACCCCCCTCGATATTAACTGCCAACACATCAAATCGACACGGCCTATTCGCACCGTGGTACTGTAAATAGTATGTGGCTACAGCTCTAAGTTTTGCCTGCTTTGCAGTTGTTACCGCTTCCTGGGGACTGCCATATCGCTGGCTACGTCGGGTCTTCACTTCTACGAACACTACTGTTTTGCCGTCTCGAGCAATGATATCTATTTCCCCCAGACGGCAACGAAAGTTGCGCACCAGAATTTTGTAACCTTGGCTTCTAAGATAGCGTACAGCAAACTCTTCGCCAATTTCCCCTGTAGTCTTCTTGTTCATATTCACTTTCCTGCCCCTTGTGCCAGACGTACCGGCTTAAAACTTAACCTATGCAAGGGACACGGTCCCAGCTTAGTCAGTGCTGCCAGATGCTCCGGCGTACCATAGCCTTTATTACGAACAAAACCGTATCCCGGATATTTTTGGTCCCACTTAACCATTAAGCGATCTCGAAATACCTTAGCAATAATAGAAGCAGCCGCAATACAAGCGCACTGCTCATCTCCATGAATAATAGCTTCCATAGGGTACTTAAGTCCAGGCAAGTTAACTGCATCCACTAAAACATAGTCTATATCTATCTCCAGATTGTTAACTGCTTGTTGCATGGCTGCACGCGTAGCTTGAAGAATATTATACTTATCTATGTACTTAACATCAGCCATGCCTATTCCCACTGCTACAGCCGTCGCTTGAATAATATTATATAGTTCTTCCCGCCGACGTTCACTCACTTGTTTTGATTCCCGTAAAACAGAGAAATGCTGTTGGCACTCATTGGCCGGTGGCAAAACCACAGCCGCTGCTACCACCGGTCCGGCCAAGGGCCCTCGCCCTACTTCATCTACCCCTGCAACCCGGATATAACCAGCTTTTTGCAACTTTATTTCTTTAGACCATAAATTCTTCGTCGTCATTAGCTTGCCTCCCTTCACCTGGTGTCTCCAAGCTAATGCGCCCCAACTTCCCTTGCTGAAACTCCCTTATTAGCATAGCAGCAGCCCGTTCAGTATCTAATCTGCCACCACTTAAATACATGCCACGGCGACGCGCTATGCCAGTCAAAACAGTGGTTGCATCGCTACTCGTTAAGTCATATGTTGTCTCTAGAGTTAGCGGCGCGCGTCTCAGCAATTGTTGGCTTAACCAAAACGCCACTTCCTCCAGCGGAAGAATTTCTTCACGAATAGCACCAATGGCAGCAAGCTTAAAGCCGGTTTGTTTGTCCGCGAACTTGGGCCACAAAATCCCAGGTGTGTCCAAAATCATCAGATTTTTTGTCGCTCGTACCCATTGCTGTCCCCGCGTCACTCCCGGTCGAGCCCCTACTGCAGCACTACGTCGTCCCACCAGTTTGTTAATTATGGCTGATTTACCTACATTGGGGATACCCAACACCAAAACCCGCAGACTCCCTATACTCTTTGCCTTGCTTGTAGCCAACTTTCGAATGGGGTCTAACAGCTTGCGCCGCCGATCTGAAATAGCCGAAAAAGCCATTGCTTCTATGTCTCGACTACGAATATCACAAAGCCACTCATCAGTCACTTGGATTGAAGCTAAATCAGCCTTATTTAATACCACCAGGTGCAATTTCCCTGCTAGCAGTTGGGCCAAATCGGGATTCCGACTCGCTGCTGGCACCCTTGCGTCTGCAACCTCCAACACCATATCTACTTGAGGCAATCGTGCTAATAATTCTCGCCTGGCCTTGGCCATGTGACCGGGAAACCATTGTATGGTCACTGCCTCACCTCCCTCGAGAGTTACTAAGCACCTTAACCCGATGCAGCGGCCAATAACGAAGAG
The DNA here is from genome assembly GCA_012839445.1 of Bacillota bacterium. Lineage (GTDB taxonomy): Bacteria > Bacillota > DTU030 > DUMP01 > DUMP01 > DUNI01. Next base: position 4,012 of record DUNI01000223.1, read on the forward strand.
CTGATTTGCCGATAACACTCTTAAGTGAAACTAATCCCACATCCTGGTAGCGACTATCCTGACTATTGTTGCGATTATCACCCAGAACAAATATCTTGCCTCTTGGTACCCGCACCGGCCCAAATTGTCCATAAGTAGGCTCCTTGATATACGGTTCTACCAAAGCTCCGCCATCTACCCACACCTTGCCGTCGCGAATTTCAACTGTCTCTCCTGCCACAGCGATAACTCGCTTTATGTAATCCTCCCGAGGCCTAGCTTGGGGGTGAAATACTACAATATCCCCTCGAGCAGGCTCAGTAAAGCGGTAGATAAACTTATTAATCAAGAGCCGCTCACCGGAGTACAATGTAGGTTCCATAGAGGGGCCAGTAACAATGAAAGACTGTACCACAAAAGTGATAATCAATAAGGCCAACACAATGGCTAGGAGAACGCTTTGCAGATATTCCCATACAACCTTTTCCATCTTTCCCATAACCTGACCCCTCCGCCCGCTAATTCCGCTATTATAACGAAAGCAGGGACTTTGTCAGTCCCTAACTTACCCACGCTTTTCTCTAATACGAGCCGCTTTACCAGATCTCTTCCGTAAATAGTATAGCTTGGCTCGCCGAACGTGACCGCGCCGCAACACTTCTATCTTATCAATGCGCTGGCTATGAACAGGAAATACTCTTTCAACACCAACGCCATAAGACAACCTTCTAACGGTAAAGGTTTCCTGGGAACCTTTACCACGTCGTGCAATGACAACACCATCGAAGACCTGGATGCGCTCACGGTTACCCTCTACTACCTTAACATGCACACGAACTGTATCCCCAGGGCCAAAATTAGGAATATCAGTCCTTAGCTGCTCGTCTTTCAATGACTGTAGAAGATCCATGATTTGACCTCCTCCCTCGCTCACTGCGACTGGTTAATCGGCGGTTAATAACTTTGTTTTCGGTCTAAGTGCAATTGCCTTTTACTTGCAGAACACGAGCTATTATATCACATCTTAACTATTAAAAACAACCTAGCATCCTTCGCGCTCGCGTTCTCGCTCTATTTCGGCCAGTAGCTTTAAATCCTCCTGGTTAAGATCAGCTTTCGCTAACAGATCAGGTCGATGCTCTAAGGTTCGTGCCAAGGCTTCGCGCCGGCGCCAGAGTCTGATCTCTTCATGATTACCCGACAGGAGTACCGGTGGCACAACATGTCCTTCCCATGCCTCAGGCCTAGTATATTGTGGATACTCTAGCAAACCTGTGCTAAAAGAATCCTCGGTAGCTGCATTGTCTCCTCCCAGAGCTCCAGGTAAGAGTCGTATGATAGCATCTGAGATCACCATAGCTGGAATTTCCCCGCCGGTAAGTACATAATCACCAATGGAAATCGCATCGGTTACCAGATTCTCACGGACTCGCTCATCTACTCCCTCATAATGGCCACAGATAATTACCAGGTGCTGTTCCCGTGCCAACGCCCAAGCTAACTGCTGATCAAACGGCTTTCCTTGCGGACAAGTCAAGATCACTCTGGCCTCACGTGTAGGGTCAACATGCCGAACAGCGCGAGCAATAGGATCCGCTTGCAACACCATGCCACTGCCGCCACCAAAAGGGTAATCGTCTACCGAGCGGTGTTTGTTGGTACTAAAGTCCCTGATGTTGAGGATTCTTATATTCACCAGCTTCTTTTCCTGGGCCCGCTTAACTATACTTTCTTCAAAGGGGCCGGAAAACATATTTGGAAACAAGGTTAGGATATCCAGCTGCATACGTACTCTCTCCTCAGCGCAACCCTGGTAGCAAATTAACCCTCATGCGACCAGACTCCAAGTCGATCTCACGTACTACCTCTCGTGTTGCCGGTAACAATATCTCAGAACCATTTTCCGACTGTACCACGTAAACATCGTTAGCCGGCAACGGCAGAACCTGAGTCAATTCTCCCAAACACTCGCCTTCCAGTGAATACACCTTGAGGCCCACTAACTGAAAATAGTAATAGTGTCCCTCTGGCAAAGGAACTGCTTGATCGCGAGTAACTGCCAACTCATAGCCACGCATTGTCTTAGCCGCTTCAGGATCTGTTATTCCCTCTAGAGCAATGATAGCTCGCTTATCAGCTAGACGGGCGTCCTTTACATAATGAGGCCCTATGACCTTTTCACCTGAAACCAAATAGACTTCTTTTAGTTGGTAGATACGCTCCGGAAAATCAGTAAGCAGCGCCACCTTCAGCTGGCCACGAATACCGTGCAAAGCAGTGATTGCGCCCACGACTACAAGATTCTCTTTATTCATGGCGCAACTCTACAATCTTGCCATTTTCCATGACAATTTCAGCTCCAAAGATACGGGAGATATCGTCACCTGTCTTCACTTTAACCCAGCCCTCAACAACTCCTTGAACCACTTCTGCACCCTGTTCCCAGCCTTTTACTTCTGTTATTTTTTGTCTTAGACGCCCACGCATTTCCAGACGCTTTTCCTTCTCTTCTTCGATCTGCTGCCGTGTAGATGCCACCTGCTGAACACCCTGTTTTTCTGCGTCCAAAAGAAGTCTCTTACCCTGAAACTCTATCTGTTGCAACTCCAGTTCCAAGCGTTGAAGCGTATTGTGCAAATCCCGGAGCATTTCTTCTTTCAATGCAGGAGTGACCAATGCCTTTAAAGTAATAGTCCTTTTAATCAGCACTGCTCCACCCCCCTGCTGTCTTGATTAAGCATTCTCCATGATCTCTACCATTACTCGGCGACCGTCCTTTGCTGATGCCGACCGAACCACCGTGCGGATAGCGCGAGCAATTCTCCCTTGCCTACCAATTACTTTGCCCATGTCTTCAGAGGCGACCCTAAGCTCTAAAATAAGCGACCTTTCTCCTTCTACTTCGTTTACACTCACATCATCCGGATTACTAACCAACGCTTTGGCGATAACCTCTAGTAGCTTCCGCATATGGTAGCCCCCCTTAGGCCTGCAAAGCTTCTTTGTCTTTGCTCTTTGAAGCTATAAACTTCTCCCAAATTCCTGTGCTCTTAAACAGCCGCATCACTGTCTCCGAAGGCTGTGCTCCCTGGGACAACCAAGAGAGAGCCTTCTCTTCATCTATCTCGATGACCACCGGCTCGCGAGTGGGATTGTAATAACCAATAGTCTCGATAAACCGCCCATCACGCGGTTTGCGCGACTCAGCCACCACTAACCGATAACTGGGAGCCTTTTTGGCACCCATGCGGCGCAACCGAATCTTGACCATGCACTCACCTCCTTTCAATAAATCATACTTAGCGCAAGAACGGTCCAAAAGACAATGGCGATTTGCCTTTTTTCTCCATACGCCCAAATTTTCTCAGCAGCTTTTTCATATCAGTGAATTGCTTAAGCAAACGATTAAGATCTTGAACCGTAGTGCCGCTGCCACGTGCAATACGCCGTTTCCTGCTAGCATTAATAATGTCCGGAAAAGAGCGTTCCTCCTGAGTCATAGAAGAAATCATGGCTTCCACCTTGACCAGCTCGCTCTCATCTACTTTAAAACCGGGCATTTTCTTCAATTGTCCAACACCAGGCAAATGATCTAACAGCTGGTCCAACGGGCCTAGTTTTCTTACTTCTTGTAGTTGGGTACTGAAGTCATCTAAAGTAAACTGGGCTCGGCGCAGTTTCTGCTCTAGCTCACGGGATTTCTCCTGATCCAGCGTCACCTGCGCTTTTTCAATTAGCGTCAGCACATCTCCCATGCCTAAGATACGCGTTGCCAGACGCTCAGGATGAAACACCTGCAGCGCGTCGGTATCTTCACCAACACCAATAAACTTGATCGGAACTCCGGTGACCGCCCGAACAGACAAAGCAGCTCCGCCTCTGGCGTCACCGTCCAATTTGGTAAGAATACAGCCTGTAAGCCCAAGTTTTTCCTGGAAAGACCCAGCTGCATTAACAGCATCCTGACCAGTCATGGCATCTATGACTAAAAGTGTTTCCGTGGGCTGAGCCGCCTCTTTAATATTAACCAACTCAGTCATCATTTCTTCATCAATATGCAAACGGCCGGCAGTATCAATTAGCACCGGATCATATGCTTCACGACGCGCCTTTTCCAAGGCAGCTCGGGTAATTGCAACTGGATCCTGCTCACCCATACTAAAAACAGGCACTTTCAATTTATTGCCTAACACTTCCAGTTGATCAATAGCCGCCGGTCGATAAACATCGGCAGCCACTAATAATGGGCGCCGGCCTTCTTTAGCTAACAATCGTGCCAGTTTAGCCGCTGTAGTAGTCTTACCGGCTCCTTGCAAGCCTACCATCATGTACACAGTGGTTCCGTGGGTAGCGCGCTCCAAACGACTAGCCTCTTTCCCTAGAAGCTCTGTTAATTCTTCCTGGACAACCTTAATCACCTGCTGAGCCGGAGTAAGGCTAGAGAGCACCTCTTGACCTACAGCTTTTTCTTGTACGCGACCAATGAACTCTTTGACAACTCTAAAGTTCACATCGGCTTCCAACAGGGCCAAGCGTACTTCCCTCATGGCCGCCTTCACGTCTGCCTCACTGAGACGACCTTTTCCACTTAATTTTTTTAGTGCACCTTGGATCTTCTCCGCTAAGCTCTCTAGCATTTAATCACCCTCCGGGCCTAAGGCTTTAAGTATAGACATAACCTCGGCCGTTATCTTTTTCTGCTCTGAGGTAAGTCCACTTTCTTGTAGTTTACAAACAAGATCTTTCAACTGCTGCCGCTGCTTTTCTTCCTCAAAAAAGTTCTTTAGCAGCTTTAGTCGTTGTTCATAGCCTTTTAAAGCTGCTTCGGCACGATTAATAATATCGTAAACTGCTTGACGGCTAACGCCAAACTCCCTGGCAATCTCCCCCAGCGACAGATCCTCTCCAAAGTACAATTCCATAAAACCTTGCTGCCTCTTGGTAAGAAGGGAGCCATAAAAATCATACAATAAGGCCGTGCGAACCCTCGATTCCATGCCTCCCACCCCTGTTAAGTAGAACTACTTTACACCCTGGAATCAATTCTACCCGGCAGCCACCTCACTGTCAAGGTTTTTCTGTGGAATTTTCTAAGAGTGCAGCCACAAAAGCCTTCGGTTCAAAGTCTTCCAAGTCATCCATGCCTTCCCCGATCCCTAACCATTTAATAGGAATACCAAGCTCTCTTTGAATAGCTATGGCAATACCACCCTTGGCTGTTCCATCCAACTTAGCTAATACAATCCCTGTAAGAGGTATCGCTTCTTTAAACAAACGTGCTTGGCTCATTGCATTTTGTCCGGTAGTTGCATCTACCACCAACAGTGTTTCTTGGGGGAAATCAGGTCGTGTCTTGGCAAGTACACGGTGGATCTTAGCCAATTCCTGCATTAGATTTTTCTTGGTCTGTAATCTGCCTGCAGTATCTACAATAAGAACGTCAGCGCGCCTGGCCAAAGCCGCCTGCGCACCGTCATAAGCAACTGCCGCCGGATCCGATCCTTCCTGGTGGGCAATAACCTCTGCTCCAACTCGATTGGCCCACACCAACAACTGCTCACCTGCTGCTGCTCGGAAAGTATCGCAAGCCGCTAACAATACTTTCTTTCCTTCCTTTCGGTAACGGGCAGCTAGCTTGGCAATAGTTGTGGTTTTACCGGCGCCATTTACTCCCACCACTAGGATTACCAAAGGAGAGTCATGTGGTGTTGATGGCGTGTCATGTCCTGCCTCCAAAATTTCCTCCAGCTTGCTGGCTAAAACGGCCTTGATATCCGCCACCGATGCCGCCCGCTCTTTTTTAGCCGCATCAATTAGCTCCTCCGTAACTTCAACGCCCACGTCGGCAGCAATCAGGATCTCCTCCAGCTCCTCCCAAGTCTCTTTTTGTATACGTCCGCCGGTAGGTACCAGATTCTGAAGACGATCTGTTATCGCTGTTCGTGTTTTAGTAAGACCAGTGCTCAGTCGTGACCACAATCCTGCCAACTTAGTTCCTCCTTTTTTATCTAACCGGCCGCCTGAGTTAAATCCACCGACACCAAGCTACTCACACCATTGGGCGCAATGGCCAAACCGTAGAGTGCCTGAGCCCGGATCATGGCTTGCCTTTTGTGAGTAACCAAAATAAACTGGGTTTCCTGAGCCAACTCCTCCAGATAACGAAGAAATCGCTCTGCATTAGCTTCGTCTAAGGGTGCATCTATTTCATCCAACACACAAAGAGAGCTCTGCCCACATTGCAACAAAGCAAATAAAAAAGCGATGGCTGTTAGGGCTCGTTCCCCTCCGGACAGTAACATTAGGGGCTGCATCTTCTTTCCTGGCAGTTGAGCAAAGATCTCTAAGCCCGCCTCATTAGGATCGTCACCAATAAGCTTAAGATCAGCTTGTCCCCCTTCAAATAAGTGTCGGAAAATATCTCGGAAATTATCCCTTAAATGCTCAAATGTTTCCAGCAATCGTGAAGACACCGTTTGATCAATGTCACCTATTAGGTCTACCAGTGACGTTTTTGCAGCCTCCACATCCTTTGCCTGCACTGCAAGAAACTCGTAGCGTTCGTTTATTTCAGCCAAAGTCTGAGGTGCCTTTAAGTTTACTTCACCTAAAGCCATAATTTCTTGACCAAGCCGATCAATCTCAGACTTGGCCTCAGTCAACTTCAATCCCAGATCAGGTATCTCATAATCATGGGGTACCCCTTGGGTTTCAAATAGACGCTGCTGCGCTCCCTGGTAAGCAGTCTCCAATCGTCCTAGACTAAGTTCCAAAGCGTGAACTTTACCCCGCCGTTCTTCTTCTTGTTGTCGTAGCTGAATCAGCTTTCGATCTTCTTCTTGAAGACTACGTCTTAGCGCATGTATTTCTTCATCTATCTCTTGCACTTGAGCTTCAACCTGCTCTAGCTTTGCAGATACGGTAGTCATCTTGGTATTCATAGCTTTTTGCTCTTTGATTGCAGTTGCGTTCAATTTAGCAATTTCTTCTAGCTGTCCTAGCACCCCTTCTTGCTGTTGTTTAAGTTTTTTTAAAGCTATAGACTGTTCCTCAACCCGCAACTTAAGCTGCTTTTCCTTTTCTTGGACAGCAGCCAGTTCTAAGCGAAGAGCCAAAACTTCCTTTTTTATTTTCTCCACTCGCCGGGTCAAATCCTGTTGTTGTCTGTCTTGCTCTGCAGCCATAGTTTCCCATTGCCTAAGGTTTTTTTCCGCTTCTTGCTCAGCCTTAAGCTGCTGTTCTTTTTCCGTTGCTAATTCTTGTAGTTTCGCTGTTAGGTTTCTTTCTTCTTGTTCCCAAACAGTCTGATTGTGCAAGGTCTCAGTGCGCTGAGCAATATACTCCTGTCTTTTAGCTGAGGCCACAGCCAGCTCTTCTTGGGCCTGTCGTATATTGTCCGATAATTGAACTAGCTGCTCTTGTAATTGACGTTCTTTTTCTTCCGTTTGCTCAACAATCTCTTGCTGGCTTATTAGCTCAGTTTCCTCCTGAGAAACAATCTCCCTTAATTCCCGTAACCGTCGTGCCTGAGAAAGTTGGGACGGCCGTCGGCCTTTTAAGCTGCCACCGCTTAGAGAACCTCCTGGATTGACCACGTCCCCATCCAAAGTCACAACCTTGAAACGAAAACTGCCAGCCTTAGCAGCAGCTCTGGCTGCGGATAAGTCCCTAGCTATAAGAACCCGCCCTAACAAGTTCCTTACCGCCGGGGCTATGGCTTTTGGGTACTGGGCTAATTCAGAAGCCCAACCTACGATCCGGCCAGCCTTGGCTACTTCGCGTTCCTTAGGCGACGGAGCCTGAGGCCTAATAGTATTTAAAGGCAAGAACGTTGCCCGGCCTCCACCTGTATTTCGAAGCCAATCTATAGCTGCAGCTGCTGACTCATCGCTTTCTGCCACCAAGAACTGCTGCGCAGCTCCTAAAGCTGTCTCTATAGCTGTCTCATACTCCACCGGCACTGTCAGTAACTGTGCCACGGCACCTATAATGCCCCCACGTTTTGCCGTGAGCACCGAACGAGGCCCTTGATAATAGCTGCTGAAACTACGTTGGATACTTTGCAACCCAGAAAGCTCCGCCTTGGACCTTTCCAAGCGGCGCCAGATAACATCGCATGCCTGTTGAGCCTTCTTTACCTGACCGCTAGCTGTGGCCAGTTGCTCTTCAAGCTGTGCGTAATCTGTTTCCATACTACGCCTCTTGTCTTCCCAAGATCGGATCTTTTGTTCTTCTATTGATTGAAGCTGTTTCATAGCAGCAGAACGCGCTTGGGCCTCCTCAGCTGCTGCTACGGCCCGCTCCCGTCGTTCTTTGAGTGCTTGCTCTTCCCGAGCCAATGATCTCAAGGCATTGCTCTTAGCTGAGCGTTCGCTCAGATAATCGATTGTGCGTTCCCGTCGTTGGTCAAGAGTACCTAGCATCTCTTCTAGCTCTAACTCCAGATCCCTTAATTGTTCAGTCCGCTGAGCTAGCTCCCCTTCTTTGGTTGTTAGCACGGCCGTCAACGCCATAAGCTCCTCTCGGGCTTGTGAATGCTGTTTCTCCAGTTCAGCGCAACGCTGCGCCAGCTCGCGGTCCTGGGCTAGGATGCCTTCTTTGCGCACTGCCCGTTCGCGCGCCTCAGCCCATAAGGAAGTAAGGTGCTTTTCCAATGCTGCCACCTGTTGATGCAACTCTTTCTCTTGATTCTTCAGTTTTTCAAGGTATTCTTCTTGTTCACTTATTCCGGTGCGTCTTTGCTCCAGCTCCATTTCTAAAGTGGAGCGACGGTGCCCTAACTCCAGCAACTGTTGCTTTTCGGGAGCAATCCTCTCCTTCACCGCAGCGATCTTTTCTCCCAGACGCCGCATTTCGCTTAGGCCCACAAAAATTTGCAACTCCCTCAAGCGACGACTCTTGGTTCGGTATTCTTGAGCCCGGTGAGCTTCTTTAACTAGCGGCTCTCGTTGGCGTTCCAATTCAGCACATACGTCATAAAGCCGAATCAGATCTTGCTCGGTACGGGCCAATTTATTTTGAGCTTCTTGTTTTCGACGTCGCCACTTCCAGGCACCAGCAGCCTGCTCCAAAAATATTCGCCGCTGCTGGGGACTTAGGTTAAGCACCTCATCTACCTTGCCTTGACCAATAAAGGCATACCCATCTTTGCCAATACCGGTGTCAGCAAATAAGTCCTGGATATCGCGTAGCCGGCAAGAAACACCATTTAGCAAAAACTCGCTATTACCGGAACGATAAGCCCGGCGAGTAACAGTAACCTCGCTATATTCCACCGGTAGAAGGCCGCTTTCATTATTAAAAGTTAAATTAACCTCTGCCAATCCGTGTGGTCGACGATATCTAGAACCGCTAAATATAATATCCTCCAATCGCTCGCCCCGGAGCGCGTGTAGACTCTGCTCCCCTAAAGCCCAGCGAATGGCGTCCACCACATTGCTTTTGCCGCTACCATTAGGTCCTACAATAGCAGTAATCCCCGGCTCAAAAACAAACTCCAGCCGGTCAGCAAAAGACTTAAACCCTTGTACCACTAGTCTTTCCAAACGCATGGACTGCCCTCCTCGACAGCATTGTAGCACAACTTACCAAATATAAGAAAGCCTGCCCGAGGGGCAGGCCAAGACTCGCTGGAAACGCGCTTTGTCGGTTTTAGCGCGAACCCACAATAAATTTGATAGCAGTCCTCTCTTCACCATCAATCAAGATTTCAGCAAAAGCCGGCACGCAGACCAAATCAAGGCCGTTAGGAGCCACAAATCCGCGCGCAATAGCAACCGCTTTCACAGCCTGGTTGACCGCTCCTGCGCCCACCGCTTGCACTTCAGCTTCTCCATGTTCTCTAAGGACAGCCGCCAAAGCTCCTGCCACCGATTTAGGGTTAGATTGTGCTGATACTTTTAGTACTTCCAATTTTCTGCCTCCTCCAGTTTGGTCGCTTATTGGGCTTATAGTGTTTATTCGCTGTATGGCGAAAAATTCCTGCTTTTTGCGGTGGCTAACCAGGCTAAAGATCACTATTTTCTCTACATTATTTTGACATTTTTCGCAATAGGTTGTTTGCCGCCCTCTGTTCGGCTTCTTTTTTGCTGTGTCCACACCCCTGTGCCTGTAGGCAATTATTAATAAACAAGCCCACGGTAAATTGTCGGGCATGAGCCGGACCTTGACTTTTCATAAGACGGTATTCAATATCAACAATACCTTGCGCCTGGAGCTGTTCCTGAAGAGTTGTTTTATAGTCGCTAGCTATTAAAACTTCTCCAGTAAGATATGGCACCAGCAAACGCATCACCAATGACCGTGCCCCTTCTAACCCTGCGCTTAAATATACAGCCCCTAAAATTGCTTCCACCGCATCAGCTAACAAAGCCGGCCGATATCTTCCTCCTTGGGCTTCTTCACCTCGTCCCAGGCGCAGCGCCGGGCCCAGGTTAAGTCGCTGCGCGCAACGAGCCAAGGTTGACTCACATACAAGCATGGCTCTTCGTCTAGTAAGCTCACCTTCGGGTTCAGCAGGGAAATTAGCAAATAAGTACTCACTTACAACTAACTCCAGCACAGCATCTCCGAGAAACTCTAACCGTTCATTGGCCATAGCATCCTTTTCATGGGCATAGGAGGAATGAGTCACAGCAATAGCGACCAGCTGTGGCTGCACCTTTAGCCCCCAATCCTTAAGACAGGTTAGCAATTGTTCCAGACCCGGCCATATTTCAGTCACTGTCATACCTTCTTACCACTAAAGCTACGTTATGCCCTCCAAACCCAAACGAATTGGCCAACACAGTATTTACTTGAGCCGGTCGCGGTTTGTTTGGAACATAATCCAGATCGCACTCTGGGTCTGGATGCTCGTAATTGATTGTAGGCGGTATCAAGTTTTCGTTTATAGCGCATAAAGAAGCGATGAACTCCACCACACCGGCAGCGCCAAGAAGATGCCCAATCATGGACTTAGTAGAGCTCACAGGAACACGATAAGCTCGTTCACCAAAAACAGTCTTAATAGCCATGGTTTCATAAAGATCATTGTATTCTGTGGATGTGCCATGTGCGTTAACATAGTCTATCTGCTCCGGTTCTACACCTGCATCTGCCAACGCCGCTGCCATAGCTCGCGCAGCTCCTTCTCCTTCCGGTGCCGGTGCAGTAATGTGGTGGGCATCTAAAGTAGCACCGTAGCCAACAAACTCCCCATAAATCTGAGCTCCCCGTGCCCGGGCATGTTCTAACTCCTCTAAAATAACTAACCCCGCCCCTTCACCCATAACAAAACCATCCCGCGCTTTATCAAAAGGACAGCATGCGTGCTCGGGATCCTGGTTGCGCGTAGATAAAGCTCTCATGGAGCCAAACCCGGCCAAAGCGGTGGGAGCAACGGGAGCCTCAGCTCCACCGGCTAAAACGATATCGGCTTCACCATGTTGGATCATCCGCAGAGCCTGCCCTAAAGCGTCGGCGGACGAAGCACAAGCACTTACTGTAGTTAAGCTAGGACCTTTAAGGCCATACATTATAGAAATCTGACCTGCCGCCATGTTAGCAATGATCATGGGGATAAAAAACGGGCTAACGCGTCCAGGTCCGCGTTTATCTAACACCAGTACCTGCTCTGCCAAGGTTTCAATGCCGCCGATTCCAGTGCCAACAACAACACCGATACGCTCTAAGTCTTCTTGGTCCAGCTTCAGTCCGCTGTCTTTTATGGCTTGATGGGCTGCAGCCACAGCATACTGACAAAACTTATCCATACGGCGGACATCTTTACGATCCATGTAATCGTGGGGATCGAAGCCTTTTAATTCCCCGGCCATTTGGCTAACAAAAGGTTCCGGATCAAAACGAGTAATGCGGCTAATGCCATTCTTACCAGCCTTAAGGCCGGCAAAGAAATCCTCTTTACCAATTCCAATCGGGGTGAGGGCACCGATCCCAGTAATGACAACTCTCTTGCCCACTAACTCCACACTCCCAACAATGTAATCCCCCTGTATGTTTTTATGAAAAGTCCCGTAGCAATCATTACTACGGGAACCTTCCTTTAATTCAACCACCTTAAGAGTTGGCTTTAATGTACTCTACTGCATCACCCACGGTGGCAATTTTCTCTGCATCTTCGTCGGGAATCTCAATCCCAAAGTCATCCTCCAGAGCCATTACCAGCTCCACTATGTCCAAAGAATCGGCTCCTAGATCCTCGACAAAAGATGCCTCCATGGTTACAGCGTCCTCATCCACTCCGAGCTGGTCCACAATCATCTCTTTGATACGGTCTAACAAGGCCACAGTATCTCACCTCCTTTCGTTAGGTTCATCTAGGTTAAACTGAAAACGAGACCGGTATCCTAAAAGCTACATGGCAAGTCCTCCGTCCACAGCCAAAACCTGTCCGGTAATATATCCGGCCTCGGCACTGCAGAAAAAAGCCACTGCTGTCGCTACATCCTCAGGTGAGCCGAAACGCCCCACCGGTATTTTAGCCAAGTACTCATCTTGTATTTTCTCTGCTAAAGCAGCTGTCATATCGGTGGCAATAAACCCCGGTGCCACAGCGTTCACCGTGATACCGCGCTTGGCTACTTCTTGGGCTGCAGACTTAGTCAGACCAATAACCCCTGCTTTGGCAGCAGCATAATTAGCCTGCCCTGCATTGCCATGCAAACCTACTATCGAAGCCACGTTAACAATACGTCCGCTTCTCCTCTTGATCATACCCCTGAGACAAGCTTGTATACAATAAAACACTCCGTCTAAGTTGGTAGCTAATACGTCTTGCCAAGCTTCATTTTTCAGCCTAAGTAATAAACCGTCGCGGGTAATACCGGCATTATTTACTAATATGCCTATCGGACCGTGAAATTCTTCAGCCTGCTTAATAAGCTTCTCGCATTCTTCAGGGTGAGAAACATCTGCCTGAATAGCCACAGCCTTCCCGCCATTTTCCCGGATAACAGCTACAACGTCCTCAGCCTTGGCTGTATTTTTAGTGTAGCCAATAGCCACCGGTGCTCCAAGCTGAGCTAACTTTAAGGCAATAGCTTTTCCAATCCCACGAGAACCCCCGGTAACCACAGCAGTACCTGGAATTAACCCCATTTTAACCAACACCTTTCAGCTCTGCAAGAGTCTTTCTGAGCGAGGACACATCCTCAACATTAAAACAACGTGCTTTGCCATCTATCCGTTTCATAAAGCCATTCAATGCTCTACCAGGTCCCACCTCGATGAAAGTATTGTAGTCGGCTGCCAACAGTCTCCTCATGGAATCCTCCCACATTACCGGCGAGCTCACCTGGCGAACAAGTAAATCCTTCGCTTCTTCTCCTGTAGTTACATAATCTCCGGTAACATTAGCTACCACCGGTACCGCCGGGATTTTAACGTCCACACGAGCCAGAGCAGCAGCCAATTTCTCTCCCGCTGGTTGCAAAAGGCTGGAATGAAAAGGGCCGCTCACCTTAAGAGGTATATATTTGCCTCCTGCGGCTATTGCCATCTTTCCAGCAGCGGCCACAGCCTGTGTATGGCCCGAGATCACAACTTGACCGGGGCAATTATAATTGGCCGGTTCCACTACCTTGCTTCCACAAGCACAGCGGCAAATTTCATTGACTTCCTCTCTGGTTAACCCCAATAACGCTGCCATGCTACCCTCTCCCGCTGGCACTGCCTGTTCCATCAGCCACCCCCGCTTATGTACCAACCGGACGGCGGTACGAAAGTCAAGGCTTTGCGCCACTACCAATGCAGCATACTCTCCTAAGCTCAGCCCAGCTGCTGCTGCCGGCCTAACACCGGCTTCTTCCAGTACGGCCCAACAAGCCAAACTCATGGTGAGAACAGCTGGCTGGGTGTTTTCTGTTAGGGTAAGTTGATCTTCCGGACCATTAAAGCACAGGTCACTGATGGAAAATCCCAACGCCTCGTCAGCCATGGCAAATGTTTCCTGGACAACGGCATACTCTCTAGCCAGGTCTCGCCCCATGCCTACATACTGTGCTCCCTGACCAGGGAACAACAGGACTATTTCGCTTTTGCTCATTTTTCCATGAGCCCCTTATCTGTCACATCCACAGCAGACTGACGTCCGAGCTTTTGCAATATATCTCCGGCTTCAGTCACAATATCGGCTATGATTTCACCGACCGGCCGGATTTCCTGCACCAAACCTGCCACCTGCCCACACATAAGTGATCCATTCTCCACATCACCATCTTGCACCGCTGCCCGCAACCGTCCAGTCCCAAGCTGCATCAGTTCTTGTTGGCTGGCTCTCCTTTCCTCCAGAGATGCAAACCTCCGCGCCAGTTTATTATTTAGTACCCGCACCGGGTGACCTATACTAGCCCCAGTGACCACTGTGGAGCGATCCTTAGCTTTTAGAATGGCGTCTTTATACCTCTGGTGCACCACACATTCAGTGCTGGCTACAAACCTAGTACCCATCTGCACACCTTGAGCACCCAGCGACAGTGCAGCTGCCAATCCACGGCCATCTGCAATACCCCCGGCAGCTATAACCGGTATACTCACTGCCGATACTACCTGGGGTACAAGAGCCATGGTGGTGGTCTGCCCCACATGACCGCCACATTCCATGCCTTCGGCAATAATATTTCAGCAGTAGCTTTGGC
>DUNI01000027.1 GCA_012839445.1 Bacillota bacterium
CTCGGGCCGCCTCTGAACTCGCCCCTTTGGGGCTCAGACATGCATCGGCGGTTTTCCCTCGCTCGCCTCGCTCTTTTGAATGAGAGCTAAGCTTCGCTTTGAGGATGGACCCTGGCAACCTTGCGCATGGGTAACATGGCGAACCAGGGATTACTTGTAGGGGCGGCCCTCTGTGGCCGCCCGTTGGTAATGCTATCATACTGTGCCAGAAAGTACCTGCAACATTTGGGACAACCTCCTCGTCTATATACTATGAACGACCCCACTAAAGCTAGAAACAAGGGTCGTATCCAAATATTGAGGAGGATTTATAAGTGAAAAAAGGGATTCTGCAAGCGGTGGCGCTGCTATTAGTGCTCTTAGTTGTGGCACCGGTGGCCAGTGCCAAAGCACTAGTTCAGCTGGACCGAAGTGAAGCTATTCGGTTAGCTCAAAAGGAAGTGGCGCGTCCTACCCAGGTGGCCGCAACATCGCATGTAAAAGGAAGCGGCCAGTGGACGGTTACTCTTCGGCAAGAGGGAGCAGCCGCGAGTGATCGTATTTATGTCATGCTAAATGCTCGTGGTGAAGTCCAAGAAGAGGGCTGGCTCAAAAATGGTACCTTAAAGCCGGTGCAGGTAGTTAGAGAACGCGCAGTGCTCATTGCCGAGCGGAGCATAGGTAGGTCTTCTCAGATTAGAAAAGCGGGGCTGGTGTTAACACCTAGCTCACTAAATTGGGAAATTATCGGTAAGAACCGCGACGGCCGTGTCTGGACCGTGGTCGTGGATGCGTTTACTGGTAAGGTAGTTAGCCGCCAGGCCGGTGGAAAAGAGCCGGAGCTAATAACAAAGAACCGCGCTATTGCCATTGCCCGCGCCGAAGTTAAGTACCGCCCTCGCCAAGTAGCGGCTGAGCTCACCCAGTTTAGAGGAACTACAGCCTGGAAAGTGGAGCTAACTAAAGAAAACGGACGACACACTAACCGCGACATCTTCTACATCGATGCTACTGATGGCAAGATTTTGGCCCACCGCAGCCAAAACAGCCAGCCGGCCAAGAACATCAGTAAGAGAGAGGCTATATCCATAGCTAAAAAACGGGTAGGAGTTCCGTGTAAAGTTCAAGAGGCCAAACTAGATAATTGGCAGGGCCAAGATGTTTGGGTAATTACCCTGGCCGAAGAAGACGATCCTTGGGCTTGGCATATTGTTGTTTTACAGGCTGATGGTAGTGTCCGGCAGGAAGTTCACGTAAAGTAGAAGACGACGTATAGTGGGAAAAAGGGTTGCCGTTGCGGCAACCCTTTTGTTCAAATGTATTTATTTATATTTTTGGTATGCTTCATTCGCTCTTAAGACAGGCTTAAGTGTGGGCAAGGCATCGGCGTAACTGGAAAAGGGAATGAAGTCGATCCCTTTTTGGGTGAGATAACGAGCCAAGTAATCTTTGGCAAAGACAAGATCAGCATTCTTGGCAGCACAGCAGTCGGTGTGGCCGTCGCCAAAATAAGCAATTTTATATCCTTTGGCTTTTAATTGCTGTAAATGATATGTTTTGCAGTTGCCGCAGTAAAAGCAATTAAGCAGTCCGTGGTGAGGAAAAGAAGGCTTTGCTGTAAGAGTATCCACTGTAAGTTCGTTAGCGATACGAGGTACCCATTCTAAGCCGTCGCGCTTTAAGATGCGATCAATGTAATAATCAAAACCGTCGCTTAAAATAAGCACCGGCAACCCCCGGTCAACAAACAACTGAGCAGCAGTCTCGAAGCCGGGATCAAGTTCAAAACCTAGTACAAAATCGGTGAGATCTTTATCGGAAACATTCATTTTTGCGTATACGATTTCATAAGCATCTTTAGCCGTTAGTTTTTGTTGAGAGATAGAAGTATCTAAGTCAGTCCAGCAGTTAGGACCGACGAATTTCTTTACAATAGCATCGCCTACATCTTTAATACTGGCGGTACCGTCAAAGTCCGAAACCAAAGCCCACTTGGCCAATAAAATACCTCCTTCGATAGAAAGCGAATCTTGCTGCTACTTTATCGTAAGAAGTGTGTGGGGTCAAGAAAACTGCTGTTTAATGTGGGGTCATCTTTAGATGGTAAAGGTAACAGTCAGCTCTAAAGCGAATACTAAGGTTAACAGGGCTACGAGGTGAATAGCTATGATTCTTATTGCAACATCAGGGTACTACTATAATGATTGGAACGGTACTTTTTATCCTTCGGGTCTTCCGGCGAACCGGCGGTTGGAGTTTTATGCTGATGAATTTCCATTTGCCGAAATCAATGCTACTTATTATCGCCAACCGGCGCCGAGCATGTTCGAACGTATGCTTACAGCTACACCGGACGATTTTAGATTTGTAGTCAAAGCCTACAAGGGACTAACCCATGAACGTCAAGACAGCAGCGAGTTTCTAACTTATTTAACCGGGCTTAGGCCTTTGGTTGAAGCGGGGCGATTGATCTGTGTTTTGGCTCAGTTTCCTTATAGCTTTCATAATACCAAAGAAAACCGCGATTATATAGAATGCCTGCGCGATCGCTTGGCTGGGTTACCGGTGGCAGTGGAATTTCGTAACCGGAATTGGTTTCAAAGCGGCACGTTTGAGCTGTTGTCCCGCCATGGCTTAGCTTATGTGGCGGTGGATGCACCACGGCTGAAAGGTTTAATACCGCCTTTGGCCCATGCTACCACTAATTTTTCTTATGTTCGTTTTCACGGCCGCAATGCACACAAATGGTATCAACACGAGCATAGCTATCAGCGTTACGACTATACATATGATAAAAAAGAACTGCAGGAATGGGTGCCAAAGCTAAAGGCATTAGAAGAAGCAACTGGCACTGTATACGTAACATTCAACAACCATTATCAAGGAAAGGCTGTATTAGCGGCTCGAGATTTAGCCGAGTTATTGGGACAGAAAAAGCAACAAAAACTACCCCTGTTTCGCCAAGGAGAATAACATGTAACCTTTAAACCTAAATTAACGTCACGGCGTTTAGCAGCATATCTTGATCAATAGAGACGTTTTATGAGCCTTGATAGAAATGCCCGCCGATGATACACTAGAACACGTTCCGCAGCACACCGGACCGCTTAAAAAAAGCGGTACGACAAGGCCAAACGGCCCTTGACACTAACCAACAAGGTGTGCTAAGATAGTTAAGCCGACGGGACAGACACCGACGGCGAGATCCTTGAAAACTAAACAGAGGTAGAATCTTTTGTCGCGAAGCGACTTTAGAGCCTGGATACTTTCTGTATTAGAATTAGGCCGA
>DUNI01000001.1 GCA_012839445.1 Bacillota bacterium
ATGGTCATTAAGAGGACAATGTTCGCTTTTTCTATTGACAAGGGATGGCAACCTTTGTTACTATGGACATGGAACGAAATAACAGAATAGGGATACCTCAGCGGCTCCATACAGCCGCCGATTCCGCACTGCCTGAGGTATCCCTATTTTGCTATTTCATCCATGTTCATGGTAACAAAGGTTGCCATCCCTTGTCAATAGAAAAAGCGAACATTGTCCTCTTAATGACCATAAATGTTCGCCACAACCCGATACCAACTATTGTAAATATTTCGTTTTGCCAGGTTTTAATGTACTCTTAGAACCAAAATGAACCAATGGACATAATTAAACCCCTGAAACGCAGTGTTTTCAGGGGTTGTAGGCTTTTCGTTGGTTACTCCCACTCAATAGTAGCCGGCGGTTTAGGTGTAATATCGTATACCACCCTGTTAACATGAGGCACTTCGCTTGTTATACGCTGCATTATTTTCTCTAACACATCAAAGGGTAAGCGAGCCCAGTTGGCAGTCATGGCATCTATGCTCTTTACTGCTCGGATAGCAATGGTATAAACGTAGGTTCGCTCTTGGCCAGCTACACCCACACTCTTAATATCCGGCAACACAGCAAAAACCTGCCATAAGCTACGATACAGCCCCGCCGCCTTAATTTCTTCAATGACAATGGCATCGGCAGCACGTAAAATAGCCAGCTTTTCTTCGGTAACTGGGCCTAGGGCCCGTACCGCCAACCCAGGTCCGGGGAACGGATGTCGCCAGACCAACTCCTCCGGCAAGCCTAACTCTTCGCCCAGCCGACGGACCTCGTCCTTAAACAAGTAGCGCAAAGGCTCAATTAGTTTTAGGTTCATCTTGTCCGGTAGCCCACCCACATTGTGGTGTGATTTAATCTTAGCCGCCGGACCATCGCCACTTTCGATTACATCAGGGTACACTGTCCCCTGCACCAAGAAATCCACTTTCCCTAAGCGCGCTGCTTCTTCCTCAAACACACGGATGAACTCTTCGCCGATAATTTTGCGTTTTTTCTCCGGATCAGCCACACCTGCCAGCCGGGTCAAGAAACGCTCTCTGGCGTCTGCGTACACTACCTTCAGTCCGCGTTGCCGAAAAGTGGATACCACCTGTTCCGGCTCACCTTGACGCAATAGTCCATTATCCACAAAAATACTCGTAAGCTGATCTCCCACCGCTTGGTGTACCAAAGTAGCCGCAACCGAAGAATCCACTCCACCGCTTAAGCCACATATCAACTGGCCGTCTCCTACCTGGTTACGAATGGAAGCCATGGCGTCTTCGGCAAACATACCCATATTCCAGCCACCGCTTAACCCACAGATATCAAACAAAAACGAGCGTAATAACAGCGGTCCCTTGGTAGTTTGGTCCATTTCAGGATGAAACTGCACCCCATAAAGATGCCGCTTACCATCTCCCATGGCCGCCACCGGAGCATTGCCGGTATGGGCCAAAACTGCAAAACCAGAAGGCGGTGTCTCCACCTGCGCCCCTAGTCCTAACCAGCACGGTTCCTCACTTTCCCAACCGGTTAAGATACCTTGGGCCTGATCCACAGCTAACAACCGTCGGTCATGTTCATTGCCCTGATGCGAAGTTAGTTTTGCGCCCAAGAGATGGGCCATAAGTTGATGCCCGTAGCCAATACCGAGAATAGGAATGCCCAGCTCAAACACTGCCGGGTCTATGCTGGGAGCAGAAGCAGCCATATCCGGTCTCACGCGGCCAAACAAAATAATCCCCTGTGGTTTCCGCTCTAGCATATCAGTCAGCGGCATCGAGTATGGTACAAGCTCGGCGTAAACTTCTAACTCGCGAACGCGTCGCGCAAGAAGCTGTGCCTCAGAACCACCAAAATCTATAATTAGTACAACTTCCTTACGGTTCATAACAGCGGAACACTCCCCTCGTCCAGTTCGGGTTCTTCCTCGGAAACCGGCAGCAGCTCTAGCTCCTGCTCTTGTCCCTCAGTTTCCTCTAGCAAGGGCCCCACCAGGTGAATCTCCGGTCTTGGTTGGTAGGTATCACGGGAAACGACTTCCTGTCGCACAACACTGCCGTTCCGTCGAATTATGCGGGTAACCGTCACCTTATAACCTGGTTTGCCCTCTTGTTTTAAGGTATCAGTACCTGGTGGCAAAGTTGGATCCTCCTTATAGGTTACGGGAAATGGTATCTCCTCTTCCACTATAGACTGGATTTCAACTTGTTCGCCCCGAGCCGTACCTAAAATAGCTATGACCAACCGATCGCTAGTTACGCGAGTAGCAATCATAACTGATTCGGGCCTAGTATTCTTAAATTTAAAATCAATGGTCCCATAAGACACAGTGGCATCACGGCCCAAAGGGAGATACCCAATGGGTAGCGAATGATTAAGCCGCTCAACCGGCGTCAACCCAGAAAGCAAAACTGCGTTGTAAAGGGTGCTGGATACCTGACAAATACCCCCGCCCACACCAGGGACCAACTCATCCTCTATAATAATAGGCGCTTCTTTATATCCTTGTTCGGCTTCCCGTGGACCAACCACGTTATTAAAAGACACCACCTCACCCGGGTCTATTAAGCGCCCATTTAGAGCTTGAGCTCCCAGTCTTAGGTTATGGTTTCTGTCCTTATCTCCCGGATTAAAGCGCGTATTGTAAACAGCTATCACATCGTTAATGCCGCGCTGCCTAAGTTCAGCCAATGTACAAGGGATAACCTGCCGGATCGGCAATTTCACCGGGCCACCCCCTGCCTCTACAGCCGAAATAATCAGCTGCTTGGCCTCATCAACTTCCAGCGATCGTCCGATCTTCTCCGGAACAGGAACCATTTCATTACGACTTCCTAAAGTAAAGTAGCCATCCTGAGCCGGCTCATCTACCTGTTGTGCCAGCTGAGTCAGAAAACCGGTTAGTCGTTGCTCATCAATGCATATCTCAAGATCCAAAAAGTAGCCTTCTTTTTTTATCTGATATCGTTCCCGTAGTTGATCCCATAGCCTCCCTCTTCGACCCAAAGCCAACGCCATCTTTATTGTTTCCTCTATATCAGCCTCGATACCTACTTCTTGAGCACTCACCTGTTCAATCTCATCAACTAGCTCCAGGCTTAGGCTGGTCTCGTTTATTGCCTTAGCCTTCTGAAGAAGCATCGCTTTAGCGGCAGTAGCATCCTGGCCTCCCACGTCAATGCCACTGATGGACACTCCTGGTACAATCTTGTCTGAAACCAGTAAACCCCTAATCGCCATAGCAGTTCCCATACTAACAAAAAATAATATAGTCAAAATAGCAGCCACAACAAAATAGCGTTTAGGCATTTGTCTCACCGTTTCTGCCAAATGGCCCACCCCCTACAGGTGGAATTTTATTTCTAACCGCTCTAAAACCTATAGTAAATAAGTCTGCTCTTCCTCAGCCAGTTGTGCTTCCGGAAACTCTCGCCGGGCTTCGGCCAGCACTGTCCCTATATTCTCCACTGGAGATAAATGAGTAAGTAACAGTCGTTTCACTCCGGCAGCACGGGCAATCTGTCCCGCCTGTTCGGCAGTCAAGTGATTTCGTCCTCCTTGTGTCAGTCGGATCTGGGTAAAAGTAGCCTCACATAGAAACAGATCGGCTTCATGGGCCCAGGAAACCAAGTCTTCACAGTATTCGGTGTCAGCGGAATAAACCAAAGTCCGGCTACCATCGGTAATACGCCAACCAAAAGTAGGAATGCTATGCTGAACAGCAAACGGTGTAGCAGTTAACGGTCCAAAATGTATTGGCCGACCAACTGAAGGCACTTGGATGGAAAAAACATCCCGGTACGAAAGACGCTCAAATTCTTCTTTCGGTTCAGGCGGCACCCACAGAGGCAACGGATCATGCCGTCGGTCATGGATATGTGCTACTTCCAATGCATAACGAAGCACAAACAAATCGCTGATATGATCGCTATGTAAGTGCGACAACATAAGACCTGTTAACTTTTCAGGCGTCACGTAGCTAGCCAAGCGGCCTAAAATACCAGCACCGCAGTCTAGTAACAGATGTATGCCTGCAGCTTCCACCAAATACCCTGAACAAGCTCCTCCTGCAGTCGGAAAAGGGCCATGACGGCCCAAAACAGTAACCCGCATTGAGTCTTTCCTCTCTCACATATTGTCTTCCCGCCGGCTTACCGGCGGGAAACTTATCATTAGACACTTATTCGCTGGACACAAGCACCTAAATTCTGCAATTTATGCTCTAATCTTTCATAGCCACGGTCAATATGTTCCAGCCCAATAACTTCGCTCTTACCCTCAGCTGCCAGCGCTCCAATTACCAAGGCCATACCGCCCCGTAGATCTGTAGCTTCCACCGGAGCGCCGGTAAGCTGAGTGGGACCAGTTATTATAGCCGTGTCTCGCTCAACCTGAATATCGGCTCCCATTCGCCTAAGTTCATCCACATACTTAAACCGGCCGTCGAAAACAGTCTCACGCACCGTACTCACACCATCGCTTTGAGTAAGCAACACGCTAAATGGTGCCTGCAAATCCGTAGGGAAACCGGGGTACTGCTGAGTAGCGATATTTAGCGGCGTTAGCCTGTCCTTCCGCTGTACGCAAATAGCAGTTGTGCTTTCCTCTATCTCCACGCCAATAGCCCCCAGACTGGCCAATACCGAGCGCAAATGCTCGCCCATGGCGTTTTCCACTACTACCTTGCCGCCGGTCATAGCTCCGAGGATAAGATATGATCCCACCTCTATCCGATCGGGGATAATTTCGTGTTCGGTACCATGTAGCCGCTTTACGCCTTCAATACGAATTACATCCATACCGGCACCGCGGATTTTGGCCCCCATAGCATTGAGAAGATTGGCCAAATCCACCACTTCCGGCTCCCGGGCTGCATTTTCAAGCACGGTGGTTCCTTCTGCTAACACAGCCGCTAACATGGTGTTAATAGTAGCACCGACGCTGGCACGACTTACATAATACTTAGCTCCGGTAAGTCGTTTGGCGTACGCTTTCATGTAACCGTGCTCTAAAGCAACTTGGGCCCCTAGCGCTTCAAACCCTTTAATATGATAATCCACCGGTCGCGAACCAATGGAACAACCTCCCGGCAACGGCACTACCGCCTCGCCTAACCGACCCAAAAGCAACCCAGCTACATAAAAAGAGGCGCGCATCTTGCGTACCAATTCATAAGGCGCCTGCACTCGATTTAAACCAGCTCCATTTATTCGTAAGCGCCCCGGTCCATCCCAACGTACCGCAACTCCCAAAGAAGATAAAATATCGCAAATGTGCTCCACATCAGTACCATGGGGTACATTTTCCAGAAGCGATTCTTCTTCTGCTAAAGCCGTTGCTACAATAACCGGTAGGGCACTGTTTTTAGCACCGCTGGCAGTGATCACACCGTTTAGTACCCGGCCGCCTTCAATCACTAGTTTGTCCATCCTGCGGCCTCCCTTCCATTTCCAAATACCCGCGCACTATTTCTTCCAATAAATCATCCCGGTCCACGCTCCGGATCATATCCCGGGCCTGACCGAAACTGGTAATATACGTTGGATCTCCGGATAATAAATAGCCCACTAATTGATCCACTGGGTCATAGCCGCGTTCCCTTAAAGCAGTACCCACCGATTTAAGTACTGCCCGGGCTGGATTAACCTTATCGGATGCTGTAAATAGAACTGTTTCTTGGGGATTGACTCCAGCTGACAATCCTTATCCCTCCCGTTCCACCAGTCGCCGTAACTTACCTTTGGCTTCCACCGTACCCACTGCATGTAACAAATCTCCGGCTTGAAAGACCATTTCTGAAGAAGGCGAATAGTACTCTTTATCATCGCGTTCAATAGCCACTACAGTAGCACCGGTCTCTGACCGTATACGGCTGGAAGCCAGCGTGTGCCCTATTAGCCATGAGGTTTCCCCAATCTCCATCTTCTCCAGATACTGCAGGTTATTCAACATACCCCATAAGTAGTCAACCATGTGTTTAGTGGTAGTCTGGATTTCTCGGTCTAACTTACGTTTCTCCTCAAATAATTGGCGCAACCTGCTTTGCATATCGGCCAGGGCCTGCTGTCCGCGGAATTGGTGAAAATATGATTCCGCGGCTTTTTTAGATTTAATGATTATGCCCATACCAGGGGCCGTTTCTACCACACCGGCATCTTGTAGCAACGCCACCGCTCGCCGGATCGTTTCCGGAGAAACCTTATAACGTCCGGCCAGCGTAGACCGACCAAAAATTTTTTCCCCTACCTTGTACTCATCACGCAAAATTCTGGAGGCAAGATCCAAGGCAATTTGCTCGTAGCGAGACAAAACGCCTAGACTTTTATGCCGTGCCAACCTAAGTCCTCCTTAATGAGAATCATCTTTATCCAACAGTTCATGACACAACTGTTTCAAAAACCACTCCACATCGCTCACCGCACC
>DUNI01000224.1 GCA_012839445.1 Bacillota bacterium
ATTTTCTTCGCCAGCGCTTCCTCGGTCAGGATTGTGCCTTGGGCTACTGGGATTTCGTTCCGGTAGATGCAGCCGTCGTCGGCAATGGTGATAGTGGAGTTTTCTTGCAGATCCATTATATCTTCGCCTACGTTATCGACCAAGGTAATATTGGCCTTTAACAGTGTTTGGGGACCAAGATTAGGGTATG
Organism: Bacillota bacterium; assembly: GCA_012839445.1. Lineage (GTDB taxonomy): Bacteria > Bacillota > DTU030 > DUMP01 > DUMP01 > DUNI01. The sequence continues at coordinate 191 of DUNI01000224.1, forward strand.
TTCCGGTGATGGATTGCTGTGCATTTATGACGGCAGCTACTTTTTTGGCTACTAAGTCGTCGGCGGCAACTTGATCCAGGTTCTGGTGGCAAATAATGGCAATATCCCCTGGGGATAAGCGTTTCACCAGGTCTTTAGTTCTATAATCAACTTTGGCTGTTCCTGTTATTCCCATAGTTCACACCTGTCTATGATCTATTTCAAAACATTGCTGTCTCATATATAATTGTACAGTAGACAAGATGAAAGTAAATAGGTTTATTATGTAGGTGGGTGCAATGAATAAGTTAAAACATGTTGTTATAATGCTAGTTTTGGTTGGTATTTTGGTTGGTCCTGCAACTTTCGCTCAGGCTTCATCCCCGGGCCAGGTGATTATGTTTATAATGGATAATATTAATTATGATGATATGGCCCAGTATGGCGGGGAGAATCTACGTTATCTTTTGAACCACGGGGCTTTGGGGCTTATGAATACTAATTCCGGTGGTAGTTACGAAGAGGCCCACTCTTATGCTACCATAGGTGCGGGTAGTTATGCAGTTTGTTCTCCTTTGGGCATTTATGTAAAAGGGTACGAGCAACTTGACCCTGGCACCGATAAGGTGGCTCCTGGCAATATTGTCAACAGGGATCTTCCGGCTCTGGTAAAGGCCAATGAGGAACTTAACCGCCCAGTGAAAGTAGGGCTTCTGGGCTCCTTGCTAAACAGCAAAGGTTTTAAAACAGCTGTAATCGGCAATGAGAACACATCATTGGAAGCTTCGGAGGTTCGGGCAGGTTTGATCACTATGAATCAACAGGGAATAACTGATTATGGCCAGGTGGACAGCAGCCTGCTAAGAAAAGATCCCGGGCATCCTTGTGGGTTCAGTACGGACTATGATGCCTTGTTTACAGCGTACAACAAGTTAAAAGACAAAGCGGATTTTATGGTAATACAATCAGGGGACACTCATCGTTTGAACAAATGCACTAACGTGACCAAGGAAGAACAGGATCAGGCGAAAGCGACCATCTTTAAGAACATGGATTTATTTATAGGACAAGTAGTAGACTCTCTGGATCAAGATTCGCTTCTGCTGGTAGTGGTGCCTTTTCCTTCTAAAGAGGACGCTGTTGCCGGCAAAAAGCTTACCCCGGTGATGGCTTACAGCCGATCCATCTCCAAAGGAATCCTTACATCTGCTACAACTAAGAGAGATGGCATTATCACTAATACAGACTTAGCGGCAGAGATTGCTTGCTTTTTTGGCCTGGAGAAAGATTTCTCCATGATCGGCCATGATTTGATCTACAAAAGCCATCGACAACCTTTGCAGTTTCTTAATGATATCAACCAGATAACAGTCTTTAATTACCGCTTCCGGCCTAAGATTATCAGTGCCTTTATTTCTTATATAATAGTGGTTTTGTTGCTTTGTGTTATCTGTGTTAATCACCGGCCTAATTATCTTAGCTATTTAAGGCCGTTCTTGATGTCGATAATGCTTGTACCTACGGTATTTTTGCTGCTACCTCTGTTTGGTGTTTTCGATCTTTTAGGTTTTGTTTTTGTCACTGTGCTTTTAACTGCTGTGCTGAGTTTTTCTATGAGTTATTTATCCAGAGGTAACCTCAGTGCTTTTACTGTTCCGTTGCTGTTTTCTGTAGCTTTGATTGTGGGCGATATTGTTTTGGGCAATGCTTTAATGCAAGTATCTATATTAGGATATGATCCTATTGTAGGAGCCAGGTTCTACGGCATTGGTAACGAATACATGGGCTTCTTGCTGGGCTCTACAATTATTAGCAGCACTGCTCTGGTGGAAAAATATGGCCAGCACCGACGCCGATTAAAGTGGGCCAGTGCGGTGGTTTTTTTGGTTGTGCTTTTGATTTTGGCTTTGCCGAACCTGGGAACCAATGTAGGCGGTACGATAGCGGCTTTTATCGGTTTTAGTATTGCTTTGGTGTTGATGTTCAGGCAGAAGATAACGAAAAAGGATCTGCTGCTACTTAGCCTGTGTTTAGTGGTATCTCTGTCAGCGTTGTTTATCTATGACGGCATGCGTTCAGCAGAGAGCCAATCGCATATCGGCCAGGCCAGTTCCATGGTCCAAGAAGGTGGCATTTCGGTGCTGCTTCAATTATTTAAGAGGAAACTGCTCATGAATTATCGCTTGGTTAAATACAGCGGTTGGACCCGTGTTCTGATAGCTATGATAATGGTTTTGGTTATTTTGTTTCGGCTACCGGTGGAAATAATTAAGCAGATTTTTAGGCAACACCGGTACCTATACTTTGGTTTTATCGCTGGGCTAGCGGGTACCGTGGCTGCTCTTATCTTTAACGACTCGGGGGTTGTTGCTGCTGCTACTTGCATAATACCCATAGGAATTCCTTTGATACTCTTATGTTTAGATGAAATTTCATATACTTCAAGTCCTAATAGCTATACCTCTTCTTATGCTTCTTAGTGGTGACAGAGGCCTTGTTTATAATTTGTAAAAGGTGCGAGCGGACTTACATTTATGCGGGGGGATATAGATGTCTGCACCCAATATCGTGGCGATTGCACCAAATCGAGAATTAGAACATGTATTAAAAGATCTTGTTAAAGAAAACTCGTTGCCGGTTAGAGTATACCAAGGTGATTTACTGGAAGGCTTGGAAGTAGCGAGAGCGGCGCTGGAAGATAAGGTAGAGGTATTCGTAAGCCGTGGTGGTACGGCTCTTATGCTGCAGCATGCTGATATGGGTGTTCCGGTGGTGGAAATAAAAGTGTCGGCCTACGATATTTTAACAGCTTTGGCTGAGTCGCGTCGGGTAACAGAACATGTGGCTGTGGTGGGATTTAAGAATGTGATTCAGGGTTCGGCTGAGATAGCCAGGCTGATCGATCTGCAAGCAGATGAGTACCATGTGGATAGCGCTTTGGATGTGACCGATTGTTTGCGCCATGTTAAAGAGCTTGGTATTAAATGGGTAATTGGTGACACGGTGGTGCATAGAAGCGCGGCCTCGTTAGGATTGGGTTGTACTCTTATAACTTCGGGCAAAAAAGCAGTGTTGGAAGCACTTGAAACGGCGACTTTTTTGGCGTCTGTGCGGCGGCGAGAGAGGGCCAATGCTATAAGGCTACAAACTATTTTGGACCATGTGGGAGACGGGGTTGTTGCTGTAGATAAAGATGGGAATATAGTGGCCATGAATAAAACGGCTAAGCAGGTGCTGAGCCTGGAAGACATGCCAAAGCTGAATCTGAGACAGACCCTTAGCAAAAAAGAAGCAACACTAAACGAAATCATAACTGTGGCTAAGCATGTACTTTTGATGAATAGACTTTTGATCCAAGATGACGGTATTGTTATGGGCGCAGTGGCCACCTTTAAAGACGTAAGCGATGTTGAATCGGCCGAGCGCAAGGTAAGAAGAGCGCTGGTTACCAAAGGACACAGGGCTAATTATACCTTTACAGATATTATGGGAACGAGCCCAGCTTTGAAAGGGGCAATTAAAGAGGCCAAATCGTTTGCTTTCACCGATGATACAACGGTACTCATTGTTGGCCCTACCGGGAGTGGGAAGGAACTATTTGCTCAGAGTATTCACAATGCCAGTGCTCGAAGAGAAGGGCCGTTTGTGGCGGTGAATTGTGCTGCTTTACCGGCCAGCTTGCTGGAAAGCGAACTGTTTGGTTACGTGGGCGGAGCTTTTACTGGGGCAAAACGGAAAGGTAAGGCTGGTTTGTTTGAACTGGCCCACACAGGGACAATTTTCTTAGATGAGATAGGCGAAATGCCACTGGAACTACAAGCTCGCTTACTAAGAGTGTTAGAGGAGCGGGAAGTTGTCCGGTTGGGATCGGAAAGAGTTACCCCAGTAAACATTCGGGTTATAGCCGCTACAAACAGAGATTTAAAAGAGGCGGTAGATAAAGGCAAGTTTAGGGCTGACTTATACTACCGGCTAAACGTACTTCCGCTCAGAGTGCCATCGCTGGATGAAAGACGTAGCGATATTCCGTTGCTGTTTCGTTATTTCGTAGCTAAAATAGCAGAGCATTTAGGACAAGAAACACCGGTTATCAGTGCTCCGGCTTTAGAGTTGATTTGCAGCCGTTCTTATCCCGGCAATGTACGTGAGTTGAAAAACTTAGCCGAGCGACTTACGGTGTTGGCCCGTGACGGGGTTATATCGCCGGCATCAGTAGGGCAGATGCCTATTAAAGAAGAACGGCATGAGATTGAAAATACCCCTCAACAGCCTAAATGCAAAGGCGGAGACGTAATAGAAGTGCCGGTGAACACCTTGAAAAAGATGGAGTCGAGAATGGTCCAAGAAGTGCTTAAAAAATTCCATGGTGACAGGCAAAAAACAGCTAATGTTTTGGGTGTTAGCCGTACCACTGTTTGGCGTAAAGTCCGTCAAGCAAACGGGGGATAAGAAGGTTGCAGGTATGCAACGCAATTCAAATATGAAACAAACAGGACTGCAGTTTTGCAACAAAAAAAGCTAAAACTGCAGTTTTTGTTGTTTAAATGACTGGCACAAGTGTTGCAACTTATTATATGTAAGATGTGACAACATGTTTTGTTAGTCCGGTAAGGAAGGAGTACTGATGTTGTGGAAAGTTTTGATTGTAGCCGATGACTTGACAGGGGCCATGGATGCAGCGGCACAATTTGCTGTTCGGGGGTTAAAAACAGAGTTGTTCTTAAAGCCCGATGCTGAGTGTGGACAAGAATCGGAAGTGATTGTCATTGACACCGAGAGCAGAAATTTGTCTGCATCCGAGGCTAAGAAACGAGTGCAGGCGGCAGTTGAACCGTGGTTGCCGGTGCCGTCGAAAGGACTACTCTTTAAGAAAATAGACTCAACACTCCGTGGTAATGTGGGCTCTGAATTAGAGACGCTGTTGGCGGTTACCCACCTGAAATCCGCGGTGGTTGCTCCTGCTTTTCCGGCCAACGCTCGTATTGTAGTGGGAGGTCACATATTGGTAGGGCAGGTGCCCCTTTTGCGTTCCTATGCCGGTAGGGATGTCTATACTCCAGTACATAGCTCGTACCTGCCTGAGCTCTTGAGACACCAAACGTCAAGGCCCATGACAAAGATAACGTTGCAGCAACTGGAGAAAGGAAGAGATGTCGTTCTTACGGCATTTGAAGAAGTATTGGCTAAGGGTAAGGAAATCGTGCTTTTTGACACAGCAGAGCAAGAGGACCTAGATCTTATTGTGGAGTCTGTGCAAGTGGGCCGAGACAATGTAATCTGGGTTGGTTCAGCAGGCTTAGCCCAGGCACTGGCAGACGAGTTAGCACAAGATCAACCGCTAGAGCGTACAGGGACAGGACCCCGACAGTTGAAAGGGAAAACCCTGATCTTATATGGAAGCCCTAATCAGGTGTGCAAAGAGCAGATTGCGTATCTTGGAGAACATCTTCCTGCTGTACCTATAAAACCGGTTCCTGTAGAAATATTTCAGGGAGAGAGCGAACAGGAAAAAGTTGTGAGTAAATACGTGACTGAGTTGAAGCAAAGCAATGTATTTGCTTTGGCGGTCAGCTGTTCAAACCTGTCTCTGGACTTACCGGGCGGCCCGAAAGTTTCCTGGGCTATTAGAGATTTCTTAGCTACTTTGGCTACAAGAGCCATTAAGGAAGCTGGTGTAACCAATCTTGTTTTAAGTGGCGGGGATACAGCTAGGGCCGTATTTGAACGTCTTGGTATTGCTAAAGTAGATCTACAGACAGAGTTGCTACCTGGTATTCCGGTAGCCCGGGCCAAAGAACATACCGGTTGTGAGCTAGCGGTGATTACTAAAGCAGGCGGATTTGGTCCCCCTGATACGTTAGTTCAAATTTTAGCGCATACGTTACAGGAGTAGGGTTAAGGAGTTGAGGCGAATGCTAAAAGATGTGACTGTAGGGATTACGCTGGGAGACCCGTCGGGAATTGGGCCTGAGATTACGGTGAAGGCGTTATCTTTACGAGAACTTTGGGATCAGGCGAAATTGGTTGTGATTGGTAACCGCGATGTCTTAACCGACACCTTAAACATTGTCGGCTCAGAACAGAAGCTGGTAGAGATTAATGATCCTTCAGAGGCCCGAGGATATGGACATATTAACTTTATTGAATGTGGTGTCCCGGCACAGGTGTTAGAGTATGGGAAGGTGAGTCAAGAGGGTGGCGAAGCGGCTTACACTTATATAACCCGTGGTATTGAGTTGGCTTTGCAAAAGAAGATCGATGCTGTGATAACGGGGCCGTTGCATAAAGAAGCATTAGCCCAAGCTGGTTGTCCTTATCCTGGGCATACAGAGATATTTGCCAGTCAGACAGGAACGAAGGACTATGCCATGATGCTGGCGGCAGGACCCCTTAGAGTAGTCCATGTCTCCACGCATGTTTCTTTACGCGAGGCTTGTGATGCGGTAACCAAAGAAAGAGTACTGACAGTAATAGAACTTACTTGGCGTGGGTTGTGCCAATTGGGGATTGAGAAGCCGCGGATTGGTGTGGCAGGACTGAATCCTCATGCCGGCGAGGGTGGCCTTTTTGGTGACGAAGAGATTAAAGAAATTATTCCTGCTATTGAAGCGGCCAGGCAAAAAGGCTTAAATGTGGAAGGCCCCATACCTCCTGATACTGCTTTTATCAAGGGCCGTGATGGCCAATATGACGCAGTGGTAGCTATGTATCACGATCAAGGGCATATTCCGGTAAAAGTAGCCGGTTTTTCTCTGGATACTGAGAAAGGCAATTGGTCGGCCATGAAAGGAGTGAATATAACTTTAGGGTTACCTATTATCCGGAGTTCAGTCGACCATGGTGTTGCTTTTGGTAAAGCAGGTAAGGGTACAGCTAATCCACAAAGCATGATTGAAGCTATTCAATTAGGTATTACCATGGCCAGAAATTCTAAAGCTTAAATCAAGTATAGGGGGAGAAGCACATGATAGGTATTACTAAGCAAACAGCTGCTCCAGGTGCAACATGGCGCGAGGATCTACCTGTGCCAGAAGTGGGACCGGGCGAAGTACTGGTAAAGGTAAAGGCAACGGCCATATGTGGAACTGATCTTCATATTTATGACTGGACGCCTTGGGCCCAAGCTCGCATTAAACCACCGATGGTGTTTGGACATGAGTTTGCCGGTGAAATAGTGGAAGTGGGGCAGAATGTTACCGGCTTTAAAGTAGGAGACAGAGTGGCTGGCGAAACCCATATTTCGTGTGGGAATTGTTATTTTTGCCAGACCGGTGATCAACATATTTGCGCTGACATGAAGATAATCGGTGTCCATGTGCCAGGATCATTTGCGGAGTATATCTCTATTCCTGTCTCCTGTGCTTGGAAGGTGTCTCCAAGTGTAAGTTATGAAGACGCTGCTTTTCTGGAGCCTTTAGGGGTTGCCATTCATGGTGTGCTATCAGGGGAAATTGGGAATCAGACAGTGGCTATCTTTGGTTGTGGTCCCATCGGACTTATGGGTATTAACGTTGCTTCTGCCAGTGGGGCTAATCAGATCTTTGCCATTGAGCCAATAGAAGAAAAGGTGAACTTGGCCAAGGAAATGGGAGCAACAACCCTGCTGCGTCCTGGAAAAGATGACGTGCTCCAAGCAGTTATGGATGCTACCAACGGGATCGGTGTGGACGTAGTAATAGACTTTTCCGGTAGTGCCAAGGCAATACAAAGCGGCCTTCAGATTTTACGCAAGGGTGGTCGCATGACTTTAACAGGGCTGCCTAATTTACCGGTAGAGCTGGATTTGGTGGACGGTGTGATTTACAAAGAAGCTCGCATTAATGGCACAACCGGTCGCCGTATGTACGAAACCTGGTTGCAAGCTGATAAGCTGTTCCAAGCTGGTAAGCTGAACTTGGATCCGGCCAAGGGCGGTACCTTTGCCTTGAAAGACTTTGAACAAGCCTTTGCCGCCATCAAAGCTGGGAAACCAGGGAAGATGGTACTTATCCCATAAAAACTAGCAGTTCTAGAAGAATAAGGGGGAGTTATGGTGCGAGCAGCGGTGGTAGCTGAGCCGTATCATGTGGAAATACGTGATATTCCGAAACCGTCTGTAGAAGCCAACGATGTACTGATCAAGGTAGAAGTGGCTGGGATTTGCGGTTCTGATTTGCACCTGTTTAAGGGAACGCATGCTTTTCGGAAGCCGCCAGCCGTATTGGGCCACGAAATGGCTGGAACAGTGGTTGAAGTGGGCAAAAATGTAAAGAAGTTCAAGGCCGGTGACAGAGTTACAGTGGAACCGCAGGTAGGGTGTGGCCAATGCCGCTATTGTGGACAGGGATTAGCCAACCTATGTCTGAACAAAAAGGTTCCAGGTACTCCATCTTGGGTTGGAACATTTGTGGAGTATTTTGTGGCTCCGGAAGAAACAGTGTACGCGATCCCGGAAAGTTTAAGCTTTGCAGAAGGCCTAATGGCCGAACCGCTAGCAGTTGCTGTTCATGCTGTGAGAAGAGCTGAGCTTAAACCTGGCGACACAGTGGCTATTTTAGGATCGGGAACCATTGGTCTATTGGCCCTCTTGGTAGCGAAAGCAAAGGGAATAGAGACAGTTTATTGCACCGACGTTGTGGATTTTAATTTAGAGATGGCCAAGAAGCTGGGCGCTAAAGCTGCTATACATGCTCTTAGGGAAGACCCAGTTGAGAAGATCAGAAGTTGGACTGATGATGTAGGGGTAGATAAGGTTATCATTGCCGCCGGTCCAGGCACCATTATTGACCAGGCTTCTGCTATTACCCGTCGCCGTGGCCGGATAACTTTGGTTGCTATGATTACGAAGCCCATCCCGGTTTATACCTACTCCTTTGTATTTAATGAGCAGACTTTGGCCGGTAGCCAAACTTACCAGTCTCAAGATTTTGAGGAAGCGGTACGTTTGCTGTCCACCAAGGAAGTCGATGTGAGCAGTTTGATCACCCAAGAACTTTCTCTGGCAGAAACTGAACAAGGACTGAAGATGCTGGCAGATAAGGCCGGAAACATAGTAAAAATTGTAGTGCAGCCTTAAATTCAAAAATGGGGGGTATTTGTTATGAAAAGGTTAGCTAAAGTTTTGGCTCTATTAGTTGTAAGTGCTACATTATTGACATCGGTTGTAGGCTGTTCTTCACCTGCGTCACCGGACGCCGGCCAAACGTCTGATGGTAACAGCGAACCGGTGGTTCTTAAGTTGGGTCATATTCAAACCCAGGAAGACCTGTGGCAACTTGGGGCCGAAAAATTTGCTGAGCTAGTAGAAGAAAAAAGTAACGGAGAAGTAAAGATCGAGATTTACCCTAATTCAACTCTTGGTAACGATCGGGATATGGCAGAAGGGTTGCAGATGGGATCGGTGGATTTTGCTCTCATTGCCGGTGTATTAGGCAACTTTGAACCTTCTTTGCAGATTATGGAGCTGCCGTATTTGTTCCGGGACGAGGAACATTTACGCAAAGTTATATATGGCCCTGTAGGCGAAGAATTGATGGACAAACTGCTGACAAATGCTAACATAAGAGGCTTAGCTTTTTGGGAACGGGGCCCCAGGCAGCTTACCAGTAATAAGCCGATCAATGCAGTAGAGGATATCCAAGGGCTCAAAATTAGAGTACCGGAGATCCCACCCATGGTAGCTGCTTGGAAAGCCATGGGAGCCAATCCCACACCTATGGCCTGGGGTGAGGTCTACACTGCACTTCAACAAAAAGTAGTAGATGCCCAAGAGAATCCTATTCCTTACATTCATGCTGGGCATATTTATGAAGTGCAGAAGTATATCGCTATGACGAACCATAAGTATGAGTATGTTATTTTGGCCATGAGTGATGCCACGTACAACAAGCTTACACCGGAACAGCAACAAATTGTTGAAGAGGCAGCTCAGGAAGCTACAGAGTATGAAAACAAGTTAGTGGCAGAGAAGGCCGATACCCTGTTAGCTGAAATGAAGGAGCAAGGTGTTGAAGTTACCAATCCGGACACAGAGGAATTCGCAAAGTTAGCTCGGACTGTTCATGCAGAGTTTGCGCAGAAATATGGACAAGACATATATGACAAGATAATTAACACGAAATAATCGGCAGAAACAGGTACGTCGGTTGGGGGTTACCAACCGACGTACCAAAAGGCAGAGCACTTTGATGGAATTAGGGGGAGTCGCCATTGACGCAGCGGCGTGAAGACAAGCTTTTTCGAACCCTATATAATATCGCTGGCATAATGATGATGGTTATGGTAGGAGTAATTTTCTTACAAGTAGTTGCTCGCTATGTCTTACACAACAGTCTGTCTTGGTCTGAGGAAGTGGGACGTTATCTGTTTGTATGGATAACCTTTATTGGGGCGGCTTTAGCAGTGAGGAAACATGCTCACGTTGCTTTAGACAGCTTTTTGAGGATTTGCCCGCCTAAAATACAGAAAATCATGTTCATAATTGGCCATTTAGCTATGTTATGCTTAGCTTTTACCATGGTATATGCAGGAATATTAATGCTTGATTTAGGCAAAAAACAAGTAAGTGCTGCCTTACAGATACCAATGATCTACGTATACATTATTATACCGGTAGCAGGTGCTCTTATGGCATTCTACCTTGTTCTAGATTTCCTGCGCTATTTTGGCCCTAAGGGGGGCGATACCCAATGATAGGCATCTTATTTGGGGTATTTATTATCTTAGTAGTATTTGGTGTTCCTGTTTCTTTCACCTTGGGCGTAGCAGCTATTGTAGCTCTGGTTGTCTTCGGTGGCTATCCATTACAGGTTGTTGTTCAGCGCATGTTCACGGCAGTGGATTCTTTTGCCCTGATGGCGATACCTTTCTTTATGCTGGCAGGTTCCCTCATGGATCATGGCGGCATTACACGTCGTATAATTGATTTTGCCAGTGCTCTTGTGGGACACTTTCAGGGCGGTCTGGCCCATGTAGTGGCTCTGACAGGAGTGGTTATGGGGGGTATTTCCGGTTCCGGTGTTGCTGATACGGCAGCTATTGGTTCTATCATGGTTCCGGAGATGACCCGCCGAGGATACGACAAGGCGTTTTCGGCTGCCTTAGTAGCGTGTGCCGGTAGCATCGGGCTCATTATACCGCCCAGCATTGCCATGATTATCTATGGAGTGGTGGCCCAAGTATCTATTGGCGACCTTTTCTTAGCAGGGATTGTTCCCGGTGTGCTTATAGGCCTGGGACTGATGCTGGTTTCTAGTTATGTGGCTAAGAGAGACGGTTATCCGACTGAGCCTTATGTGCCCTGGCCGGAAAAAATAAAGAGCTTTAAAAACGCAATTTGGGCACTGATTATGCCTCTTATAATCATTGTGGGTATTAGGGGTGGAATTTTTACTCCCACCGAAGGTGGAGTGGTAGCTGCGGTTTATGGTTTGGTAGTAGGCATGTTTGTCTACAAGGAAATAGATTGGCGTGACCTACCTGAGATTTTTAGCGAAACAGTGATTAGTACAGCTGTAGTTACGTTTCTTATTTGTACGGCATCGTTGTTTGGCTGGGTGCTTGCCAGTGAACGTATTCCCCAAGCTATCGCTGAGAGCATTTTAAGCATATCGAGCAATAAGTATATGATACTACTTATGATTAATGTGCTGCTTCTTATTGTGGGTATGTTTCTTGATAGCGGGCCGGCTATCATTTTACTCGCCCCAGTATTATTGCCGCTAGCGAAGTCTTTGGATATTAATCTTGTTCATTTTGGTTTGGTTATGGTTATTAACCTAACAATCGGACTGCTAACACCACCGGTGGGAACAGCTTTGTACGTTTCCTGTAATATATCGCAATTACCTCTAGCTGATGTAAGTAAGGCGGTATTAAAATTTATTGCTGTTATGTTTACAGTACTCATTCTTATTACCTATGTGCCGCAGCTCATTATGTGGGTGCCAAACATGTTATAAATCTATAACAGATAACTGCTAAAGCCGGGTAAAGCCCGGCTTTTTTCATGGTAATCCATAAGCGCCTTTGCCATTTGTGTGTTTTGGATTGGACAAAGACAAAGGAAAAGTTTCCCTTCTTGTCGAATGCTGTAAAGTCACCGGAACGGTTAAGAAAAATCGTTCCAACACAGCAATAGAATGGGGGAACATAAGTGAGACGCAAAGTTCTAACAGTGGCTGCAGGATTAATAGTTATGGTGCTTATTGTTATAGGTTTGCCTGTTCAGGCCAAGACGACTCCTTTTTGTCTAATGGAAGCCGATGTGAGAACAGTGTACCCGTCGGAGCAGAACTGGTTTCCTTTGTTCCTAAGATTTAATAAGGACTTATCCGAGCCGGGAACACCAGAGGATTATGAAGTGTTGTTTGATAAAGACGGGGATTTTTCTACCGAGGACGACCAGGTTTTGGTTGTCCCTGAAGAAGTGGGACCTGGTGGTCATAGGAACAATGCCAATGAGGTAACATTAGATATTGTGGACTTTTTGCCGAAAGAAGAAGGCCGTTTTCTGGTGAGGGTGGGAGAAGGGGTTAGGGCTGAGGATGGGAGCAGTATCGATCCCAGATACTCAGCCATGACTACCCGTACAGTCCATGTTCACCGGGACGACAAGCTGAGACTTGAGCGCGTCCGTTACTTAGGCAAGAGCGAAGCTTGGCCCGATTGCTTAGAATTGGTGGCTGACTTTAATCGACCGGTATGGGGGACTGCCTGGAGGATAACTGTCACTTATGATGAAGATGGCAATTTGGCCACAGCCGATGATGTAAAACCGGTTAAGATTGAGGCGACAGGTGATCACTATGGTCCGTTTCAGGGTCATCCAATGCATTCATATCTTATGCTGGACGTAAACGGGCTCAAGCCCGGAGGTCGGTTCAAGATCCAATGCTCGCATGATCTTATTGCAGATGATGGGGATGTTATCGACCCGGCCCATACAAGTTATGTGACTGACATTATTAGCACTTGGGCAGAGCCTAAATCCAATTTCCAACACAGGTTTAGTGACATCCAGGATGAGACCTTGGCCGCCCAAACATATGCCTTGTATCTTCAAGGAATAATATCAGGAGTGGACGAACGGCATTTTGCTCCTAAAGAATCCCTTACCAGGGCTCAATTTGCTGCTATTTTAGCCAGGGTTTTACCTTTTGCAGGTATTGAAGAAAGTGTAGAGAGCTCTGGAAGTAAGAGTTTATTTGTTGATATTCCTAATGGTGCTTGGTATAGGGAAGCTGTGGAGAAGGTAGTTGCTGCCGGCTTAATGCGTGGGACCGAACAGAATCGCTTTGCTCCTAATGAAAAGATAACAAGAGAACAACTCTTAGCTACCATTGGCCGGTTGGTTACCTACGATCCGGCTTCATGGCAATGTATTGCCGAAGGACAAGAAGAGTTTTTAAAATGGTATCGCGAAAAATATAGCGACTG